>CAYREA010000024.1:0-40618 GCA_964423075.1 uncultured Rubrivivax sp. | reverse complement strand
CGGCACCAGGATGCCCAGCCGGCCGTCGTACTTGCCGCCGTTGCGCACGGTGTCGTAATGGCTGCCGGTGAGCAGGCGCCGGGCCGCCGGGTCGGCGCCGAGGTAGACACCCACCACGTTGCCCACCGTGTCGATGCGCACCTCGTCGAAGCCGGCCTCCTGCATCCAGCCCACCAGCTGACCTGCCGCGGCCTGGTGCGCGGCGGTGAGGTAGGTCACCGTCAACTGGCCCGCTTCCTTGAAGCCGGGGTCGCTGTGGGTGGACCAGGCCTCGGCCCAGTCCCACACGCGGTTGCCTTCGGTGGGCGTGACGCCGAACTTGTCGTTCAGGCGGATCTCGGCCACGCGGTGGATGTTGCGCAGCGCCTCGGCGAACTCGAAGTCGCGGCTGCCGGCCAGGCGGCGTTCGAAGGTGGCGATGATCTCGTGCCGATGCAGGCCCGTGCCACGCGGCCCGCGCACGGCCAGCATGAAGGGCCAGCCGAACTTCGTGTTGTAGTCGGTGTTCAGGCGCTGCAGCTTGTCGAACTCTTCGGGCGTGCAGTCGGCCAGGCCGGCGCGGCCCTGCTCGTTCGTGCTCTCGGCCGTGAGGTTATTGCTGACCATGGCCTTGCCGGCCAGTTCGGGGTGCGAGCGCACCAGGGCCAGCTGCTTCTCGGCCCCGGCTTCGCGCACCGCCGCCACCAGCGCCAGCTTCAGCGCGGCCAGCGAAACGAAGGGCCGCTTCGGCCAGGCAGCTTCCGCCACCCAGGGCGAATGTTCATAGGTGCCGGCCAGCAGCGCGACGAAGCCCTCGCGGTCGGCTGCGTTGAGTTGTTCGAGCATCAGCATGCGGTCTTTCAGCGCCAGACGAAGGCGGTGTCGGGGTCGAACGGGTGCACCTGCTTCCAGTGGCGCGCGATGTCGATGCGGCGGCAGATCCACACCCGTTCGCGCGCCTGCACGTGGTCCAGGAAGCGCTGCAACGAGCCGATGCGCCCGGGCTTGCCGAGCAGCCGGCAGTGCATGCCGATGCTCATCATCTTCGGCGCCTCGTCACCTTCGGCATAGAGCGCGTCGAAGCTGTCGCGCAGGTAGGTGTAGAAGTGGTCGCCGGTGTTGAAACCCTGGGCCTGCACATAGCGCATGTCGTTGGTGTCGAGTGAATACGGCACCACCAGGTGCGGGGCCAGCGTGCCGTCGCTCCTGGCCACCTGCAGCCAGAACGGCAGGTCGTCGCCGTAGTAGTCGCTGTCGTATTCGTATCCGCCCTGGTCCACCACCAGGCGGCGCGTGTTGGGGCTGTCACGGCCGGTGTACCAGCCGCCCGTCCACGCGCCGCCGGTCATGTCCTTCAGCATCTGCGTGGCCACGGCGATGTGCTTGCGTTCGGTGGCCTCGGGCATGTGCTGGTGGTGGATCCAGCGCAGGCCGTGGTTGGCGATCTCGTCGCCGCGCGCCAGGAAGGTGGCCAGCAGTTCGGGGTAACGCTCCAGCGCGGAAGTGACGGCGAAGACGGTGAGCGGCAGGCCGCGCTGGTCGAACTCGCGCAGGATGCGCCACACGCCCACGCGCGAGCCGTATTCGTACATCGACTCCATGGTCATGTGCCGGTTCTCGTAGGCCTGGGCGGTGACCAGCTCGGACAGGAAGGTCTCGCTCGTGGCGTCGCCGTGCAGCGGGTTGTTCTCGCCGCCTTCCTCGTAGTTCAGCACGAACTGCACGGCCAGGCGGGCCTGGTTCGGCCATTGGGCGTGCGGCACCTGGCGGCCGTAGCCGCGCAGGTCTCGGGGGTAGGGCAAGGGGGTGTTCATTTCGGCTTGATCAGATCGGCAAGGGTGCCCACCCGGGGGTGGCGTTGCAGGTTGGACTCGACGTTGCCCAGGTGCGCTTCCATCAGCTTCACCGCGGCGCGGGCGTCGCGGCGCTCGATGGCGTCGACGATGGCGACATGCTCCTCGGCCGAATGTTCCGCCGAATGCGAACTCTGCACCATCAGGGCGATCAGCGAGCAGCGGCTCAGCAGGTCGGCCAGCAGCTGGGCCAGCACCTCGTTGCCCATCAGCCGCGCCAGCACCACGTGGAAGTCGGCCAAGAGGCGCGTGCGGCCGGTGACGTCGGTGCGCGCCACCGCCGCGGCTTCGTGCTTCAGGTGGGCGCGCAGCGTGGCCACCTGTTCATCCGTGACCACGGCGCAAAGCTGCTTCACCAGGGCACTTTCCACCATCTTGCGCACCTCGAAGACCTGGCGCGCTTCGTCCACGCTGGGCGTGGCGACGAAGGCGCCGCGCGCCGGCTCCAGCGTGACGAGGTGGTCGCGCGAGAGCTGGTTCAGCGCCTGCCGCACGAGCGTGCGGCTGACCTTGAAGATGTCGGCGATCTGCTGCTCGGCCAGCTTGGTGCCCGGCATCAGGCGCCGTTCGACGATGGCCGTGGTGATGGATTCGACGATGCGCTGCGTGGTGCTCGACGGCTCGGGCGCGGCCACGCGGCTGCGCGCCCGCCGCGGCGGCGGCGCAGCCGTGATGACCTTCAGGACGGCGCGGGAACGGGCCATGAGATCGGCTTCAGGGTTAACGGACGCTTGACGTGTATTCGAAAGTGTATACAGTTTGCAGCCATCGGCAAGCGCCAGCTCTTCACCCCAGCGCCACCATGGGCCACCTCAGCACCCACGTCCTCGACACCGCCCACGGCTGCCCGGCGGCCGGCATGCACGTCACGCTGCAGCGGCTGGATGCGGGGGGTGCCGTCACGCTGAAGGCGCTGGCGCTGAACCACGACGGCCGCGCCGACGGCCCGCTGCTCGACGCCGCCGAAATGGCCGTGGGCCGCTACCGCCTGATCTTCGAGGTGGCGCCCTACTTCCGTGCGCGTGGCGTGGCCCTGTCCGATCCGCCATTCATCGACGTGGTGCAGCTCGACTTCGGTATTGCCGATGCCGCCGGCCACTACCACGTGCCCTTGCTGGTGAGCCCGTTCAGCTACAGCACCTACCGCGGTTCCTAGCTCGGCACGTCGCTTGCGTGCAGCCGTCCGCCACTTCGCAGGAGAGCCGAGCTTGAAAATCCACCACACCCTCATCGTCGCCGCACTGTTGGCCACGGGCACCGCACACGCCGCCTGGCCTGAGAAGCCCGTGCGCCTGGTCGTCACCTTCGCCGCCGGCGGCGCCAGCGACATCGTCGCGCGCGCCATCAGCGAGCCGCTGTCCAAGGCCCTGGGCCAGCCGGTGGTGGTGGACAACAAGCCGGGCGCCGGCGGCACCATCGGCGGCAACGAGGTCGTGCGCAGCGCGCCCGACGGCTACACGCTGATGCTGAGCAACAGCACGCCGCTGTCCATCGGCCCCTTCACCATTCCGAAGCAGCCCTATGACCCGGTGACCCAGTTCACCCACGTGGCCATGCTCGGCATCGCGCCGGTGGCGATCATGGGCAACCCGAAGAGCGGCCCGGCTTCGCTGAAGGACCTGCCCAAGTTCATGGGCGCAACGGGCACCTTCGGCAGCGGCGGCCCCGGCAGCATCGGCCACATCGTGGGCGAGATGGTCAAGCACGAGATGAAGTTCGGCATGACGCACATTCCCTACAAGGGCGGCGCGCCGATGACCACCGACCTCATCGCCGGCACCATACCCGTGGGCATCGACGTCATCACGGCCTACGTGCCGCTGATGAAGACCGGCCAGATCAAGGGCCTGGCCGTCACCTCGCGCACGCGCTCGCCGCTGGCGCCCGATGTGCCCACGGTGGTCGAGCTGGGCTACCCGCAGCTGCTGGCCGAGAACTACTTCGGCGTCAGCGGCCCGGCCGGCCTGCCCAAGGACGTGACCGACAGGCTCAGCAAGGCCCTGGCCGACATCGTGGCCGACCCCGCCATCGTCAAGCGCTTCGAAGAGCTGGGCATCACCACCGTGAAGATGAGCAGCGCCGAGTTCGGCGGCCTCGTCGCCAGGCAGGTCAAGGACTGGGCTCCGGCCATCAAGTCGGCCGACGTCAAGAACTGAAGAGCCCGTCACCCGGCGCGCACCGATGGAAACCTACCTGCTCGACTGGGTCAACCTGCTGCTGCGCTGGACACACGTCATCGTCGCCATCGCCTGGATCGGCGCCTCGTTCTACTTCGTCTTCCTCGACAACAGCCTCACGCCGCCCGAGGCCGACGAGCTGAAGGCCAAGGGCGTGGACGGCGAACTCTGGGCCGTGCACGGCGGCGGCTTCTACAACCCGCAGAAGTACATGGTGGCGCCGAAGTCGCTGCCCGAGCACCTGCACTGGTTCTACTGGGAGGCCTACTCCACCTGGCTCACGGGCTTCGCGCTCTACGTGGTGCTGTACCTGTTCAACCCGAGCAGCTTCCTGATCGACAGGAAGGTCTACGACTGGTCGCCCGGCATGGCCGTGGCCGCGGCCCTGGGTTTCCTGGTGGCGTTCTGGGTGGTGTACGACCTGCTGTGCCGCTTCTTCGGCGAGAAGAACGGCAGCGTCGGCGGTGATGCGAAAGTCGGCGCCCTGGTCTTCGTCTACGTCGTCTTCGCCTCGTGGGCGATGTGCCAGCTCTTCGCCGGCCGCGCCGCCTTCCTGATGGTGGGCGCGATGATGGCCACGGCCATGAGCGCCAACGTCTTCTTCTGGATCATCCCGGGCCAGAAGAAGGTGATCGCGCAGATGAAGGCCGGCCAGCCGGTGGAAGCCATCCACGGCCAGCGCGCCAAGCAGCGCAGCGTGCACAACACCTACTTCGGCCTGCCGGTGCTGGTGGCCATGCTCAGCAACCACTACGGCTGGCTCTACCAGGGCGCGCACAACTGGCTGGTGCTGGTGCTGCTGATGCTGGCGGGTGCGCTCATCCGCCACAGCTTCGTGGCACGCCACAAGGCGCTCGTGAAGGGTGTGCGCGTGCCCTGGGAATACGCCGGCGCGGGCACGCTGCTGATCGTGGCCGTGGCCATCTGGCTGGCGCCCAAGCCCTCGGCGGCCGTGGCCGCGAACACGCCACCGCCCACGCTGGCGCAGGTGAACACCATCGTGCAGCAGCGCTGCGCGCTGTGCCACAACGCCCAGGTGCAGCAGAAGAACGTGGCGCTGCACACGCCCGAGCTGGTCGTGCAGCACGCCCAGGCCATGTACCAGCAGGCCGTGGTGCTGAAGCTGATGCCGATGAACAACGCCACCCAGATCACCGACGAAGAACGCGCCGTCCTCAAGCGCTGGTTCGAAGCAGGAGCGAAACCATGACGAGCAGCGCCGTTCACCCGGTCGACGAGAAGCTCCCGGTGCCGCGCCTGGCGGCCCTGGGCCTGCAGCACGTGCTGGTGATGTACGCCGGCGCCGTGGCCGTGCCGCTGATCATCGGCCGCGCGCTCAAGCTCGACGCCACGCAGGTGGCCATGCTCATCAGCGCCGACCTGTTCTGCTGCGGCCTGGTCACGCTGATCCAGTCGCTGGGTTTCGGCCGCCACTTCGGCATCCGGCTGCCGGTGATGATGGGCGTCACCTTCGCCGCCGTGGGCCCGCTGGTGGCCATGGCCGGGCAAGGCGGGCCGGATGCGGCGCGTGCCATCTTCGGCGCCATCATCGGCTCGGGGCTGCTGGCCATCGTCATCGCGCCGCTGATGAGCCGGCTGCTGCGTTTCTTCCCGCCGGTGGTCACCGGCACCATCATCACCATCATCGGCATCAGCCTGATGCGCGTGGGCATAGGCTGGGCCATGGGCGGCCCGGCACCGCTGGCGCAGAGCGTGGACGTGCCGAAGCTGGCCGCGATGGTGGACGGCGCGCGCGCCGCGGCTGCTGCCGCATCAGCCCCGCTCACCCGGCTCTCCGGCCCGGTGCCGATGCTGGACAACCCCAACTACGGCGCGCTCGACAACATCGCCATCGCCGGCTTCGTGCTGGCCGTGATCCTGCTCATCAGCCGCTACGCGCGCGGCTTCGTCGCCAACATCTCGGTGCTGCTGGGCATCGTGGCCGGCTGCTTGCTGGCCGCGGGCCTGGGCAAGATGGGCTTCGACAAGGTGGCCAAGGCGGGCTGGTTCGACGTGGTCACGCCCTTTGCCTTCGGCATGCCCACCTTCGAGCCCGTGATGGTGCTGACCATGACGCTGGTGATGATCGTGGTGATGATCGAATCCACCGGCATGTTCCTGGCGCTGTCGGACCTCACCGGCAAGCCCATCAGCCAAGCGGAGCTGTCCGCCGGTTTGCGCACCGACGGCCTGGGCACGGTCATCGGCGGCATCTTCAACACCTTCCCCTACACCAGCTTCTCGCAGAACGTGGGGCTGGTGGGCGTTACGGGCGTGAAGAGCCGCTGGGTCTGCGTGGCCGCGGGGCTGATCATGGTGGTGCTGGGCCTGCTGCCCAAAATGGCGGCGCTGGTGGAATCGGTGCCGCAGTTCGTGCTGGGCGGCGCCGGGCTGGTGATGTTCGGCATGGTGGCGGCCACCGGCATCCGCATCCTCGCCAACGTCGACTTCAAGAGCAACCGCAACAACCTCTACATCGTGGCCATCAGCATCGGCGCCGGCATGATCCCGCTGGTGGCACCGCGCTGGAGCCAGCAGATGAACCACGCACTGCATCCGCTGCTGGAAAGCGGCATCCTGCTCACGGCGCTGAGTGCCGTGCTGCTGAACCTGTACTTCAACGGCGGCAAGGCCGATGAAGGCGCGGCCATCGCTGCGGCCAAGGCCGCCGAGGCGCACTGAAGGAGCACCATGCCCACCATCCACGTCGAACTCTTCAAGGGCCGCACGGTCGAGCAGAAGCGCGCGGCAGCCCAGGCGATCACCGAAGCCGTGGTCAAGACCCTGGGCGGTTCACCCGACTCGGTGGACGTGATCTTCCGCGACGTCGAACGCCACGACTGGGCCACCGGCGGCCAGCTGTGGAGCGACAAGGCACCACCGGCCCCGCCGCCACCCTGATGGCCACGCTGCTGGTCCGCAACGCCACGCTGCTGGCCACCATGGACGGCCGGCGGCGCGAGATCGCCGGCGGCGCCGTCTTCGCCCGCAACGGCGTCATCGAAGCGGTAGGCCCCAGCGATGAACTGCCCGGCGAAGCCGACGAGGTGATCAGCGCCACCGGCCAGGTGGTGCTGCCGGGCCTGGTCAACACCCACCACCACATGTACCAGACGCTGACGCGCGCCCTGCCCGGCGCGCAGGACAGCGAACTCTTCGGCTGGCTGCGGGCGCTGTACCCGGTGTGGGCGAAGCTCACGCCCGAGATGCTGATGGTGAGCACGCAACTCGCCATGGCCGAGCTGCTGCTGTCGGGCTGCACCACCAGCAGCGACCACCTCTACCTCTACCCCGGCGCCTGCCGGCTCGACGACACGCTGCACGCCGCCACCGACATCGGCCTGCGCTTTCACGCCGCGCGCGGCAGCATGAGCGTGGGCCAGAGCCAGGGCGGCCTGCCACCCGACAGCGTGGTGGAAGACGAGGCCGCGATCCTGAAGGACACGCAGCGGCTGATCGAGCAGTTCCACGACCCGGCGCGCTACGCGATGCAGCGCATCGTCGTGGCACCCTGCTCGCCCTTTTCCGTCAGCCGCGAGCTGATGCGCGACGCTGCGCTGCTGGCGCGCGAACACCACGTCAGCCTGCACACCCACCTCGCTGAGAACCACAGCGACATCACCTACACGCGCGAGAAGTTCGGCTGCACGCCGGCCGAATACGCCGAACAGCTGGGCTGGCTGGGGCCGGATGTCTGGCACGCGCACTGCGTCAAGCTCGACGAAGCCGGCGTCGCGCTCTTCGCGCGCAGCGGCACCGGCGTGGCCCATTGCCCCGGCAGCAACATGCGCCTGGGCTCGGGCATCGCGCCCATCCGCACCATGCGCGACGCGGGCGTGCCGGTGAGCATCGCCGTCGACGGCTCGGCCAGCAACGACAGCGGCCACCTGCTGGCCGAAGCGCGCCTGGCGCTGCTGCTGCAGCGTGTGGGTTCCGGCGCCACCGCCATGGGCGCGCGCGAGGTGCTGGAGATCGCCACCCTGGGCGGCGCGCGTGTGCTGGGCCGCGACGACATCGGCGCGCTGGCGCCCGGCATGGCGGCCGACCTGGTGGCCTTCGACCTGCAGGGCGTGCACACCGCCGGCGCGCTGCACGACCCGCTGGCCGCCTTGCTGTTCTGCCATGCGCCGCGTGTGGTCACCAGCGTCGTGAACGGCCGCGTGCGCGTGCGCGAAGGGCAGTTGGTGGCGGCCGAGCTGCCCGTGCTGGTGGAACGCCACAACCGCCTGGCGCACGCGCTCTTCCGCGGCTGAATCCGGGCCGGCCCCGAGTGGCCGCCGCATCCCGTTCGTCCAGAATGCCGTATCACGCCTTGGCGTCGCGACATTCCAGGAGACCCGCCCATGCTCGGCCAGATGATGCAGCTGCCGCTGCTGATTTCATCCCTCATCGTGCACGCCGAACGCCACCATGGCGAACAGGAAGTGGTGTCGCGCCGTGTCGAAGGCGACATCCACCGCACCACCTACCGCGAGATGGCCCAGCGCTCGCGCCAGATGGCCAAGGCCCTGGGCGCCTTGGGCGTGAAGATGGGCGACCGCGTGGCCACGCTGGCCTGGAACGGCCACCGCCACATGGAGCTGTACTACGCCGTCAGCGGCAGCGGCGCCGTGCTGCACACGCTGAACCCGCGCCTGCACCCCGACCAGATCGTCTACATCGCCGACCACGCCGAAGACCAGGTGCTGTGTTTCGACATGACCTTCCTGCCGCTCATCCAGGCGGTGGCCGGGCGCACGAAGACCGTGAAGCACTGGGTGGCGATGACCAGCCGGGCGCACATGCCGGCCGACGCGAAGATCCCCAACCTGCTGTGCTACGAAGACCTGCTCGAAGCGCAGGACGACCACTTCGAGTGGCCCACGTTCGACGAGAACACCGCCAGCTCGCTGTGCTACACCAGCGGCACCACCGGCAACCCCAAGGGCGTGCTGTACAGCCACCGCAGCACGGTACTGCACACCTTCGCCATCTCGCTGCCCGACGCGCTGAACGTCGCCGCCAGCGACAGCATCCTGCCCGTGGTGCCCATGTTCCACGTCAACGCCTGGGGCCTGCCCTATGCGGCGTGCATGAACGGCGCCAAGCTGGTGTTCCCGGGCCCGGGGCTGGACGGCAAGAGCCTCTACGAACTCTTCGAAAGCGAGAAGGTCACCTGCTCGGCCGGCGTGCCCACGGTGTGGCAGGCGCTGCTGGGCTACGTGGAAGCCAACGGCCTGAAGTTCAGCACCATGCGGCGCAGCGTCATCGGCGGCTCGGCCTGCCCCGAGGCCATGCTGCGCAAGTTCGGCGACGTGTACGACGTGCGCGTGCTGCACGCCTGGGGCATGACCGAGATGAGCCCGGTGGGCACCGTGGCCGGTTTCAAGCCGCGCCACCTGGCGATATCGGCCGACGAGCGCTACGCCGTGATGGCCAAGCAGGGCCGCGCGGTCTACGGCGTGGACATCAAGATCGTCGACCCGAACGGGAAGGAACTGGCCTGGGGCACCGAGGTCTCGGGCGACGTGATGGTCAAGGGCCCGTGGATCGTCAGCCAGTACTTCAAGAGCGAGGGCGGCGACCCGCTGGTGGACGGCTGGTTCCCCACCGGCGACGTGGCCCGTTTCGACGCCGACGGCTACATGCAGATCACCGACCGCAGCAAGGACGTCATCAAGAGCGGCGGTGAGTGGATAGGCTCCATCGACCTCGAGAACATCGCCATGGCCCACCCCGCCGTGGCCATGGCCGCCTGCATCGCCGCCAAGCACCCCAAGTGGGACGAACGCCCGCTGCTGGTGGTGATGAAGAAGCCCGGCGCCGAAGTCACGCGTGAAGCGCTGCTGGGTTTCTTCGAAGGCAAGATCGCCAAGTGGTGGACACCCGATGACGTGATCTTCGTCGACGCCATCCCGCTCGGCGCCACCGGCAAGATGCAGAAGAACAAGCTGCGCGAGCAGTTCAAGGACTACCGGCTGCCCACCGCTTGAACGCGGCGCCGGCGCTGCGCCTGCACCTGGCGGGCCTGCCCCGGCTGATGGCCGGCGATCAGGCGCTGCGCGTGGGCACGCGCAAGGCGCTGGCGCTGCTGGCCCTGCTGGCGCTGCACGAAGGCGCCTCGCGCGAACGCCTGGCGGCCTGGCTTTGGCCTGAGGTGGACGGCCCGGCCGCGCGGCGCAACCTGCGGCGCGAGCTGTTCCGCCTGCGTGAGCTGGGTGTGCCTCTGCACGAACAGCCCGGCGGCGCCCTGGCGCTGGACGCGGCGCTGGCCGCCGATGCCCAGCAGCTGCTGGACGCAGCGTCCGCGCCGCCGCTGGACGGCCTGGACGGCGTGGGCAGCGCCGAGCTCGACGACTGGCTGCAGGCCACCCGCCACCGCCTCACGCGCCAGTGGCGCCAGCGCGCGCTGCACGCCGCGCAGGCGGCCGAAGCGGCCGGCGACTTCGACACCGCACTGGCCCGCTACGGCGAACTGCACGAGGCCGACCCGCTGCGCGAGATCACCGTGCGCGACCTGATGCGCGTGCACCTGGCGCGCGGCCAGCGCAACGCGGCCCTGCAGGTCTTCGAGGCCTTCGCGCGGCGCGCGCACGAGGAACTGGCCGTGGCCCCGCTGCCCGAGACGCTGGCCCTGGCCCACGCCGCGCGCAGCGGCAGCCCGGCCCCTGCGGCCACGGCCGCGGCTGCGCCGGCAGCCACCTTCACGCTGCCGCGCCTGCCGCCCTTCGTCGGCCGTGCCGCCGCCGAGCGCAGCCTGCACGAGGCCTGGGCCCAGGGCCGGCTGATGCTGGTGGCCGGCGAGGCGGGCGAAGGCAAGTCGCGCCTCATCGCCGAAGTGGCGGCCGTGCACGGTGCCTACGTGCACGTGGCCTGCCGCCCGGCCGACCGCGGCCAGCCCTATGCCGCCGCCGCACGGCTGCTGCGCGAGCTGCGCGCCGCCGCCGGCGACACCGCCCTGCCCGACGAGCTGCGCAGCGAACTGGCCCGTGTGCTGCCCGAGCTGGGCAGCGCGGCGCCGCTGGCCAGCAGCGCCGAGCAGCAGCAGTTCTTCGACGCCTGCGCCCGCGGGGTGCTGCTGCTGGCGGCCGACAACTTCTGCGCCCTGGCCGTGGACGACGCGCACAACGCCGACGCCGCCAGCCTGGCCTTGTTGCTCAGCATCGCCCAGCGCGGCGACAGCGCGCTGCGCTTCGTCTTCGCCCATCGCGCCAGCGAAACGCCGCCGGCGGCGCTGGCACATTTCGACGCGCTGGTGCACGGCGGCGCCGCCACCCGCGTGGCCCTGGGCCCGCTGGACGGCGCCGGCACGGCCGCGCTGGTGCAGGCGCTGTCGGGCAGCGCCGCGCCGCGTTTTGCGGCACGCCTGCACCAGGCCACCGGCGGCAACCCCTTCTTCCTGTTCGAGACGCTGCGCCACCTGTTCGAAGCCGGGCTGGTGCAGGTGGCGGCCGACGGGCTGTGGGAGACGCCCTACGACGCCTCCACCTCCGACTACCACGAGCTGCCCGTGCCACCCACGGTGCGCGACGCGGTGCGCGGCCGCGTGGCGCGCCTGGGTGAAGACGCCATGCACCTGCTGGAAGCGGCCAGCCTGCTGGGCGGGCCTTTCACGATGGCCTGGCTGGCCGGCAGCACCTCGCTGGACGAAGCGGGCATGGTGGCGGCGCTGGAAGCCGCCGAAGCGGCGCACCTGCTGGCCCCAGCGGAGAACCGCGACGGCAGCTACCGCTTCGCACACGACCTGGTGCCGCAGTCGCTGGCCGCCGGGCTGTCGCCGGCACGCGCCGGGCTGCGGCACCGCCAGCTGGCGCTGGCGCTGGAGGCGGCGCAGGGCAGCGGCGACGCGCTGGCCCAGCGCATCGCGCGCCACTGGGAATCGGCGCACGAGCCGCGCCGGGCCATCCCCTTCCGCATCCAGGCCGGCCTGGCGGCCGCGCGCCTGTACGCACACGCGGCGGCGCTGGCCGAGTTCGACGCCGCGCTGGCCCACGGCCCCGACGCGGCGCAGGAGACAGCCCTGCGGCACGCGCGCATGGACGCGCTGCGCCACCTGGGCGACGTCAGCGCACGCGGGGCCGAAGCCGAGGCGCTGATGGCGCTGGCGCAGCGCCTGGGCGATCGCAACCTGGAGGCCGACGCCGCCGTGCAGCGTGCGCTGGCGCTGGCCGATGCCAGCCACCGGCGCGAGGCCCTGCGCGTGGCGGAACATGCCGTGGCGCTGCAGCCCGACAACGAAAGCACCCTGCTGCGCGCGCTGCGCGTCGCCGGCTGGGCGGCCATGGCGGTGGGCGAAGCCGAGGCGGCGCGGGGCCACCTGCGGCGCGCCATACCCATTGCCGAGCGCATCGACGCCGCGGCGGCCTGCAGTTCGCTGTCCATCCTGCTGCGCCTGGCCTGCGATGCCGGTGACTTCGACGAAGCCCGACGCCTGCGCGACCGCGCCTGGGCCCACCCGGGGCTGCGCCTGCGGCCCATGATCCACCAGCAGGTGCTGTCCGATTCAGCCCGCCTGTCGGAGGCCGAAGGCCAGCGCAGTGCCGCACTGCGCGTGCAGCGCGAGTGCGTGGACCTGGCCGAACGCGCGGGCGCGATGCCCAGCTGGCTGATCGCCCGCTTCAACCTGATGCGCATGCTGTTCAACGGCGGCGAGCTGGCCGCCGGGCGCGAACTGGCCCTGGCCCAGGCCGCACTCGCCACGGACGAAGAACACCCGCAGCAGCGCTACATGGGCCTGTCGTCCATCAGCCAGCTGGCCGCCGCCGAAGGCCGCTGGGCCGAGGCCGTGGCCAGCGGGCGCGACACGGTGGCCCTGTGCGACGCGCTGGACGACCCGCTGCAGCGCCGCATGGAACGGGTGCTGCTGGCGCGCGCCCAGCTGCAGGCCGGCGCGCCCTCCGATGCGCTGCAGACCGCCCGTGCGGCCCAGGCCATCGAGGCCGACGGCCGGCGCGTGCTGCTGTCGGCCAAGAGCGCCGAGATCGACGCCCGCCTGGCCCTGGGCGGCGACAGGCCCGACGCGCTGCTGCTCGAACTGGAGCAGGCGCTGGTGCAGCCCAAGGTGCCCGAAGAGGAGCGCCAGGGCGCGCTGCACCAGGCCTGGCTGACACGCGGCCGCCTGCTGCTGGCGCTGGGCCGCGCGGCCGAGGCCGCGGCCGCCGTCGAAGGCGTGGACTTCACGGCCGAATTGCAGGCCCAGGCGCAGGCGCTGCGGCTGCAGGCAGGCCCGGCGCCGGGCTGACCGCGGCGGCGCCCGCGCCGCTTGCAACGCTTTCGCAACGGCCCCGGCCTATGGTGCGCCCAGGAGCCGCGCCATGCACAACCCCACCGCATCCAACCAGGCCCACCTGAAGCTGGACCTGCATTTCGAGCTGCACCTCTGCCCCGGCGGGCCGCAGCCCGTCTGGCATGCCTGCCTGGCCGGCGACACGCCCGAGCGGCAGCTGCACTTCGAGTCGATGGGCGAGCTGATCCGCTACCTGGCGCGCCTGGACCTGCAGGCACCACCGCCGCGTGGCATCCGCTGAAGCCCCCGCCTTTCCAACCGAGAGAGCCCACCCATGACCCCCACCCCTCGCGCCCGCCGCGGCGACCTGCGCCAGAGCCCCCAGCTGGACGTGCGGCTCACACGCAACGGCCGCGCCGGCACCTGGACCGGCGAAGTCTGCCGCCCCGGCGCCAGCGAACGCCTGTGTTTCCTGACACTGCCGTCGCTGCTGGCCTGGATCGCCGCGCTGGAGCCGGCCGAACAAACCGCCCGCAGCGGCTGAAGCCCCCGGCTTGCGGGGCCCGGTTTGCCCACCCCGGCGGCGTGGCGGCGGCGAGCGCGCCCTTAGCATCGCCGCTTCGTTTGCTCCACTGCCGTCTGGCAATCCCCATGCACAAGCTCATCGCCCTTGCCGCGCTGGCCCTGGCCGCCACCCCGGCCCTGGCCCAGACCGCGGTGGCACCGCCGGTGGCCGAGATCCGGAACCAGCCGAGCCAATTCCACGGCACCACGGTCAACGACCCCTACCGCTGGCTCGAAGACACCAAGAGCCCCGCCGTGCGCACCTGGCTGCGCGGCCAGGGCGACGCAGCGCGTTCGGTGCTGGACCGCATCGACGGCCGCGACGCCATCGCCAAGCGCCTGGCCGAGCTGGCCGATGCGCAGGGCGACAGCATCCGCGGCCTGCGCCAGATGCCCGGCGAACGCTGGTACTACATGAAGCGCAGCGCCGGCGCCAAGCAGTTCAAGCTGATGCTGCGCGAGGGCGCGGCCGGCCCCGAGAAGCTGCTGGTCGACCCCGAGGAAGCCGCGCGCCGCACCGGCGTGCCGCATGCCATCAACTACTACCACCCCTCGTGGGACGGCCGCTACCTGGCCTACGGCATGTCGGCCGGCGGCTCCGAGGACGCCTCGCTCTATGTGCTGGACATCACCAGCGGCAAGCTGGTGGGTGCGCCCATCCCGCGCGTCTACGACACCCCGGTGCACTGGCTGCCCGACAGCAAGAGTTTCACCTTCACCCAGCTGGCGCTGCTGAAGAAGGGTGCGCACGAAACCGAGACCTACATGGACGCGCGCGTGTTGCTCAAGCGCGTGGGCGGCGCCCTGACGCCGGTGTTCGGCCCCACCGTCACGCGCAGCCTCAAGCTCGACCGCCTGGACGTGGCCGAGGTGATGACCGTGCCCGGCAGCGCCTGGGCCGTGGCGCGCACCACCGACACCACGGTGCCCGAAGGCAAGATGTTCGTCACGCCGCTGGCCAGCCTGGGCAAACCCGGCGCCGTGTGGCGCCGCATCGCCAGCCCCGAGGACAAAGTGGTCGACGTCGCGCTGCAGGGCGACACCCTGGCCGTGATGACGCAGGCCGGCGCGCCGCACCGCAGGATCGTCGGTGTCGACCTGAAGCAGGGCGACCTGCGCAACGCCACGCTGCTGGCCGCCGAACCCAAGGATGGCGTGCTCGAAGGATTCGAACTCACGCCCGGCGGCCTGGTGGCCGAGCTGCGCATGGGCACCCAGGTGCAGCTGCGCCGCCATGACAAGGGCGACAGCGCCGGCCGCCTGCTGCCCGCGCCCGCCGCCGGCACCGCGCGCCTGGCCGCAACCCCGGCCCACCACACCGAAGCGCTGGCCTACGCCTTCAGCGGCTGGACCGAACCCTCACGCACCTACCGCCTGGACGGCGAACGTTCGGTGGAACTGGTGCTGGGCCGCCGCACCCTGCCGCCCGGCCTGCCCGAGCTGCAGGTGACCGACGTCAACGTGCCCAGCCACGACGGCGTGCTGGTGCCCATGACCATCCTGCACAGGAAGGGGCTGGCGCTGGATGGCCGCAACCCGGTGCTGCTGCACGGTTATGCGTCCTATGGCTCCACCATCTCGGCCTACTTCAGCACCGACGAGATGGTGTGGATCGAACGCGGCGGCGTGTCGGCCTTCCTCAACCCGCGCGGCTCCGGCGTCTACGGCGACGAGTGGCACCGCGCCGGCTTCAAGGCCACCAAGCCCAATACCTGGAAGGACGGCATCGCCGCGGCCAAGTACCTCATCGCCAAGGGTTACGGCTCGGCCAAGACCATGGGCATCATGGGCACCAGCGCCGGCGGCATCTTCGTCGGCCGCGCGACGACCGAGGCGCCTGAGCTGTTTGCCGCCGCCGTCTACAACGTCGGCGCGCTGGACACCGTGCGCGCCGAGGACAGCGCCAACGGCATCACCAACATCAGCGAGTTCGGCACCGTCAAGGACCCGGCCGAGTTCAAGGCTCTGCTGGAGATGAGCACCTACCACGCCATCAAGGACGGCACCGCCTACCCCGGCGTGCTGCTGGTGCACGGCATGAACGACCCGCGCGTGGAGGTGTGGAACAGCAGCAAGACCGCCGCCCGCCTGCAGGCCGCGCAGAAAGGCCTGCCCGACGCCCGCCCCGCCCTGCTGCGCCTGGACATGCAGGCCGGCCACGGCGTCGGCAGCACGGTGACGCAGCGCCAGGCGCAGACGGCCGACGTTCAGGCCTTCATGCTGTGGCAGATGGGCAAGCTGGGCTTGAAAGACTGAGTGCGGTCGTGCGGGTCCGCCTGCGCGGACCCGCTCGCCTCACGAAGGACTGGCCGCATGCTTGCGGCCAGTCTGATCAGGCGTTGCGGCCGACGAACTTCCAGCCGCCGGACAGCTTCACATAGACGAAGCCGGTGCCGGCGTCGAGGAAGACCTCGTGCGACAGCGCGCCTTCGTCGCGGCCGACGAAGCGCCAGCCGTCGGGCAGGCGCAGGAACACGAAGTTCGTGATGCCGTCGTGGAACACGCCATAGGGTGCCACGGCGGCGGCAACGGGGTGGGTCTGGGTGTCCAGCACCGAGGCTTGCGTGGCAGCGGCCAGGGTGAGCGCGGCAAGTCCGGCGAGCAGTTTCTTCAGCATGGGAAGCCTTCGTGGGGTTCGTTGAAACGGCAGCGGGCCGGTTGGGCCCGCAGTCCCCACGACGGGGTAGCTCTGCGGTAGCAGCCCCGGGGTGAACCTAGGGTTACTACCTACATTCTAGCCACACTGGGCGGCCGGCAGCGCGCCGCCCTTGCGCATCGCCCCGAACAGCGCGTACCAATCCACACGCCGCGTCAGCACCATCACCGCCGCCAGCGCCGCAAACAGCATCAGCGAGCCGATGACCAGCGCCGTCTGCTCCATCTGCAGCAGCACCCACAGCGCGCCATACAACACCGCGGCACCGGCCCCGAAAGCCGCACCGGCGCGCCAGCTGCCCAGCATGTGGCGGGCGTAGAAACCCAGCAGCGCCACGCAGGCACCGCTGGCCGCGGCATAGGCGCTGCCGAAGTTGATGTGCTCGGACAGGCTCAGCAGCAGCAGGAAGAACATGGCCAGCGCCAGGCCCACCAGCGTGTACTGCACCGGGTGCACACGCCGGCCGGCCAGCACTTCGGTAAGGCCCACGGCGCCGAAGGTGAGGATGATGAAGAGCCAGGCGTACTTGGTGGCGCGGTCGCTCAGCACGTAGGGGTTCACGGGGTCGATGAAGCTGACGGCCAGCGTGTCCAGGCAGGGCCGGTTCTGGGTGCCGGTGTTGGCCGGCGGCGGCGCTTCGGCATCGTCGCCGTAACCCCCGTAGCTGCCGGGCTGCGGCACCGGGCAGACCTCGCCGTCGCGCACCACGTCGGCGGCGGCCGGGCTGGCCAGCGCGCTCACCGTCCAGTTCGCCGTGAAGCCCGTGGCCTCGACCTTGCGCGCGGCCGGCAGGAAGCGTCCGCCGAAGGACGGGTGCGGCCAGTCCGAGCGCAGCGCCCAGCTGGTTTCGACGCCGGCGGGCACCAGCGCCAGGCGCGAGGTGCCCAGCAGTTCGAGCGTCAGCTTCACGGCCAGCGGCGCGCCGGCCTGGGCGCTGCGCATCTCGTCCAGCACCAGCTGCAGGCCCCGGGTGTGGCGCGCATTCGGCGTGCCGGGCAGCACCGGCCGTGCCGCGCCGTCCACCGTGGCCTGGGCGCTGCGCAGGCCGCGCACGTCGCTGGCCGCCAGCCACACCCGCACCGGCGTGCAGCTCACGCGCGAATCGGCATGTTCGGCACGCGGCTGCAGCGCGGCCAAGTCGGGCCAGCGCGCGTCCAGCACCACGCGCCCGGCGTAGCCGTTCACCTTGAACAGGCCGCGGTAGCGCGCTTCGGCCTTGAGGTCGCCGTCCACCTTCAGCGCCTGCGGCGCCGCGGCCAGCACCCATTCGCGCTTTTCCTCCACCTTGCGGCGCTCCTTGCCTTCGCCGGCCCACTCGGTCCACTGTTCGGTGCAGCTCCTCTGCAGCACCGGCCCCACCAGCGTCTGCGCGCCGGCCAGGGACTGCTCCACGCTCTGCGCCGCCTGCACGCTGCGCCAACGCCGCTCACTCACCAGGCCGTCGATGCGCAAGAGCACCAGGCTCAGCAGGAACAGCACGGCCACGATGGCGAGGGTCTTGGTCAGCAGGGGAAAGCGCATGCGGGGTTCTCCAATCGATGACAGCGATCAGCCCGCATGCTGCGTGGCCACGGTGGTGGCTTTGCGTGCTGTGTGTGCTGAATGTGAAGAGACGCCAGCGACAATGCGCGGCCATGCCCGCCGCCGCGCCCGCCCACCACTGCCAGCTGCTGATGTCGCCCTGGCCCGGCCTGTATGCGGCCAGCCTGCGCAGCGCGCGCCACTTCGGACGCCACACGCACGAGGCTTTCGGCGTCGGCGTGGTCGAAGAAGGCGCGCAGCGCTCGGCCAGCGGCCGCGGCCCGGTGGATGCCTACGCCGGCGACCTGATCACCACCAACCCCGGCGAGGTGCACGACGGCCGGCCGCTGGGTGGTGACAGCCGCGGCTGGCACATCCTCTACATCGAACCGGCGCTGCTGGCCTCGCTGCGCGGCGAACGCGCCGAGACACTCGCCCTGGTGCAGCCGGTGCTGAACGATGCGGCCCTGCGCACGGCCCTGCAGCAGTTGCTCGCCCGCATGCGGGCCTGGAACACCACACGCGACGGCGCTGCGGCCCTGGCCGTCGAGGAAGCCTTCACCACGGCCGGCAGCGCGCTGCTGCAGCGGCATGGCAGCACACGCACCAGCGAGGAAAGCAGCCCCGCCCTGGCCGCCGTGCGCGACGCACTGGCCGACGCACCCGCCACCACACCCAGCCTGGCCGAACTGGCGGCGCTGGCCGGCGCCAGCCGCTGGCAGCTGCTGCGCCACTTCCGCCGCGCCTATGGCCTGTCGCCGCACGAATGGCTGCTGCAGCGCCGTGCCGAACGCGCGCGCGGCTTCATCAGCGCCGGCCTGCCCCTGGTGGACGCCGCGGCCGCCGCGGGTTTTGCCGACCAGAGCCACATGACCCGAACCTTCGCGCGCCACTGGGGCTACAGCCCCGGCGCCTGGCAGCAAGCGGCGGCGCGCTGAAGCGCCTGCAACCTGGTTCAAGACCGCGGCGTGCGCGGCGGCGACGATGCGCCGCATGAACACCACCACCTACGTGCACGGCCACGACAGCGCCGAACACCAGCGCCTGCAGGACCAGGCCGGCGCCTTGCAAGCGCTGCTGCACCACGACACGCACTACCCCGCCGGCACGCGTGTGCTGGAAGCCGGCTGCGGCGTCGGCGCGCAGACGCTGACACTGGCGCGGCAAAGCCCGCAGGCCCAGTTCACCTCGGTCGACATCGACGCGAAGTCGGTGGCCAGCGCGCGCCGCCGCGTGCGCAAGGCGGGCCTGACCAACGTCGAACTGCAGCGTGCCGACCTGTTGGCCCTGCCCTACGCCGAAGCCGCCTTCGACCATGTCTTCGTCTGCTTCGTGCTCGAACACCTGCGCCGCCCGGGCCAGGCGCTGGCCGCGCTGCTGCGGCACCTGAAGCCGGGCGGCACGCTGACGGTGATCGAAGGCGACCACGGCCCGACCTTCATGCACCCGGACAGCGCCGCAGCGCGCGCCGCCATCCAGTGCCAGGTGCGGCTGCAGCGCCGCGGCGGTGGCAATGCGCTCATCGGGCGCCAGCTGCACCCGCTGCTGACGGCGGCGGGTTGCGTGGACGTGCAGGTGTCGCCGCGCCTCGTCTACGTCGACGGCAGCCGGCCTGACCTGGCCGACGCCTTCACCCTGCGCACCTTCACCGCGATGATCGAAGGCGTGCGCGACGCCGCCATCGAGGCCGGTTTCAGCAGCGCCGAGCGTTTCGACGCCGGCCTGCGCGGGCTGCGCCGTGCCGCACAGCCCGACGGCGTGTTCGGCTACAGCTTCTTCAAGGCGGTGGCGATCAAGCCGCCGGCAGCGCCAGCCGCACCCGCAGGCCCGGTGCGGCGTCCTCGAAGCTGAGGCGCCCGCCGTGCAGCTGCACCACCTGCTGCACGATGGCCAGGCCCAGGCCACTGCCCTTGCGGCCGTCGCGCGGGCGCGGCGTGGAGAAGAAGCGTTCACCCAGGCGCGCCACCGCATAGGCCGGCACGCCGGGACCGTGGTCGCGCAGCGTGAAGACCACGGCCGGGCCCTGTTGTTCGACACCCAGTTCGAGCAGCGAGCCGTCGGGCGCGAAGTCCAGCGCGTTGGCCAGCAGGTTCGAGATCGCCATGCCCAGCGTCTCGGCGTCACCGGTCACTGCACTTCCATCGTCATCCAGCCACACCACCTGCAGGCGGCGTTGCGCCAGCGGGGCGGCCAGCAGGGCCAGCTGTTCCCGTACCAGCCCGGAGAGCGACAGCGCCTGCACCTGGGCCGGCGCCTGCAGGCTTTCCAGCTTGGACAGCTCCAGCAGCCGGTCGACCATATCGCGCAGGCGCTGCACCTGCTCGCCGATCTGCGCGGCGAAACGTTCGCGGTCGGGCTCGGGCAGCGGGTCGTGCAGCAGCTCGGCCGCGCCGCCGATGGCGGCCAGCGGGCTTTTGAGTTCATGCGTCAGCGCGCGCATGCCCTGCTCCACCTGCGCGCGGCGGTCGAGCTTGTCACGCATGGTGCCCATGGCGGTGGCCAGTTCACCCAGTTCGCCGGGCAGCGCCGGCACCGGCTGCGGCTGCCCGGCCGCGGCCTGCAGCGCGTAGCGGCGCAGGCGGCGCACGGCGTGCACCGTCCACCACGTCACCGCCAGGCCCACCGCCAGGCTGGCGGCCAGCAGCCAGGCGCCGGCGACGGCGATCTTGTTCTCGGCGCGGTCGATGAACTGCTGCACCGTGGCCAGCGGCTTGGCCACGCTGAGCACGCCGATGGTGGCGCCGCCGGGCGCGGCGCGCACGGGCGCGGCCACCACCATCACCGTGCTGCCGTCGTCGGCCGGCACGTTGCGTGTACTGCGCGCGCCGTACTCGCCGCGCAGTGTCAGCAGCACGTCGCGCCAGCGCGAGTAGTCGGCGCCCGGCACGGCCTGCGCGCCGCTGTCGAAGACCACGCGGCCCTTTTCGTCAGTGACGTAGACGCGCAGGTCCAGCGTGCGCTTGTGCAGGCCCCAGATCTGCGCGTCCACCGGGCGGGCCAGGTAGTCCTGCACCGCGGTGGCGAAGCGCGTGCCTTGCAGCGTGCCGCCGGCCGGCATGGCACGCAGCTCGGGCGCGGCCATCTCGGCCAGCAGATTGGCGCTGTCGACCAGGATGTCTTCCATCACCTCGCGCACGCTGGGCTTCACCTCGGCCAGCACCACGCGCAGGATGAACACCGCCGCCAGCCCCGCGATGAGGAAGAACCCGAACAGCAGGCGCAGGCCCAGGCGCATTCAGCCAGCCTCGTCCAGGCCGTAGCCCAGGCCACGGTGGGTAGTGATGGGGTCCAACCCCGGTGTCACCTCGCGCAGCTTGGCGCGCAAGGTCTTGACGTGGGTGTCCACCGTGCGGTCGTTGGCCTCGCTGCTGTCGCCCCACACCGCATCCAGCAGCGCGCTGCGGCTGTGGATGCGCGTGGGCGCGGCCAGCAGGCAACGCAGCAGGCCGTATTCCAGGCGCGTGAGATGCAGCCAGTGGCCGGCATAGCAGATGCGCTGCCCGGCTTCGTCCAGCTCGAAGCGGCGCGGCGCGGCGGCCGGCGGCGACAGCGCGGCGCGCCGCAGCAGCGCACGCACGCGCGCCACCAGCTCGCGCGGGCTGAAGGGTTTGGTGAGGTAGTCGTCGGCGCCCATCTCCAGGCCCAGCACGCGGTCGATCTCTTCGCCGCGGGCGGTGAGCATCAGCATGGGCAGCGCACGCACCGCCGCATCGGCGTGCTGGCGCAGTTCGCGGCACAGGTCCAGGCCGCTGCCGTCGGGCAGGCCGATGTCCAGCACCAGCGCGTCGGGGCGTGTGCGCAGCGCCAGCGTGCGCGCCTCGCCCACCAGCAGCACATGCGTCACGGCCAGGCCTTCGCGTTCCAGCGCATAGGCGGCGGTGCGCGCGATGGCGGGGTCGTCTTCCAGCAGCAGGATGCGCGGCGCGGTGGGTTCCACGCGCGCGACTGTAGCGGTGCTTAAGCCGGCGGCCGGTGCACCGTGATGTGTGCGGCCACGCAGCGCCAGGCCGTGCCGTCCTGCACCCAGATGTCGGTGTAGCGGTTGATGCCCCTGCGGCCGTCCTTCAGCTCGTAGGCGTTCTCGGCCTGGATCAGGGCCACGTGATCGATGCGGCGCACCGTCACGCGGTCGACCGGGAACGAGCGGATGTGGGTGGCGAAGGTGGGCTTGGCAAATTCGCCGAGCGCGGCGCCGCGATCATGCAGCGTGCCGTCGCCGTTGACGACGAGGTAGCCGGGGGCCAGGTGGGCGTCGTACCAGGCCACGTCGGCCTCGCGGAAGGCCTGCACGTAGGAGCGGTTGAGCGCGTGCAGGACGGCATCGGGCTCGCCTGTGGGGTCGCTGCCGGCCCAGGGCGCGTGGGCGGGCGCGACCCCGGAGACCGGCTGCCGCGCCGCCGCCGTGCGCAGCGGCGTGAGCTGGCTGCCCACCAGGCGCCATGCCGTGCCGTTCCAGCGGTAGACCTCGGTGCTGCGCTGGGCCTGCACGGTACCGTCGGCCGACAGCGTCTCCACCAGGGCGTGCAGCAGGGCCACGCTGCCGAAGAGGCGCACGCGCAGGTCCTGCGTCGAGGCCCCCGACGCCGCCGGAAAGCTGAGATGCTCGTGCCACTGGCCGTCGGCCGCGGTGTGCAGCGCACCGGGTTCGGCCAAGGCCTGCAGGAAGGCCGCATCGGGCGCCACGCGCGCCTGCACCACGCGGTGGTGGATGGCGCGCAGCTGCGCTTCGGCCAGCTCGGGCGCCGGCACCGGCGCGGCCACGGCACTGCAACCGGCCAGCACGGCCAGCGGGGCGATCAATCGGGTGGGGTCCATCGGTGTCTTCCTCCTCAGCCCTGGCCCTTCCAGGCCGGCATGTCGATGAGCATGGCGCGCGCCAGTTCGCGCGCGGCGCGCGGGTCCAGGCCCTGTTCGCGCACCAGGTAGGCGGCGTTGGCCTGCAGCACCTCGTCCCAGGGCCTGAGCGCGCCCTCGTCGTTGCCGCAGGTGCTGCAGTAGGCGGCGCCGACCAGGCCGCCGGCGTAGTCGTCGGGCGTGCGCATCGGGAATCCGCAGGAACCGCAGGACGGGCAGAAGGCTTCGGCCATGGTCACACCTCTTCAGGGTTGCAGCAGCGCCATCAGCTGCGACTTGAGTTCCGCGCCGCGCGCGGCCACCACGCTGGCGCCGGGCGCGAACAGGTCGCGGTTCATCAGGTAGTGGTTGGTGAGCGCGATCCACACGTTGGCCAGCAGCACCGGCTCCAGCGGCCGGGCAGTGCCCCGTGCCACGTCACGGGCCAGCGCGTGGCGCAGGCGCCAGGCGACACCCGACTGCAGCGCGAACACCCGCGCCCGCGCCGCCATAGTCAGCGTGGCGGCTTCGCGCAGCAGGCAGGTGTAGAGGGCCTCGAACTCGGCCAGGGCGGCCAGGTGGGCATCTAGCACCTCGGCCACGCCGGGTGTCTCGGTGTCGAGCTCGGCCAGGCGCTGCGAGATGGCGCGGCCGACTTCCTGCACCAGCGCGTCCACCAGTTCGTCGCGGCTGCGGAAGTGCACGAACACCGTGCCGTGGGCCTTGCCCGAAGCCTCGGCGATGGCCGCCGTGGTGGCGCCAGCCAGGCCGCGCGCGGCCACCACGCGCAGGCCGGCATCGACCAGCTGGCGCCGCGTGGCGGCCCGCTGCTGGTGGCGCGGGCCCAGGGCCGGGGAGTTGTCTGAATTCACTGAGTATTGACTCATTGAGTGCACGCTCAGTGTAATGCCCAGGCGCCGGCCGTCAAGCGCCGGCGGATGGGCGGTCAGAATCGGCGGCACCGGCCTCCCCACCCCAGCCCCATCACGAAGCGAGAACCGCCATGAAAGCTGCCCACCTCCTGGCCCTGGCCGCCGCCGCGCTGGCACCGGCCGCGCATGCCGACGCCCCGGCCTACACGATCATTGACCTCGGCGTGATCGGCAGCGGCACGGCCTCGCAGGCCACCAACGTCTCGCCGAACGGCAGCATCGTGGTCGGGCGATCACTCGGCAGCCAGGCGCTGGCCACCACCTGGACGGCGCAGGGCGGCATGGTGGCGCTGCCCAACCTGGCCGGGCGCAACTTCGCCGTCGCCAACGACGTCAACGACGCCGGCCTGGCGGTCGGCACCTCGGCCACCACCGCCTTCGGCAGCAGCCCGCTGCCCGTGATGTGGAACAACGGCGCGCTGAGCGCACTCACCCTGCCCGCAGGCTTCAGCGTCGGCCAGGCCAACAGCGTCAACGCCGCGGGCGTGGTCGCCGGGGCCGTGGGCTCGGGCGTCACGCAGCGTGCGGTGCTTTACACCGGCGGCGTCGGCTCCGTGATCACCGCCACCACCGCCAACGGCAGCTTCATGACCGTGGCTTTCGGCATCAGTGACGCCGGCCTCGTGGTGGGCAGCGGCATCGACCCCAACAACGCGGCCGTCAATGTCGGCATGGTCTACGACTCGGTCAGCGGGGTGATGAGCACGGTGGGTGCCCTGCCCGGGACCAACGGGGCGCTGAACTTCGGCGTCAGCAACAGCGGCTACGTCGTGGGCAGCAGCATGCTGAACCAGGGCGCCGGCAGTTCCTTCATCTGGTCGGCAGCGGGTGGCATGCTGCCGATTCCCTTGCCGCCGGCCACCAGCCAGGGCGGCGCGCGCGGCGTCAACGACGCCGGCTGGGTGGTGGGCACCGCCGGCGGCCAGTTCGCCGTGCCCTACCTGTATGCCGACGGAACGACCTACGCGCTGCAGAGCCTGCTGCCCGCCGGCACGGGCTGGGACCTCAGCACCAACACCAGCTCATCGGCCCTGGCCATCACCAACGACGGCACCATCGTCGGTACCGCCGTGCACGGTGGCCTGACACACGCCTACCGCATGGTGCCGGTGTCCAGTGTGCCCGAGCCGGGCAGCTGGGCCTTGATGCTGGCGGGGCTGGCCTGCTGCGGCATTCGCGCCGGCAGCACGGGCCGCCGGCGCAAGCTGGCCTGAGCCCGTTTCAGCGCGCGGCCTTCAGGCGCGCGGCGGCCAGTTCGCCGATGCGGCGGCCCATCTCGACGCCCGTGTCGACGGCGCTGCGGTAGTGGATGCCGCCCCAGATGCGGACGTCACCGATCTCGCGCACGAAGTCCTCGGGGCGCGACCAGGTGCGCAGGCCCGGCTTGCCGGTGGGGCTGCTGGTGGACAGCAGCGGCATCGCCTCGCCGCTGAAGTCGGCCTTCAGCACCGTGGCCATGCTCGAGGCCAGTATGGAGTGCCCGCTCGGGTACTCGGGGTGCATGGGCGCGTCGATCAGCGACAGCCACGCGGGGTCGCGCTGCGTCAGCTCGTTGCCGTCGATGTCGGCATTGCGGATGGCCGTCACGGGGCGCCAGAAGCCGTACTGGTACTTGGCGTCGAAGACCGCGATCAGCGCGTCGTCCATCGCGACAGCCACCAGCGCGAACAGGCGTGCGTTGCGCGACAGGTCGCGGCCGGGCTGCAGCGCGGCCGAGCGCAACACGCCGTGGTAGATGGCCGGCAGCGAGTAGTCCCAGAAGCGCGCGGCGTCGGTCTGGTCGGTGCTGCGCGCGGTGCTGTTGCGCGCGCCCAGCGACTTGATCTCGTTGAAGTCGCGTGCCCAGGCCTCGCTGCCCAGGGCCGGCGGTGCGGCCGGGCGCATCTGCGCGGCCGAGCTCATCAGCCAGGGCTGGCGCTGCGGCCATTGCGGCACGGCGGCGGCGGCCGTGGGCACCCAGGTGCCGGGCGTGGTGAACGGGCGGTATTGCTCGGGCGTGCCGGCACCGTCGCCCGCCCGGTGGGTGCCCACGTCGGCGGCACAGCGTTCACCCACGGCCACGCCGGCGGTCTTGTCGGCGCCCTCGGGCAGGCTGCCCAGCGCGGCCTTGTAGGCGGCGTCGGCGCTGGCCTGCACGGCCGGCAGGAGGCGCACGAAGGTGGCACGGTGCGCGGCCGCCACGGCGGCTTCCACCGAGGCACTGCGTTGCACTTCCAGCTGCGGCAACAGCGGCGGCAAGCGGCGCGTGATGGTGTTGACGGCGCAGTCGGCCGCCATCTGCACCTGCGCCATCACGCGCACGGCCGGCGGCGTGCCGATCTTGCTTTCGGTGATGAGCTCGGCGCTCTTGAGGTTCCAGTCGGTGATGACGTCGGCGTGGGCCAAGGTCTGCAGCGCGGCGGCGCCGATCAGCAGGGTGGCGAAACGGAAGTGCTTCTGGGTCTTCATGGCAATCGATCAGTTCAGGGTTGGGTGGTGGTGGTGAAAAAGTGGTAGTCGGCGCTGTAGGCGACGCGCACGGTCTGACCCCGCGTGTCGCTGGCGCAGCCGCCGGCCGGCGCCAGGCCGCCTTGGGTGTTGACGCGCTGCACGTGGCTCACGTGGGCCAGCAGGCCGGTGCGGGTGCTGCCGGCGCTGGCCGTGGCCTGCAGCAGCAGCCAGGGGATGGCACCGGCCACCGGCGCGTCCTGGCGAGCCAGCACCCGGCCTTCGACGCGGCTGCCGTCGTCGGCCAGCCAGTGCGGCCCGGCACCGTGGCTGCCCACGCGGCGGCCCCGGGCGTCGAACAGCTCGGCCTGCGGCGCGACGAAGGTCCACGCCTGGGCGTCGGCGGCGCCGGGCTGGGCGCGGCATTCGTAGATCTGCACGCCGCGTGCGGCCAGCGTCAGCGCGATCGGCGGCGCGCCTGGCGGCTCCAGCGCCAGCGGCGCGGCGATGGCCAGGGCGCCGGCCAGCGTGGCCGTCACCGGCAGCAGCGCGGTGATCCAGGTCTTGCAGGAAGGCATGGGGTGGTTCCTTTCAGCGCTTGGTGATGACGATCTCGAGGTACTCGCTGGGCACCACCAGCGAGTGCGCGCCGGCCGTATTCAGCTCTTCCAGCAGCGCGGTGATGTCGTGCTCCAGCTTCACCTGGCCGGCCGCGTCCAGCGCCGCGAAGGCCTTGTGCGTGGGGCCGTAGTAGTCGCGGAAGATCTGCACGAAGTGCGCGGCCGAGCGGTAGCGGAAGTTGAAGAGGCGGCGCTGCGCCTGGATGGTTGTGGCGCCGGCGCCGAACAGGCGCTCGAGGTGCGCCTCGGTGCCCCACAGCGCGGGCGACTGCAGGCCCGCCGGCGGCGGCACCAGCGCGCCGATCACCTTGAAGAGGCGGCCGATGAAGCCCGCAGGCGTCCAGTTGGCCATGCCGATGCGGCCGCCCGGGCGCACCACGCGCAGCAGTTCCGACGCGGTCTTGGCGTGGTCGGGCGCGAACATCACGCCGAAGGTGGACAGGGCCACGTCGAAGCTGGCGTCGGCAAAGGGCAGGGCCTCGGCATCGGCGACCTGGAAGGTGACGGGCAGCACTTCGGCGCGGGCGCGCTCGCGGCCCTTGTCCAGCAGCGCGGGCACGTAGTCGGTGGAGGTGACGTGGGCGAAGCGCCGTGCCGCGGCCAGCGTGGCGTTGCCGTTGCCGGCGGCAACGTCGATCACGCGCTCGTCGGCGCGCACGTCGGTGGCTTCGGCCAGGGTCTCGCCGACGATCTGCAGCGTGGTGCCGACGACGGCGAAGTCGCCGCTGGCCCAGGTGGCCTGCTGGCGCTGCTTGATGGCGGCCAGGTCGGGCGTGGGGGCAGCGGCCAGGGTGGTGGTGTTCATGGGCAGTGGCTCCGGGTTGTTGAGGGAGCGCACTGTGCGAGCGGTGGCGTTTCACGAGCGTTGCACCACGCCCGGACCACGCTGCCATACTGCGCCGCCCATGGAAACCACCCGGCCGCGACTCATCCTGTTCGGCACGCCGGCCGTGCGGCTGCACGGCCAGGCGCAGCCCTTGCCGCTGGAGCGCCGCAGCCAGCTGCTGGTGCTGCTGGCGCTGCGCCGCGAGGCGGTGCCGCGGGCCGAGCTGGCCAACCTGCTGTGGCCCGAGCAGAGCCGCAAGCAGGCCTTCGGCAACCTGCGCACCACCCTCTTCCGCGCCCAGGCCCTGCCCTGGGCGACGGGGCTGCAGACCGACCCCGCCGCGCTGCGCCTGGAGCTGGCCAGCGACGTGGCCGACTTCGAAACCGCGCTGCGCGAAGCGCGCGGCAGCGACGTGCTGGCGCAGTACCGCGGCGAGCTGCTGGCCGGCTTCGACGACGGCAGCAGCGAGCCCTGGACACGCTGGCTGGCCAGCGAACGCGAGCGCCTGCGCACGGCCTGGCGCAGCACCGCGCTGGCAAAGCTGGCCGGTGATGCCGAGCCGGCACAAGCCCTGGCCCTGGCCACCCGGCTGCTTGAAGACGACCCGCTGGACGAAGCTGCCCTGCGCGCCCAGATGGCCTGGCTGCAGCGCAGCGGCCAGCCCGCCGCCGCCCGCGCCGCCTACCGCGCCTACGCCGAACGCCTGGCCGACGAACTGGGCCTGGAGCCCGGCGCCGAGCTGCGCGCGTTGCACGCCGCCATCGGCAGCGAGGGCGGCAGTGGCCGCCTGGCCCTGCTTGCCGCTGCGGCGCCCGCGGCCGACCCCGGCTTCATCGGCCGCGTGGTGGAACTGCAGCGCATCACCACCCTGCTGGCGCGCGACGACTGCCGCCTGCTGTGCCTGATCGGCCCTGGCGGCGTCGGCAAGACGCGGCTGGCGCGCCAGCTGCTGCACGGGCTGGCGCCGCAGTTCGCCGACGGCGCGGTGTTCGTGCCGCTGGAAGACGCGCACACACCCGCCGCCTTCGCCCACCGCGTGCTGCAGGCGCTGGACCTGACGGCCCATGCCTCGACGGGCGACGTGCTGCAGGCCACCCTCAGCGCGCTGCAACTGCGCCACACGCTGCTCGTGCTGGACAACTTCGAGCAGCTCGCCGCGCATGCCGCGCTGCTGCAGCGCCTGCTGCAGGCCTGCCCGCGCCTGAAGCTGCTGGTGACCTCGCGCACGCGCTTGCCGGTGGCGGGTGAATGGTCGATGCCGCTGGAAGGCCTGCCCTGTCCCGACCCCGAAGACCAGGACGAAGCCGACCGCTTCGACGCCGTGCGCCTGTTCGTGCAGGCCGCGCAGCGCGTGCAGCCGCTGCTGGTGCCGGCGGCCGAGTCGGCGTCGATCGTCGAGATCTGCCGCCTGGTGGACGGCCTGCCGCTGGCCATCGAACTGGCCGCCGCCTGGGCGCGCGTGATGCCCTGCGCGGCCATCGCACACGAGCTGCGGCGCGGCGGCGAGCTGCTGCGCGCCACCGATGCCACGCACCCGGCGCGCCACGCCAGCATCGAGCAGGTGTTCGAACAGAGCTGGCAGCACCTGGGCGCGGCCGAGCGCGAGGCGCTGGCGCGGCTGGCGGTGTTCCGCGGCGGCTTCACGCCCGAAGCCGCGCGCGCGGTGGCCGGCGCCTCGCTGCCGGTGCTGGCGGCGCTGCTGGACAAGTCGATGCTGCACCGTCTGGGCGGCCGCCTGCAGCTGCACCCGCTGGTGCAGCAGCTGGCCCTGGTGCGGCTCGACGACGAGGCGCTGCGCACACGCACCCTGCAGGCCCACGCCAGCCACTTCCTGAACCTGATGGCGCAGCAGCGCCGCGGCGCCGAGAACGGCGACCGGCAGGCGCTGGACACCATCGACACCGAGTGCGACAACCTGCAGCTGGCGCTGCGCAACGCCGTCACGCAGGAACAGGCCGCGCCGCTGGCGCAGGCGCTGCCGACGGTGGTGGTGTACTGCGAACACCGCGCGCGTTTCGAGGACGGCGGCGCGCTGATGCAGCTGGTGCTGGACGCGCCCGGCCTGCAGGGCGCCAAGGCGCTGCAGGCCACCGCACGCGCCTACGCAGCCAAGCTGATGTTCCGCCTGGAGCGCCATGCCGAGGCCGAGGCCCAGGCGAAGCAGGCGCTGGCGCAGGCACGCCAGGCGCGCGACGGCGACGCCAGGCTGGCCGCGCTGTGGGTGCTGGCCTCGTGCGCCAGCAACACCGGGCGCCCGTCCGAGGCCCAGCGCCTGCACCGCGAGGCGCTGGCCCTGGCGCGCAGCCTGTCGCGCCCCACCGGCAAGCTGCTCGACAACCTGGCCCTGGTGGCCAAGCACCAGGGCCAGTACGAAGAATCGCTGCGCCTGTCGGCCGAGGCCCTGGCCGAGTACCGCCGCAGCGGCAACCATGCGGCGCTGGCGCTGGGCCTCTCGAACCTGGCCTCGACCTGCCTCTTCATGGACGACCATGAACAGGCCGCCGCGCACCTGCGCGAAGCCGCCGCGCTGGCCGAATCCGAGGGCCTCACCAGCACCCGTGCCTACGTGCTGGCCAACCTGACCGAGCTGGCGCTGAAGACCCAGGACTGGGCCGCCGCGCAGCAGCATGCCGAACGCGCCCTGGACCTGGCACGCAGCGCCGCGCTGCACGCACTGACCGGCTGGCTGACGGTGCAGCTGGCGCGCCTGGCCGCGCGCCGCGGTGAACACGAAGCGGCGCGGCACAGCCTGGCCGCCGCCGCCGGCCTGGCCCTGCAGCTCGACCGGCCCGGGCTCAAGGCCGCCCTGCTGCTGGGGCTGGCCGACCTGGTGGAGCGCCAGGGGCATGCCGCCGCCGCGCGGCGCGTGCTGGCCTTTGGCGCCGAAGACCCGGCCATCGGCGTGGCCGACCGCGACGAGCTGCGCGCCGAATGGGCGCGCCGCGCCGCGGCGCTGCGCGCACCCGACCCCGCCTGGCCCGGCCTCGGCTTGCGCGAACTGCTGCAGCGTGTGGCGGCCGGTGCCCACAGCGGCTTCGCGCCGCTCGTCGCGCTGCTGGACACCGGCGCCGGCTGAGCCTCAGAACCTGTCGCCCCGGGGCCGCGGCAGCCCAGCCGCGCTGCGTACACGTGGATGCCCCGCTAACGGCCTGACACGCCGAGCCCGCTGCGGCGGGCGGAACATGCGCGCGTGGTGCGCGACATCGGCGAGTGCCGGGCCCTGCACCCGGCGGGGTCATCGGTCCGGGTGTTTGTATTTGCATCAATATAGTAGACAGCCGATGCTGTCGACAACGGCCTGCCCATGATCACCTTCAGGACCCTGCGCCTGCAGCTGCGCTTTCTGCTGCCGCTGGCGGTGACGCTGGCGGTCGCGGCCTACCTGGCCGTGCCGCTGATGGACCGCGTGACGCTGCGCTGGTTCAGCCGCGACCTGAACAGCCGCGGCGCGCTGATGGCCAACGCGCTGTCCGAGTCCATCGCCAGCGCGCTGCAGGCCGGCCAGCCGGCGCGGCTGCGGCCGCTGTTCGAGCGCGCCTCGCAGGACGAGCGACTCTTCGCGCTGGGCCTGTGCAGCCCCGACGGCCAGTTGCTGCAGGCCACCGAGCGTTTCCCCGAGGCACTGACGTGCAGCCGCGCCGTCGAACGCGCCGCAGCCGCCGAGCCGCGCCTGGGCCTGGCCGGCGGTGCCGTGCATGTCGGCGTGCAGCCCATCGCCGTCTGGCACGGGCCGGCGCCGGCGGGGCCGGCGATCACCGAGCCGGCCGGTGCACGCCGCGCCGCAGCAGCAGCCGCAGCCGCCACCGGCGAGGCCCAGCCTGGCGCCACGCCCGAGCTGGTCGCCCGCCTGGTGCTGCTGCACGACCTGAGCTTCATCGAGAGGCGCAGCCAGGACACGCGCCGCTACCTGGTGGGCCTGATCGCGGCCCTGGGCGGCGTGATCGCGCTCATCACCATGGTGGTGGCCCAGCTCAGCTGGCGCGGCTGGGTCAACGGCGTGCGCGCCATCATGCGTGGCGAAGGGCTGCTGAGCCCCATCGTGCCGGCCCCGCCCGAGCTGGCGCCTTTCGCCGCCGACCTGCGCGCGCGCCTGCGCGACCTGGAAGACGAGTACCGCCGCGCCGCCGGCACCGACACGCTGTGGACGGCCGAGCGCCTGCGCCAGCTGCTGCGCACGCAGCTGGCGGGCGACCAGGTGATCGTGGTCTCCAACCGCGAGCCCTACATCCACGAGCGCGGCCCCGACGGCATCGTCGTCAAGCGCCCGGCCAGCGGCCTGGTCACGGCAGTGGAGCCGGTGATGCGCGCCTGCTCGGGCACCTGGGTGGCGCACGGCAGCGGCAGCGCCGACCGCGAGGTGGTGGACGGCCACGACCGCGTGCGCGTGCCGCCGGGCCAGGACGACTACTGGCTGCGCCGCGTGTGGCTCACCGAAGCCGAGGAACAGGGCTACTACTACGGCTTCGCCAATGAAGGCATGTGGCCGCTGTGCCACGTGGCGCATGTGCGGCCGGTGTTCCGCGAGAGCGACTGGGAGGCCTATCGCGCGGTGAACCAGCGCTTTGCCGACGCGGTGGTGGCCGAGGCGCGCGGCGACGACCCGGTGGTGCTGGTGCAGGACTACCACTTCGCGCTGCTGCCGGCGATGATCCGCGAGCGCCTGCCGCAGGCCACCATCCTGACCTTCTGGCACATCCCCTGGCCCAACCCCGAGTCCTTCGGCATCTGCCCCTGGCAGCGTGAGATCCTGCGCGGCATGCTGGGCAGCACCATTCTGGGTTTCCACACGCGCTACCACTGCAAGAACTTCATCGAGACGGTCGACCGCTACCTCGAGGCGCGCATCGAGCACGAACACTCCACCGTCAACTTCCAGGGCAAGGAGACGCTGGTCGAGAGCTACCCGATCTCCATCGAATGGCCGGGCCCCGAGCAGGTGGCCCGCTGGCCCGGCGTGGCCGAGTGCCGCAGCCGCGTGGTGCAGCGGCTGCAGTTGCCGCCCGAGGCCTGCATCGCCGTGGGCGTGGACCGCTTCGACTACACCAAGGGCATCCTCGAACGCCTGAACGCGGTGGAGCGGCTGCTCGAGAAGCACCCGAAGTGGATAGGCCGCTTCGTCTTCGTCCAGGTGGCCGCGCCCACGCGCAGCGCGCTCGACGAGTACCGCAGCTTCCAGGAACGCATCCAGCGCGTCAGCGAGCGCATCAACCAGCGTTTCGGCCGCGCCGGCTACCAGCCCGTGCACCTGCTGCCGCAGCATCACGAGCACGATGCGGTGAACGAACTCTTCCGCGCTGCCGACATCTGTCTGGTGACGAGCCTGCACGACGGCATGAACCTGGTGTGCAAGGAGTTCATCGCCGCGCGCGACGACCTGCAGGGCGTGCTGCTGCTCAGCCGTTTTGCCGGCGCCGCGCGCGAGCTGCCCGAGGCGCTGATCGTCAACCCGTACCACGTGGAAGAGACCGCCGACGCGCTGGAGCGCGCCGCCACCATGCCGGTGGCCGAGCAGCGCGAGCGCATGGCCAGCCTGCGCAGCACGGTGCGCGAGTTCAACGTCTTCCGCTGGGCCGGGCGCATGCTGTCCGACGCCGGCCGCTGGCGCCTGCGCACGCGCATCGAAGCCCGCGTGCGCAGCCACAGCACCCTGGAGGCCGGCGAGCGGTGACGGCGGCACCGCTGCACCACCTCTTCAGCGCCGACGGCGACGCGACGCTGGGCGCCGTGCTGCGCCAGCGGCCGCTGCTGGCCTTCGACTTCGACGGCACGCTGGCCCCCATCGTGCCGCGGCCCGACGACGCGCGGCCCTCGCAGGCGGTGTCAGCGCGGCTGGCCCAGCTGGCCACCCTGCTGCCGCTGGCCATCGTCACCGGCCGGCGCGTGGACGACGTGCGCGGGCGCCTGGGCTTCGTGCCGCACTACATCGTCGGCAACCACGGTGCCGAGGACGAGGGCGTGGTGCCCGATGAGCCCGCCCTGGCCGCGATGGCGGCGCTGCGCGCGCGCATCGCCGAGTACCGGCCGGCGCTGCGGGAAGCCGGTGTCACGGTCGAAGACAAGGGCGCCTCGATCGCCCTGCACTACCGCCTGTCGCGCACGCGCGAGCTGGCGCTGGGGGCGATCGCCGAGTTGCTGTCGCGGCGCGAGGAATCCTTGCGCGTCTTCGGCGGCAAGCTGGTGGTGAACATCGCGCCGCGCCATGCGCCCGACAAGGCGCAGGCCGTGCGTTCGCTGATGCAGCGCGCCGGCGCCACGGCGCTGGTGTTCGCCGGCGACGACGTCAACGACGAACCGGTGTTCGAAGCCGCCGGGCCGGGCTGGCTGACCATCCGCGTCGGCCGCGACGACCCGCGCTCGCAGGCCATGTTCTGCCTGGACGGCCCGGGCCAGATGCCGCTCCTGCTGGACCGCATGCTGGCGCTGCTGGCAGCCTGAAGCCCTGCGTCACACGGGTCAGAAGCGCGCGAGGTAGTGCGCCAGGTCGGCCAGTTCGGTGTCGGTCAGGCCGCGCAGGGTGCTGGCCATGATGGTGTCGCGCCCCGGCCCCGGGTGGTCGCGGAACTGCTTCAGCGCCGTCATCAGGTAGGCCTCGTCCTGCCCCGCCAGGCGCGGCACCTGGTTCTGGCCCACGTAGCCCGGCAGGTGGCAGGTGGCGCACAGCAGCTTCTTCGACAGTTCGGCGCCGGCGCGCTGGCGTTCGGGCTGCGCCTTGCCGGTGGGCGCCGGCACCGCCGGCAGCGCGGCGAAATGGCGCGCCAGCGCGATGATGTCCTCGTCGCTCAGGCCCTTGACGATGGGTGCCATGGTCGGCACCTCGCGCAGGCCCTCGCGGATCAGCACCAGCTGGTTCTCGATGAAGGTCTTGGGCTGCCCGGCGATGGACGGCTGCCCGCTCGTGCGTGAATTGCCGCCCGCGCCGTGGCAGGCGACGCAGGTTTCAGCCAGGGCCGGAACCTGCGCGTGCAAGGACGACGACAGCGCCAGCAGGGCCAGCGCCACGCGCACCTCAGCGGCCATAGCTGATGCGGTAGATAGCACCCTGCTGCTCGTCGCTGACCAGCAGCGAGCCGTCGGGCAGCTGCAGGAAGTAGGTGGGGCGGCCGGTGAACGTGTCCTTGCCGGGGTCGGCAAAGCCGGTCATGAAGGGTTCGATGCGCGGGTTGCGGCCTTCAGCGTCCATGCGCACCGTCACCACGTCGTAGCCGTTCTTCACCGTGCGGTTCCACGAACCCTTGCGCGCCACGAACATCACGTTGCGGTACTCGGCCGGGAACATGCTGCCGGTGTAGAAGTGCACGCCCATCGCGGCGGCATGCGGGCCCATGGTCTGCACCGGCAGCGTCACGTCGGCGCAGGCGTTGGCCTTGGGAAAGTCGCGGTCGACCACGGCGTCGGCATGGCAGTGCGGGAAGCCGAAGTTCAGGCCCACCTTCTGCATGCGGTTCAGCTCGTCGGGCGGCGTGTCGTCGCCCATCCAGTCGCGGCCGTGGTCGGTGAACCACATCTCCTGGGTCACCGGGTGCCAGGTGAAGCCCTGCGTGTTGCGCACGCCGCGCGCGATCACTTCCATGCCGCTGCCGTCGGCGTTGTAACGGCGGATCTGTGCGTACTCGGTGCCCGGCACGCAGATGTTGCACGGCGCGCCGAAGGGCACGTAGAGCTTGCCGTCGGGGCCGAAGGCGATGAACTTCCAGTTGTGGTGCTGCTCGGGCGGCAGCTTGAAGGCGGCGGTCATGTCCACCGGCGCCGCCGCGGGGTTGCTGGCGATGCCGTCGAAGCGCAGCACCTTGTCGATGGCCATCACGTAGAGCGCGCCGTTGGCGTAGGCCACGCCCGAGGGCTGCACCAGCTTGTCGACCACCACGCGGCTGGTGCGCGCGGCACCGTTGTCGGTGACTTCGTAGACGCGGCCGATGCCGCGCGTGCCGATGTAGATCTTGCCGTTCTCGGCGCGCGCCATCGCGCGCGCGCCGGGCATGCCGGTGGCCCAGATCTCGGCCTTGAAGCCGGGCGGCAGCTTGTAGCTGGCCAGCGGGATGTCGGCGGCCGGCGTGCTGACCAGCTTGCCGGCCAGCGGCGCCAGGCGCGAGGTGGCCTGCTCGGGCGTGCGGCCCTGCTGCCAGGCGGGCGGCGGGGCCGCAGCGGGTGCGGCGGCCACCGGCGCGGGCGACGGGGTCGGCGCGGCGGGCGGGGTGGACTGGCAGGCGGCCAGCAGGGCCAGTGCGGACAGCGGCAGGACAGAACGGATTTGCATGGTGTCTCCTCGTGGGCTCCGGTCTGCGCGCCGGAGGGGCGGATTATGGGAAGCCCAAATCGAACCAGCGATCCCCTAGAACTTCACCCTGCGGGTGCCCGGGTCAGCGCTGCCACCAGGCGCCGTCGAAGCGGCCCGCCAGGTCGTCCACCAGGCCACTCACTTTGGAAGGCACCAGGCGCGGCGACGGGAACACGGCGTGGATCTCCTGCGCCGGCAGGCTCCAGGCCGGCAGCAGCACCATCACCGCACCACTCTTCACCGATTCATGCGCCACGTACCAGGGCAGCGCCGCCAGGCCCATGCCGGCACGCGTGGCCGCCAGCAGCGCCGACAGGTTGTTGCTGCGCAGCGGCCCCTTCACGGGAACCGATAGCGTGGCGCCGTCGGCGCCGCTGAAGTGCCAGCGCTCGTCGCCCTGCACGGTGCTGTAGATCAGCGCGTCGTGCGTGCCCAGTTCGTCCGGCGCCGCCGGCGTGCCGCGCGCGGCCAGGTAGGCCGGCGCGCCCACCAGCACCCAGGGGTTCAGGCCCAGGTAGCGCGCACCCAGCGTGGAATCGGCCAGGCGCCCCATGCGAATGGCGACATCGATGCCCTGCTCCACCAGGTTGACGTAGCGGTCGTCGAAGCTCAGGTCCACCTGCAGCTCGGGGTGCTGCTGCATGAAGCGCAGCACCAGCGGCGTGAGCACGCGGCGGCCGAAGGCCACCGAACTGCTGATGCGCAGCGTGCCGCCCACGCGGCTCTGCATCAGCGCGGCCAGGTTGTCGGCGTCGTCGAGCTCGCGCGCGATCAGCTTGCACTTGTCGTAGTAGGCCGCGCCCACCTCGGTGGGCGATACCCCGCGCGTGCTGCGGTGCAGCAGCCGCGCGCCCAGCCGCTGCTCCAGCGCCGCCACGTGCTTGGTGGCGGTGGGCTGGGTGATGCCGAGGTCGGCACTGGCCTTGCTGAAGCTGCCGGTCTCGACGACGCGGATGAAGAGGCGCAGGCCGGTAACGGTGTCCATCAGGCGCGCACTGTAGCCGCGCCCCGCCGGCCCCGCGGCCTACTTCTCGAAGCGCAGGTACAGCGGCCCGTCGCCCGTGGCGTGCTGCACCTGGGCGTTGTCGAAGGCGGCCACGCCGAAGCCGTAGCGCGCCGAGAGGTCGCTGAACTGCACGTCGAACTTGCTGCCGGTCACCAGCTGGCGGCTGATCTCGGACGTGTGGCGGCCCGCCACCCATCGGTGCGCCACGTCGATGTCGGCACGGTCGCCCTTGAGCGGGAAGATGAAATACGAGGCCACCTCGTCACCCGGCTTGAAGCGGTTGTCGTCGAAGGGCACCTGCTCGCCGTCGACGATGTAGTGCCGACCACCGCCGTTGGCGGCCCTGCCGCCGCGGTGCATGAAGGCCGGCCTGCCGTCCACCAGGCCAAAGGCCCTGTACTCGGGGCCGCCGGGGTCGCTCTTGCGGCCGGCGTTCGGGCTGGCCTTGGCGTCGTAGCGCGTGTGGTCCAGGTACTGGTCGTCCACCTTGCCCAGCGGGCCGGTGCGCTGGCCCTTGAAGTGCCACATGTCGCCCAGCTGGCCTTCGCTGCCGAGGTACTTGTTGCCGAAGGGCTTGCCCTCGCCCACGTGGCAGGCCACCGCACAACCCTTCTTGTCGAAGTTGACGATGCTGTTGTTGATGTTCCAGATCATCGCCCACTTGTCTTCGTAGTAGACGTTGTCGTCGCCGCCCTGGTCCTTGGGGTCCTTCAGCTTCTTCCAGCTGCCATCGGCCTGCTTCTGGTAGGGGCCGCGGTGCACCGAGTTCGTGGGGTCGTCGTACTGCAGCAGGAAGTAGACACGGTCGCCGCTGTACACCGCCTTCAGCGTGGCGGTGGTCTCGCCCTTGCCTTCGGCGAAGTTCACGCCGTCGGCCAGCTTCACGGTGAGCGGGCGCGCGGCGGCCCACACGGCGTCGGATGCATCGCCGTCCAGCAGCGGCGCGCTGGCCACCTTGGCGGCTACCAGCACGTCGGGTTCCAGGGCCTGTTCGCGGCTGGCGCAGCCGGCCAGCAGGGCGGCCAGAGCGGCCACCGTCACAGGGGTCCAGCGCATGTCCATGTCAGTCTCCAGTGGGGTCTGGAGGCATTGGGCGCCGGTGTGCTGCGCCACGGCTTGACCCAGGACAATGCCGAGTCTTCAGTCCTCGCCGCCGCGGAAACGCGCCACGTCGAACGCACTCACCGGCGCGGCCTGCGCCCCCCAGCTGGCGCGCAGGTAGCTGGCCACAGCAGCCAGCTGCTCGTCGTTCAGCACGTGGGCGAAGGGTGGCATGCCGAAGGGCCGTGGGTTGGCCTCGGTGGCGGCGCCGAAGCCACCCAGCGCGATGGCCCGAACCAGGTTGGCCGGGGGGTTCATCACCACCGCGCGGTTGCCGGCGAGCGCGGGCACGACGCGGCGGCCGTCGGCCAGTGCACCGCCTTCGCCGCCGTCGCCATGGCAGGCGGCGCAGTGGTCGCGGTAGAGCTGCGCGCCCTGCGCCATCAAGGCCGGCGGCGGTGCGGGTGCGGGCGCGGCCGGCGTGGTGTCCACCGGCAGCGACTTCAGGTAGACGGCCATCGCGCGCAGGTCGTCCCCGGGCAGGTGCTGCGTGCTGCGCGCCACCACCTCGGCCATCGGGCCGATGGCGTGGCCGCGCGGCGCGGCGCCGTCGCGAAGCAGGGCCACGATCTCGTCCAGCGGCCAGTCGGCCACGCTGGCTTCGCCGGCGCGTGTGAAGGCCGGCGCGTACCAGCTGCGCGACGGGATCAGGCCGCCGCCGAAACCGGCGTCGGCCGTGGCGCCCAGCGCGTTGCGGCCACCGTGGCAAGCCACGCAGTGGCCCGCACCGTTCACGAGGTAGGCACCGCGGTTCCATTCGGCACTCTGGGCGGCGTCGTCCTGCCACGCGCCGGCGCGGAAGAAGGCCAGGCGCCAGGCGGCCAGGGCCGTCTGCGTGCCGTAGGGCCACTGCAGATCGTGCGCGCGGTTCGCCTGCGCCACCGGCCGCAGCGTGCGCAGGTAGGCGTAGAGCGCATCGCTGTCGGCGCGCGTGATGCGCGTGAACTCGGTGTAGGGAAAGGCCGGCACCAGGCGGCGGCCGTCGTAGCCGCGGCCGTGGTGCAGCGCGCGCCAGAAGTGCTCGGCGCTCCAGCGGCCCAGGCCCGTGGCTTCATCGGGCGTCAGGTTGCCGGCGTACACGGTGCCGAAGGGCGTGCTGAGGGCGCGGCCGCCGGCATAGGGCGCGCCGCCGCGTTCGGTGTGGCAGGTGGCGCAGTTGCCGGCCAGGGCCAGCAGGCGGCCGCGTTCGATCTGCTCGGGCGTGCCTGCGCTGGGGCGTGCGCTGTCGGGCACGGCGTCGGTGCGGTCCAGCAGCGTCGGCGTGCCCAGCGCCAGCGCGGCCAGACCGCACAACAACAGCACGACGCGGCGCCAGCTCATCGCAGCGCCCCCATGCTGCCGCAGCGCTCCGGCGGCACCTGCACCAAGGCCACCGCCGGCTTGGCCGGCACGGGCAGCGGCTGGCTGGCCAGCCAGGCGCTGACGGCCACGAGGTCACCCCCATCGAGCTTCTTCGCGACGGCGGCCATGCAGTCGGGCGCCAGCGCCTGGCGTTCACCGTGCACCCAGGCGCCGAGCTGGCCCACCAGGTAGTCGCGCGGCAGGCCCAGCAGGCCGGGCACGGCGGGCAGCACGCCGGTGAGTGCCGCGCCGTGGCAGGCGCTGCAGGCGCGCAGGCCCTTGGCTGCGTCACCCTGCAGGGCCAGCGTGCGGCCGCGTTGCAGCACGGCAGCACTTTCGGCGGCGGAGGTCGGCGCGGGATAGGGCAGATCCAGCGCCGCGAAGTACTCGGCCATCTCGCGCAGGTAGGTGTCGGGCAGCGGGTCTACCAGCGCCACCATGGGGCCGTAGCGGCGCCGGCCATCGCGGAAGTTCTGCAGCTGGTGCAGCAGGTAACCCGCGGGCTTGCCGGCGATGCGTGGGTGATAGCCGTCGGGCGCGGCGCGGCCCTGCTTGCCGTGGCACGTGGTGCAGGCGGCCAGGCGCTGGGCCAGGCTGTCTTCGATGAGGGCCGGCGCGGCCTGGGCCAAGGCGCCGGCCAGCAGCAGGGGCAGAACGAGGGATCGGATCACGCCGCCATTCCAACACGGAATAGCTCATATCCCCGCGCTTCGATTCCCTGCAGCCGCCTTCATCGCGAACATCGCGTCCAGACCACAAGGAGACACACGATGGCGAAGATGAAGGCCGCAATGGCCGCCGTGCTGGTGATGGAAAAGGAAGGCGTGACGCAGGCCTTCGGCGTGCCCGGCGCGGCCATCAACCCGCTCTACGCCGCGTTGCGCGAACGCCAGGGCATCGCGCACATCCTGGCGCGCCACGTCGAGGCCGCCAGCCACATGGCCGAGGGCTACACGCGGGCCCGCGCCGGCAACATCGGCGTGTGCATCGGCACCAGCGGCCCGGCCGGCACCGACATGATCACCGGCCTGTACTCGGCCAGGGCCGACAGCATCCCCATCCTGTGCATCACCGGCCAGGCGCCGCGCGCGCGGCTGTACAAGGAAGACTTCCAGGCGGTCGACATCGAGAGCATCGCCAAGCCGGTGACGAAGTGGGCCGCCACCGTGCGCGAGCCGGCGCAGGTGCCGCGCGCGTTCCAGCAGGCCTTCCACCTGATGCGCAGCGGCCGCCCGGGCCCGGTGCTGATCGACCTGCCCTTCGACGTGCAGATGGCCGAGATCGAGTTCGACATCGACACCT
>CAYREA010000023.1:0-40619 GCA_964423075.1 uncultured Rubrivivax sp. | reverse complement strand
CGACTACCCCTCTCATAGGGAACAGGCTGGGGACACATTTTCTTTGTTCTACGCGCTCCGACCGCGATCAACGAAGCGGAGGTTTCGCAGGCAGCTGACTCAGCTTGCTGCGAGGCCAAGCGCAATGCGCGCAACCGCGTCGAGGTGTTCTCCTTTGCAGGGACCAGGACTTCGACCTGAACGACTGGCCCAGGCCTCCCAATGGACGACGGCGACGTTCAGCGAACAGTGCGCGCGGTTGCCCAACAGGACAACCTTGAACCCCGCGTGGTGCCGCCCGGTGCCGTGCGCTGCCAACGTGATCTGTTCGGCGTCGAAGACGCTGCGCGAATCGGCCGCCAAGACAGTCAGCGCCCCACCCCGGAACCCGGGGGCGCTGCTGCATCATTCGAGTTCGATCTTGCTGGCGTCCAGCAAGGTGCCCAGCAGGCTGCCCTTGATCTCCACGAACAGGCCGGCGCCAAGCCGGGCTGCAGACAGGCCCTTGAACGTGGTGCCGGTGCCGTGCCGCACCGTCACCGTGGCGGGTGCGCTGCCAGCGTATTCGAGCTTGTAGACCTGCAGGTCGAACTCCCCCGGGCGCACGGCGGTGATCAGGCCCTTGGCCTCGACGAAACTCGCGACCAGCACGGGCGACGTGGGTTGCCCGGTGGTGGGTAGGCCGGCCACCGGTTGTGCACTGGCGCAGGCGCCTTCCATCTCGACCTTGACGGGTTGCAACTGGCCGGCCGCAGTCACGGCGCCCTTGACTTCGATCGGCGTTCCGGCCACCAGACAGTTCAGGCCGCCGCGATCGAAGTAGGCGCCGCTGACGTCCAGCGTCAGCGTGCTGCCTTGCAGCACCATCGGCACGTGCTTGGCGTACATGGCACGCAACACCACCTGCTGGCCGTTGACACTACTCACCACGCCCTTGACCTCGCCGTAGCTTCGGCTGGCCTCATCGTTCTGGTCAGTGCCGCTGCCCGGCGTGCGGGTCTTGTATGCGCCCTCGACCTCCAGCAGTCGCGCGGTGAAGCCGTTGCCGCCTGCGGCCGGCACCAGGTAGGCCTCGATGCGCAGCCCCGGCGCCAGCAGCGCCGCGCTGCCGCGCTCATAGCGGGCCTGGCTCACGTCGACGCGGATGCTGCCGGTCGCGCCGGTCTGGCTGCTGCGGTCCACGGCCAGCGTGAGCATGCCGTTGTCGACGGCAGTGACCACACCATGCACCTTGCCGCTGGCCGCGCTGGTGGCATCGCTGCGGTCCTTCACCTGGCGGGCCGTGAACTGCAAGGCATCGGCGCCCTGGCCGCTCACGCGGCCATGGAGCTCCACCATGCTGCCCACCACCGGTGTCCAGCCGGCCGCGCGCTCAGACAGGAAGGTGGTCTGCGCATCCAGCGTGAAGATCTGGCTGCCCAAGGCCGCCGTCTGCACGGTGATGCTGGTGGCGGTGACGGCGGTCACCGTGCCCTTCACCTCGGTGTAGCGGCTGTTCCAGCCGGCCAGATCGGTGCTGCGGGCCAGGCGGGTGGCCGGCACCAGCGTGCTGCCTTCCAGGCGGAAGTTGGGCAGGTCGAAGTCCAGCGCCAGGGCGCCGCTGCGGCTGTCCCAGCCTTCCAGCCTGAAGCCAAGGTATCCGGCGGGCGCCTGCAGCGTCACGTCCTGCATGCTGCCGTCCAGGGTCTGCAGGCGGGCCTGGCCACTCACATACACCCGGACTTCAGTAGCATCCAGCGGAACGCTGGCGGTGGCCACCAGCGCCCCGGTGCGGCGCAGGGTCGGCAGGTTGATCAACTGGGGGGTGTCGTAGCGCACCACCTCGGTCTCGCCGGCCGGGCTGACGACGGTGATGCGTGTCACGCTCACCCACACCGCGTCGTGCGCGGCCGAGAAGTCGTCGGTGAGATAGACGGCCGCCTGGGCGCGAACCGCTGGTGCCTGCGCCGGTGCCTGCGCCAGGGGCTGGGTGTCGCTGGCGCCGCTACCGCCGCCACAGGCCGGCAGCAGCAGTGCCAGGCCCATCGACAGGGCCAGCAGGGTCAGGTGGGGTCGTCGGGTCGGGGTCGTCTGCATCGCGGGTCTCCAGAGGTTGGGGTAGCTTCGGGTTCCCAGGCAACCCGTCGTGGCCGCAGTGTCAGCAGGCTGTCTGAAGCGTCGCTGAAGCGCCTGGGCGCACCGGCCCGGCCCGTGGCCGACATCACGCCGGAAGATGCCGTCGACCGGCGGCTTCAGCTTCGCTTCAGTGGCCGGGTGTCCAATCCTTCGGCCAAATCGCCACCCAATGGACCGACCCGATGCGACTGCTGCTGATCGAAGACGACCCACTGCTGGGCGAGGGGCTGGCCGACTACCTGCGTGGCGAGGGTCACCAGGTGGACTGGTTCACCGGCCTGGCACCGTTGGGGTCGCTGGTTGGCGAGCCCTATGACACCTGGCTGGTCGACTGGAACTTGCCCGACGGGTCGGGGCTGCAGTGGCTGGCATCCCAGCGCGCTCGCGGCGCGACCACGCCCGCCATCATGCTGACGGCGCGTGATCGGCTCGCCGACCGCATCGACGGGCTCGACGGCGGCGCCGACGACTACCTCATCAAGCCCTTTGCCCCGGAAGAACTGGCCGCCCGCGTGCGTGTGCTGGCACGGCGGCAGACCGGCGGCGCCGGTGCACTGCGGCAGCTGGGCGCGGTGACGGTGGACCTCAACGCGCGCTCGGTGACGCTGTCCGGCGCCCGCGTCGATCTCACTGCCCGCGAATGGCTGCTGCTCGAAGCGCTGGTGCTGCGCGCCGGGCGCATCGTCACCAAGCAGGATCTCGACGCGCTGGCCAACGGCTTCGACGGCGATGTGTCCAGCAATGCGCTGGAGGTGCACATCAGCAATCTGCGGCGCAAGCTCGGGCGCGAGGTGATCGAGACGGTGCGTGGCATGGGCTACCGGGTGCCGAAATGACGGCCGCTGCTGCCCCGCCATCGATCCGTGCACGCCTGGCGCGCGCCTGGCTGATGACCGCCCTGGCCTGGACCCTGGCCGCCGGCGTGGCCGTGTGGTTGGTGGTCCGCCACGAGATCCACGAAGTGCTGGACCATGCCCTGCAGGAGTCGGGCGAGCTGCTGTACGGCATGCTCTCAATGCCGGTGGCCGCCGAGGTATTGATGCGGTCACACGGGGCCTCCCTGGCAGCGCCGCGGCACCAGGAGAACCTGGTGTGGCAGGTGGTCGGTCCTGACCGCCTGCTGCTGTTGCGATCGCATGCCGCACCGGCACTGCCGCTGCTGGCCACGCCGGTGGTGGGCCTGTCCGATCTCGGGACGGCCTGGCGTGTGTACGGCATGGCCCTGCCGGCGCCTGCCGGCGCCATGCTCTACGTGGCCCAGCCTGGCTGGGAGCGGCACGAGGCCGAACTGGAGGCGGCCTTCCTCAGCGGTCTGGCGGCGCTGCTGGTGGGTGTTGCGGGCTCGGTCTGGGCGCGGCGCCTGCTGGTGCGTGAGCTGCACCCGCTGGAGGAGCTGTCCCACGCGGTGGCACGCCATGATCCGCTGGACCCCAGCCGTGAGCTGCCGCATGTCGACCGTACGGAACTCGTGCCGCTGCGCCAGGCCATCGCCGAGCTGGGATTCCGGGTGGCACGCCGCGTGGCCAGCGAGCGTGCATTTTCGGCCCATAGCGCCCATGCCCTGCGCACGCCGCTGGCCGGCATCGACGCCCAGCTGGCGGTGGCCATGCGTTCCGCCCCACCCGATCTGGCGCAGCGGCTGCAGCGTGTGCGTCAGGCGGCGCAGCGGCTGCAGCAGGTGGTGGTGGCACTGCTGGCGCTGTTCCGCAGCGGCGCCGAGCCGCAATGGCAGCAGGTAGATCTGGCCGCCCTGGTACACCGCCTGCCGGTGGCCGACCTGCAGGTGCATGTCCGCGGTCTGGCCCAGGTGCAGGCCGATCCCGACTTGCTGGCTGCGGCCCTGGCCAACCTGCTGGACAACGCCGTGCGCATGGGCGCCAGGGCGGTGGTCGTGGATGTCACCAGCGCTGACGATGGCGGCGTGCGCATCTCGGTCAGCGACGATGGCCGCGGCATGACTGCGCCGCTGCGCGCCGCGCTGACGCATGAGCTGACCTCGGGCCGCTATGCCCGACCGCTGGGCCTGGGACTGATGCTGGCCGATCTGGTGGCCCGCGGGCATGGTGGCCAGGTCAGTCTGCCGGCACCGGACGGCGGCGCGGGCACGACGGTGTGTCTGCGCCTGGGTCCGCAGCGCGCACCGGGCGCTGGTCCGGCTGGCTGACCTCGACGGGCCACACGCCCCTGGCGGGCGTGCTCAGCGCAGCTTCAGGGTCGGTGCCTAGATTGCGGGTTCCGTTCTATCGAGCCTGTCATGCCTGCCCTGCCATCCCTGCTCCAACTGCTGCTGCTGGCCACTGCCACCCTGGCCGAGGCCGCGCCCGGCCTGCTCGTGCTCACCCCTGCACAACAGCGCCAGGCCGGTGTGCAGACCGCTGCGCCGACCGCCAGCCAGGATGTGGCGGCAACGGTGCCAGCCAGCGTCGGCAACCTGGTGCTGCAGGGCCGCGTGGTGGCTCCGTCCCAGGCGATCGAACTGGTCAGCGCACCGATGGCCGGCGTGGTGCAGGCGGTGCTGGTGGACAACGCCGATACCGTGCGTGCCGGCCAGCCTATGCTGCGCCTGCTCAGCCCGGCGCTTATGGCCGTCCAGCGGGAGTACCTGCAGCTGCAGCTCCAGGCCGAACAGGCTGACGACCGCCTGGGGCGCGACCAGCGCCTGGCCGACGAAGGCATCATCGCCACCGCACGCCTTCAGGAAACCCGCAACGCGGCCCAGCAGGCCCGGCTGGCCATGCAGGAACGGCGCCAGGCCCTGCGCCTGGCCGGCCTGTCCGATGCCCAGATCCGGCATCTGGTGAGCACGGCCAGCGTGCAGCCGGCGCTCGGCGTGCCCGCCACGGCCGCCGGCCGCGTGGCAGAGGTCCTGGTGCAGCCCGGCCAGCAGGTGGAGGCCGGCGCGCCGCTGCTGCGCATCGCGCGCCCGGTGGCGCTGGGCCTGGCGCTGCAGGCCACGCAGGCCCAGGCCGCGCAGCTGCGCCCTGGCGCGGCGGTGCAGCTGCAGGGCTGCGACCTGGCGGGCACCGTGCGCGGCGTGGTGCCGGCGATGCAGGGCAGCAACCAGGCGGTGATCGTGCAGGTGGCGCTGGCTCGTGCGGCCGACTGCGTGCAGGCCAACCTGGTCGTCACCGCCAGCGTGGCCCTGCCGGGTGCAGGCGCCGGCGTGCACCTGCTGCCGGCCACGGCGCTGTGGCAGCTGTCGGGCCAGGATCATGTTTTCATCGCCGGGGCCGGTGGCTTCCGGCCCCGGCCAGTGAACGTGCTGTCGCGCAACGCGAAGCAGGCCAGCGTGCGTGGCCTGGCCGGCGACGAGCGGGTGGTGGTGGCCGGTGTGGCTGCGCTCAAGGGGGCCTGGCTGGGGCTGGGCGAGACGGTGCCGGTGGCCGCGCCCGCGGCGTCCGCGGCCAGCGCCGCGTCGACGGCCCGCGTGGCCACGGCCGGAACACGCTGATGCTGGCCCGCCTGATCGCGCTGTCGCTCTCGCAGCGGCTGCTGGTGACGGTGCTGACGCTGGGTTTGGTGGTCAGTGGCTGGCTGGCCCTGCGGGGTCTGCCCATCGATGCCTTTCCCGATGTCTCCAGCACCCAGGTCAAGCTGATCCTGAAGGCTCCGGGCATGACGCCCGAGGAGGTGGAGACCCGCATCACCGTGCCCATCGAGCAGGAGCTGCTGGGCATCCCCCGGCAGGCGGTGCTGCGCTCGCAGTCCAAGTACGCCATTGCCGACATCACCCTCGACTTCGAGGACGGCACCGATCTGTACTGGGCTCGCCAGCAGGTCAGTGAGCGACTGGCCGGTGTGCTGAAGGACCTGCCGCCCAGCGTGACCGGCGGGCTCGCCCCGGTGACCACGCCGCTGGGCGAGGTGTTCATGTTCACCGTGGACGGTCCGCTCTCGTTGGAGGCCAGGCGCAGCCTGCTCGAGTGGGTGATCCGGCCCCAGCTGCGTGGCATCCCTGGCGTGGCCGAGGTCAACTCGCTGGGCGGCCAGGTGCGCAGCTACGAGGTGGTGCCCGACACTGCGGCGCTGGCCGCGCGTGGCGTGTCGCTGGCGCAGCTGCAGGCGGCCTTGCTGGCCAACAACCGCAACGACGGCGCCGGACGCCTGAACAGTGCCGACGAGTCGCTGCTCGTGCGCAGCAGCGGTACGCTGGCCTCGCTGGACGACGTTCGCGCCCTGGTGGTCACGCAGGACCAGGGCGCCGTGGTGCGCATCGGCGAGGTGGCCGAGGTGCGCATCGGCGCGCTCACGCGCTACGGCACCGTCACCCAGGATGGCAAGGGCGAGGCGGTTCAAGGGCTCGTGCTGGCCATGCGCGGCGCCAATGCCCAGCAGGTGGTGGCCCAGGTGCGCGAGCGGCTGGACGCGCTGGCACCCAGCCTGCCCAAGGGCACCACCATCACGCCGTTCTATGACCGGGGTCACCTGGTCGAGCGCGCGGTCTCGACCGTCACCCGTGCACTGGGTGAGGCCACCCTGCTGGTGCTGGTGCTGCTGTTCGTTTTCCTGGGCCACCTGCGCGCGGCCCTGGTGGTGGCCACCATCCTGCCGCTGTCGGCCCTGCTCACCTTCGTGCTGATGCGCCAGTGGGGCCTTTCGGCCAACCTGATGTCGCTCGGGGGCCTGGCGATTGCCATCGGCATGCTGGTGGATGCGGCCGTGGTGGTGGTGGAGAACATTGAGGCCCATGCCGGCGAGCAGGTGCCCGGACTGCCACGCGCGAAGCTGCATGTGATCTTCCGCGCCGTGCAGGAGGTGGCTGTGCCGGTCACCGCAGGCATCGCCATCATCATCATCGTCTTCCTGCCGCTGCTCACGCTGCAGGGGCTGGAAGGCAAGCTGTTCGCCCCGGTGGCGCTGACCATCGTGTTCGCGCTGGCGGCCTCGCTGCTGCTGTCGCTGACGGTGATTCCGGTGCTGGCCTCGCTGCTGCTGGGCCAGGCCAGCCACCAGACGCCCTGGCTCGTCCGCCGCCTCGACGCCCTTTACAGCCGCCTGCTGGCCTGGGCCCTGGCCCACGAGCGCTGGTTGTTCGGTGGTGCACTGGCCCTGCTGGCGGCGGCAGCCGCGGCCTACCCACTGATCGGCAAGTCGTTCATGCCGTCGCTGGACGAGGGCGACATCATCCTGCAGCTTGAGAAGCTGCCGTCGATCAACCTGGAGCTCTCGGCCGCCATTGATCTCGCGGTGCAGCGGCAGATCCTGGCCCAGGTGCCCGAGGTGGAGCGCATCGTGGCGCGCACGGGGTCCGATGAGCTCGGGCTGGACCCGATGGGCCTAAACGAGACCGACAGCTTCCTCGTGCTCAAGCCCCGCGACACGTGGCGCTTTGCCGACAAGGCCGCGCTGATCGATGCCCTGCGCGACGCCGTGGCCGACTTCCCCGGCGTGAACTTCAGCTTCACCCAGCCCATCGAGATGCGCACCTCCGAGATGCTGTCGGGTGTGCGGGGGGATCTGGCCGTCAAGATCTACGGCACCGACAGCGCAGAGCTGGCGCGCCTGGCCGAGGCCACCGCTGCCGTGCTGACGGCCCTGCCCGGCAGTGAAGACGTGCAGACCGTGAAGAACGCGGGCGTGCAGTACCTTCAGCTGGCGCTGGACCGTCAGGCCATCGGCCGCCTGGGCCTGAACAGCGATGAGATCCAGGACAGTCTGCGCACCTTGGTCGAAGGCATGCCGGCCGGCGTGGTCATCGAGCAGGGGCGCCGCCTGCCCCTGATCCTGCGCGGCCCGCAGACCTTGGGCATGGCCGACATCCAGGCGCTGCGCCTGCCGATGGCCGGCGCGGCGTCGGTGGCGCTGTCGTCGGTGGCCAGGGTGGTCACCGAGGACGGCCCGGTGAAGGTCGAACGCGAGAACGGCTCGCGCATGGTGGTGGTGCGCGCCAATGTGCGCGGCCGGGACCTGGTGGGCTACGTCGCTGACGCCCAGGCCGCCGTGGCCCGGCAGGTGCCGCTGCCCAGCGGCTACCGCGTGCGCTGGGGCGGCCAGTTCGAGAACCAGCAGCGCGCTGCGGCCCGCCTGGTCCTGGTGGTGCCAGTGGCCCTGGGGCTGATCTTCGGGCTGCTGTTCGCCACGCTGGGTTCGGTGCGCCAGGCACTGCTGGTGCTGGCCAACATCCCGCTGGCCCTGGTGGGCGGCGTGGTGGCCCTGGCGCTGACGGGGGAGTACCTGTCGGTGCCGGCGTCGGTCGGCTTCATCGCGCTGATGGGCATTGCCGTGCTCAATGGCCTGGTGATGATCACCCACTTCAACCAGCTGCATGCCCGCGGCCTGAGCCTGGACGCCTTGGTGTTCGACGGCGCCCGCCGCCGCCTGCGACCCGTGCTGATGACCGCCAGCATCACCGGCTTCGGTCTGGTGCCGCTGCTGCTGGCCACCGGGCCTGGCTCCGAGATCCAGCGCCCGCTGGCCATCGTCGTCATCGGTGGCCTGGTCAGTGCCACCGCCCTCACCCTGTTGCTGCTGCCCAGCCTGTTCAGGCGCTTTGGCATCCAGCGCTGACTCCCCACCACCATGAACGACTCTCCCTACGACTGTGTGCTCACCCTTGCGCTGCCCCAGGCACTGGAGGAAGAGGCGCTGGACCTGCTGCTCGCCCACCCGGATTGGGTGGACGGTTTCTCGGTGGTGCAGGCCGAAGGCCACGGGCGACTGGTGCAACTGCCCAGCGTGATGGAGCAGATCCGCGGCCGTGCCCGGCGCTGCCAGGTCACCGTGCTGATGCGGCAGGTGCACACCGCCGATCTGCTGCAGTTGCTGCAGCAGGCCTTCCCCCACTCGCAGGCCGCCTGGTGGATCACCCCGCTGACCCGATTCGGACGCCTGGCATGACATCGCCGTTCCTTGGGCTAAGGCGCGCACGGCTGGCCCGTGCGACGGCGCTGACGCTCGTCGCCCTGCCGCTGTGCCTGGCTGCACAGACCCTCACCCAACCTGAGCTTTCCGGCCCGCAAGGCCTGCCGCCCGAGCCGCTGCTGCGTGACGCGCTGCTGCAGAGCCCTGAGACCGAGGTGGCCCGCGCCGGCCACCGTGCCGAGCAGGCCATGGCCACGCAGCTGCGACTCGGTCCGAATGACTGGGTGGTGCGCGCCGGCCTGGCGCAGCGCAGCGAACGCGGCGGCGCTTCGACCAGCGAGCGAGAGATCGCCCTCGAGCGCACCCTGCGCTGGGGCAGCAAGCCGGCGCAGGACGAGGCGCTGGCGGCGCACACGCTGCGACTGGCCAGCCTGCGCCTGCAGGCCGCCTGGCGCACATCGGCGCAGGCGCTGCTGTCGCAGTGGTTCGATGCCCTGCGCGACCATCAGACCGCCTGGCACCAGCAGCAGCAGGTACAGCTGGCGGCTGCCCAGGTGGCGGCGCTGCAGCGCCGTGTGGCCGCCGGTGATGCTGCGGCCTTGCTGCTGCGCCAGGCTGAAGGTGAGCTCGCTCGCACCGGCGCGGCCCAGGCCAGCGCCGAGCAGCGTGCGATCACCAGCCGCCATGCGCTGCTGCGCCGCCACCCTGGCCTGGCGGCGGCGTGGCCCGCGGCCGACGTGGCATCCACCGCCACCCAGGCTGGCACGCACGCCAACGCTGCCCCGGCCATGCCGGACGAACAGGCCACCACCATGGCCCAGCTGCTGGCAGGTCACCCTGAGCTGGCTGTCGCACATGCCGAACTGGCACTCGCCCGCCTGTCGCTGCGCCGCCTGGAATCCGACCGCCAGGCCGACCCGACCATCGGCCTGCGCTTCACCCAGGAGCGCAGCGGCGCGGAGCGGGTGCTTGGGCTCACGGTGTCGATGCCCTTCGGCGCCCCGTTGCGCGAGAGTCGCGTGCAGGGCGGCCACGCGGCCTTGGCCGGGGCCGAGGCTCGTCTGCGCGGCCTGCAGCTGCAGCTGGCCACCGAGGCCGAGCGCCTGGCGGCGGCGCCGGGCCAGGCCGCTGCCGTGCAGCAACGCTTGCAGGCTGCCGCCCGCGCCGCTGAACTGAGCGCCCAGCTGACCCAGCGCGCGCAGGCGGCCGGCGAAGCGACGCTTGCCGACGTGCTGCTGCAACGCCGCCAGGCCGGCGATGCCGCGCTGGCGGCCGCCATGGCCGACATCGATCTGCAGCAGGCGCGGGCCCAGCTGCAGCTGGGCCTGCATCAGTTCCTTCCTGCCCCCAGCCTCCCATGACCTGACGGTCGCCACAGCCACCACCATGACACGCCTTCTCCTGCCCCTCGCCAGCCTGAGCGCTGCCACCCTTCTGGCCGGCTGCGCACTGCCTCTGACCGTGTACGAGGGGCGCTATCCCATGCGGGATGGCTGGCGCAAGGCCACCGTGGTGCGCACGGTGACCGATGCGGAACTGCCAGCGGTCCTGCGGCCCGACTGCACAGACCCCGCGTCCGCCGCATCCGAACGGCAATGGGTGATCGTGGACTACCGGCAAGCCGGACGTCCGCGCCGCCTTGCCGTACCAGCCCAGGCCGGCATTCAGCCCACCAACGGCATGCCGGTGTATGTGCAGCTACGCGGCTGTCAGAGCGCGCTGGCACCGCGGCAGGCGGCAGACTGACCTCGCACGGCCATGAATGGCGACCCGGCGAAGAGCCGCAGCGTGCTCTGGGTGCGCAGGTTCCGCTGCCCCTCCGGTCAGGCCATGCCGCACCGCGAGCACACCCCGCGCCTCGCCAGCCTGCCGCTGGTGGCGCCGGCCAACCCGGACCAGTTCGGCCTGTGCGCGTTGCTGCCCGAAGGACCGCTGGGCCCGCCCACCACGCTGACGTTGAGCAGCAACGCCCCTGGCTGAGCCCTGCCGCCGGCCAGCACTCGGCTCGGCGCTGGCAAGCCGCGGTGCTGGCTGCTGCCGCAGGAGCAGCATCTGGCCCTCCCGGCCCGGCTCGAACAGGCGATCTGGCGGGAATGGTCCTTCGCGGTGCGCCCCCCTCAGCACCGCGGGTCGACTTCTCCGAAATCCGCATATCCAAACGCGATTTCATTCGTTCGCTTTGTGGTGCCGGCTTCCTAGCATCGCGCCATCCCTTTCTTCCATCAAGGATCGATTCCATGAACCGCCTTGTTGGGCACGCCGCCCGTACCCTGGCTCTGGCGGGTGCCTTGGCCGCATCGACCGCCGCCCTGGCCAAGGACATCAACCTGCTCAACGTGAGCTACGACCCCACGCGCGAGCTGTACTTGGACTTCAACAAGGCCTTTGCCGCGTACTGGAAGGCCAAGACCGGCGACAAGGTCATCGTCAAACAAAGCCATGGCGGCAGCGGCAAGCAGGCCCGCCCGGTGATCGACGGCCTGGACGCCGACGTGGTGACCCTGGCCCTGGCCTATGACATCGACGAACTGGAGGCCAAGGCCAAGCTGATCCCGGCCGACTGGCAGAAGCGCCTGCCGCACAACAGCTCGCCCTACACCAGCACCTACGTCTTCCTGGTGCGCAAGGGCAACCCCAAGGGCATCAGGAACTGGGACGACCTGGTCAAGCCGGGTGTCTCGGTGATCACCGCCAACCCCAAGACCAGCGGCGGCGCGCGCTGGGGCTACCTGGCGGCCTACGGCTTCGCCCTCAAGCAGCCGGGCGGCAGCGATGCCAAGGCCAAGGACTTCGTCGCCAGGCTGTTTGCCAACGTGCCGGTGCTGGACAGCGGCGCCCGCGGCTCCACCGTCACCTTCGCCGAACGCAACATCGGCGACGTGCTGCTGGCCTGGGAGAACGAGGCCCACCTGTCGCTGAAGGAATTCGGCGGCGACAAGTTCGAGATCGTCTACCCGCCCGTCAGCATCCTGGCCGAGCCGCCGGTGACGGTGGTGGACAAGAATGTCGACAAGAAGGGCACGCGCGCTGTGGCCCAGGCCTATCTGGAGTACCTGTATGCGCCAGCCGGCCAGGAACTCGCCGCGCGCCACTTCTACCGCCCCGTCGACCAGAAGGTGGCCGCGGCCTACGCCAAGCAGTTCCCGAGGATCAACCTCTTCACCATCGACGAGGTCTTCGGCGGCTGGAGCAAGGCGCAGCGGACCCACTTCAACGACGGCGGCGTGTTCGACCAGATCTACACCCGCAAGTAGCCCTGCTGCGTTGCTTAGCGCCAAACGGCATAAGCAATCGAAAAACTATTCCTTCTGATTTGCTGGCGGCCTGCCTAGCATGGCCGCCAGACTTATTTTGGGTGCGCCCGCCATGCTCCGTTCATCGATCTCCACCGGCCGCCGTGCCTTCGTGCTGGGTGCCGCGCTGTCGGCCGTCGCCGTACCCTCCTTCGCCGCCGGCACCACGCTGCTGAACGTCAGCTACGACGTGTCGCGCGAGTTCTACAAGGACTACAACGTCAGCTTCGCCGCGCACTGGAAGAAGACCACCGGGGAAGAGCTGACTCTGAACCAGAGCCACGGCGGCTCCAGCCGCCAGGCGCGCAGCGTGATCGAAGGCCTGCAGGCCGACGTGATCACGATGAACCAGGCCATCGACATCGACGTGCTGGCCGAAAAGGGCGGCTTCGTGCCGGCCGACTGGGCCAGGCGCCTGCCCAACGGCAGCGCGCCGACCACGTCCGTGCAGATCATCCTGGTGCGCAAGGGCAACCCCAAGAACATCCGCGACTGGACCGACCTGGGCCGCCCCGGCGTCAGCGCCATCATTCCGAACCCCAAGGTGACGGGCAACGGCCGCGCCACCTACCTGTCGGCCTGGGGCTCGGCCGTCAAGGGCGGCGTCAGCCCCGAGGCGGCCAAGGCCCTGCTGGCGCGCATCTTCGCCAACGTGCCGGTGCTCGACGGCGGCGGCCGCGCCGCCACCACCACCTTCGCGCAGCGCGGCATCGGCGATGCGCTGGTCACCTTCGAAAGCGAAGCGCCGCTGATCGAGCGCGAATTCGGCGGCGGCTTCGAGGTGATCTACCCGGCGCGCACGCTGCTGGCCGAGAACCCGGTGAGCGTGGTCGACAAGGTGGTGGACAAACGCGGCACGCGCAAGCAGGCCGAGGCCTACCTGCAATACCTGTACAGCGAGGCTGGCCAGGAGATCGCCGCCAAACACCACCTGCGCCCGCGCAACGACAAGGTGCTGGCGAAGTACGCCAAGGTCTTCCCGAAGGTCAACACCTTCACCGTGGATGAGGTGTTCGGCGGCTGGGGCAAGGCGCAGAAGGAGCACTTCAACGACGGCGGCATCTACGATCAGATCATGTCGGCCAAAGCCCGCTGAAATGATCCTGTCCCGCACGCTGCTCAAGCGCCACTCGGTGCTGCCCGGTTTCGACCTGGCGCTGGGCTTCGTGCTGCTCTACATCAGCCTGATCGTGCTGATCCCGCTGTCGGCCACGTTCCTGAAGACCTTCACGCTGAGCTGGGACCAGTTCCTCACCGCCGTCAGCACGCCGCGTGTGCTGGCCAGCTACCGCCTGACCTTCGGCGCCAGCTTCGGCGCGGCGCTGCTCAACGCCTTCTTCGGCCTCATCGTGGCCTGGGTGCTGGTGCGCTACAGCTTCCCCGGCAAGCGCATCGTCGACGCGCTGGTCGACCTGCCCTTCGCCCTGCCCACCGCCGTGGCCGGCATCGCGCTCACGGCCATCTACGCGCAGAACGGCGTCATCGGCCAAGTCCTGCCCTTCAAGGTGAGTTACACGCCGCTGGGCGTGTGGGTGGCGCTGGTCTTCATCGGCCTGCCCTTCGTGGTTCGCACGCTGCAGCCGGTGCTGGAAGACGTGAACCGCGAACTGGAAGAGGCCGCCGCCACGCTGGGCGCCAACCGCTGGCAGACCTTCAGCCGCGTGATCTTCCCGATCCTGATGCCGGCGCTGCTCACGGGCTTCGCGCTCGCCTTCGCGCGTGCCCTGGGTGAATACGGCTCGGTGATCTTCATCGCCGGCAACATGCCGATGGTGAGCGAGATCACGCCGCTGCTCATCATCACCAAGCTCGAGCAGTACGACTACGCCGGCGCCACCGCCATCGCGGTGGTGATGCTGGTGGCCTCGTTCGTGATGCTGCTCACCATCAACCTGCTGCAGGCCTGGGCCCGCAAACGCCAGGGTGGGTTATGAAGCCCCCAAGCTCGCTCTCGCTCGCTACCCCCCAAGGGGGCCGTCCCCCGGCGGACCGGCAGAGCCGGATCCGTGGGGGGAAGCTTGGTCAAGAGGTCGCGCCGCGCGTTCTGAAGAACGCCACCACCGAACCCGCCTGGGTGCGGCTGACGCTGATCGGCGCGGCGCTGGCCTTCATGACCCTCTTCCTCTTCGTGCCGCTGGCCACCGTGTTCTACGAGGCGCTGAAGAAGGGCTGGGGGGTGTACCTGGCCGCCGTCACCGAGCCCGATGCGCTGTCGGCCATCCAGCTGACGCTGATCGCCACCGCCATCAGCGTGCCGCTGAACCTGGTGTTCGGCGTGGCCGCGGCCTGGTCCATCACCAAGTTCGACTTCCGCGGCAAGAACCTCTTGCTGACGCTGATCGACCTGCCGTTCAGCGTGAGCCCGGTGATCGCCGGCCTGATCTACGTGCTGGTGTTCGGCCTGCAGGGCTGGTTCGGCGAATGGCTGCGCGACCACGACCTGAAGATCATCTTCGCCGTGCCCGGCATTGTGCTGGCCACGGTGTTCGTCACCTTCCCCTTCATCGCGCGCGAGCTGATCCCGCTGATGCAGGCGCAAGGCATCGAGCAGGAAGAAGCCGCGCGTGTGCTGGGCGCGGGCGGCTGGCAGATCTTCTGGCGCGTGACGCTGCCCAACATCAAGTGGGCGCTGCTGTACGGCGTGATCCTGTGCAATGCGCGGGCGATGGGCGAGTTTGGTGCCGTCAGCGTGGTCAGCGGGCACATCCGCGGGCAGACCAACACCATGCCGCTGCACATCGAGATCGCCTACAACGAATACCAGTTCGCCGCGGCCTTCGCCGTGGCCTCGCTGCTCGCCAGCCTGGCGCTGGTGACGCTGGTGCTGAAGTACGTGGTGGAGCAGCGTGTGAAGGGCCAGAAACGTGCGGCCGGGGAGAGAAGCGAATGAGCATCGAAGTCCGCAACCTCAACAAGCGCTTCGGCGCAACGGTCGTCTGCGACAACCTGAACCTGGACATCCCGGCGGGTGAACTCGTGGCGCTGCTGGGCCCATCGGGTTCGGGCAAGACCAGCCTGCTGCGCATCATCGCCGGCCTGGAAGTGCCGGACAGCGGCAGCGTGCGTTTCCACGGCGAGGACACCACCCACACCGACGTGCGCGAGCGCAACGTCGGTTTCGTGTTCCAGCACTACGCCCTCTTCGGCCACATGACGATCTTCGAGAACGTCGCCTTCGGCCTGCGCGTGCGGCCCAAGGCCACGCGGCCGAGCGATGCCGACATCAAGAGCAAGGTGACGCAGCTGCTCAAGCTCGTGCAGCTGGACTGGATCGCCGACCGCTACCCGCACCAGCTATCGGGCGGCCAGCGCCAGCGCATCGCGCTGGCGCGTGCGCTGGCCGTCGAGCCCAAGGTGCTGCTGCTGGACGAGCCCTTCGGCGCGCTCGACGCCAAGGTGCGCAAGGAGTTGCGCCGCTGGCTGCGCCGCCTGCACGACGAAGTGCATGTCACCAGTGTCTTCGTCACGCATGACCAGGAAGAGGCCATGGAAGTGGCCGACCGCGTGGTGGTGATGAACCACGGCCGCATCGAGCAGCAGGGCACGCCCGACGAGGTGTACGACAGCCCGGCCACACCTTTCGTGCTGCAGTTCCTGGGCGACGTCAACCTGTTCCACGGCCGCCTGGACACCGGCCCCACCGACATCAGCTACGTGCGCCCGCACGAGCTGGAGATCGTGTCCGAAGCTGGCGCCGACACCTGGCCCGTGACGCTGAGCCAGACGCTCACCGTCGGCCCCAATACGCGCATCGAGTTCAAGCGCGACGGCGGGGACGGCAGCAACGCCTATGTCGACGTCGAGATGGCGCGCACCGAGTTCCAGGCCCTGCGCCAACGCGTGGTGCTGGAGCCCGGCTCGCGCCTGCACCTGCGGCCGCGGCGCATCACGCGTTTTGCGCAGCCGCCGGCGGGAGACACGCTGCTCGAGGCCGGCGCGGGTATCTGATCAACGCGGGCTCAGATGTCGAAGGCCGCGCCGGGCTCTTCGGACATCGCCCGGTCCACCACCTCGCGCGTCAGCGGCGACGCGAAGCCGCGGATGAATTCGTAGACATACGCACGCAGGAAGCTGCCGCGCCGCAGCGCCAGCCGCGTCATGTTGCTGGCGAAGAGGTGGCGCGCGTCGATGGCCTGCAGCGTGGTGTCGCGCTGCTCGTCGTAGGCGATGGCGGCGATGATCCCCACCCCCATGCCCAGCTCGACATAGGTCTTGATGACGTCGGCGTCCATGGCCGAGAGCACCAGGTTCAGCGCCAGGCCCTGGCGCGCGAAGGCGGCGTCGATGTGGCTGCGGCCGGTGTAGCCGCCTTCGTAGGTGATGATGGGGAACTGCGCCAGCCGCGCCAGCGTGAGCGGCGCGCCGTCGGCCAGAGGATGGCCCGGCGGCACGATGACGCTGTGCGTCCACTGGTAGCAGGGCAGGGCGACGAGCCCGGGGTACTCGGCCAGCGCTTCGGTGGCCACGCCGATGTCGGCAACGCCTTCCAGCAGCAGCTGCGCAATCTGCTGCGGCGTGCCCTGCTGCAGGTGCAGCGCCACCTGCGGGTGGGCCAGGCTGAAGTCGCGCACCGCCAGCGGCAGCGCGTAGCGCGCCTGCGAATGTGTGGCCGCGATGATCAGCGTGCCGCGGTCCTGCGACGCAAAGTCCTGGCCGGCGCGGCGCAGGTTCTCGGCTTCCTGCAGCAGGCGCTCGATGATGGGCAGCACGGTGGCGCCGGGCGGCGTGAGGCCGGTGAGGCGCTTGCCGGCACGGTCGAAGAGCTGGATGCCGAGTTCGTCCTCCAGCTCGCGGATCTGCCGGCTCACGCCCGGCTGCGAGGTGTGCAGCACCTCGGCCACCACCGTCAGGTTGAAGCCCTGGCGCACCGTTTCGCGCACCGAGCGCAGTTGCTGGAAGTTCACGGCACCCGGGCACGAAGCCCCTGCTTATGCGGAGGCCGAATTATGGGTGGCGGCCCTCAGCCGTTGCCGGCAACGTGGGCCAGCAGGTCCACCACCAGGCCGGCGCGGGGCGCATCACCGGTGCGGTAGGCCAGCCGGGCCTGGCGGTCGAACACGAAAACCTGCGCCGTGTGCGTGCCGGCGCGCGCGGGCACGCCGCGCAGGAAGCCGGCCAGCGGTTCGACATCGGCCAGGGCCGGCACGCCGGCGGCCCAGGTGGCGTGGGCGCCGAAACGGGCCAGCCACTGGCGCAGCGTCTGCGCATCGTCGCCCAGCGCGTCGATGCTGATCGACAGCAGTTGCAGGCCCAGCGGCGGCAGCGCTTCGGCCACCTGCGCGAAGAGGGCGCCCTGCACCGGGCAGCTGCCGTTGCAGCCGGTGAACATCAGTTGCACCGCGGTGACGCGGCCGCCGAGCAGCTGGCGCAGGGTGCGCGGCCGGCCGTCGGCGCACTGCAGCGGCGAAGCCGGCGCGGGCTGGCGCGGGTTCACCCAGCCGGTGGGCGGCTCCTCGGCAGCAGCCGCGTGCGCGCCGGTGGCGCACAGGCCAGCCAGCGCCAGCAGGTGGCGGCGGCTCAGCGGCGCGCTGCCTGGCATGTTCAGGCGTGCGCGGGCAGCACGAAGCGGTCGGCCGTGCGCGCCAGCTCTTCGGCGCGCGACTTCATCGACAAGGCGGCAGCGGTGGTCTCTTCCACCAGTGCCGCATTGCGCTGCGTGTCCTGGTCGAGCTCGGCCACCGCGCGGCCCACCTCGGCCACGCCGCGGGTCTGTTCGCCGGCGGCGCCGGACACTTCGGCCAGCAGGCTGCTCATGGCCTGGGCGTTGGTCACCAGGCGCGCCATGGTCTCGCCGGCCGAGCCCACGATGCGCGTGCCCTGCTCGGTCTGCTCGGCGCTGGCCGTCACCAGCGTCTTGATCTCGCGCGCGGCGGCGGCCGAGCGTTGGGCCAGCGAACGCACTTCGCTGGCGACGACCGCGAAGCCGCGGCCCTGTTCACCGGCACGCGCCGCTTCCACCGCGGCATTCAGCGCCAGGATGTTGGTCTGGAAGGCGATGGCGTCGATGACGCCGGTGATGTCGGCGATCTTGCGCGACGCCGCCTGGATGCCCTGCATCGTGGTGATGACCTGGCCGATGACCTCGCCGCCAACGCCCGCCACGCGCGCGTTCTCGCGGCCCAAGGTGGCCGATTCGTCAGTGCGCTGCGCCGTGCCCTTCACGGTGGCGGCGATCTGGTCCATGGCCGACGCCGTCTGCTGCAGGCTGCTGGCCGACTTCTCGGTGCGCGCCGACAGGTCTTCGGCGCCCGAGGCCACCTGCGAGCTGGTGGACACGATGGCGTCGGCACAGCCGCGCACGTCGCCGATGAGCTTGCGCATCGCTTCCTGCATGCGGCGGATCGAGCCCATCAGCGCCGCCGCTTCGTCACGGCCCCAGGGGCTGGGCGAGGCCGACAGGTCGCCCTGGGCCATGGCGTCGATGTGGCGCGTCACTTCCTGCATGCCGCCGCGTGTGACGAGGTAGAAGCTGTAGAAAAAGTAGGCCGCCACCAGCAGGCCGATGGCGGCCAGCGCCAGCTGGATGTGGCGCGCGCGTTCAAGTGCCACCACGCGCTGTTCGATGCTGGCATCAAGCGCCTTCAGTGTGCGCTCGTTGAGGGCCGACACGGCTTCCATTGCCGCCTGTCCCGCGGCCGCAAAGGCGGTGGCGTCGCCGGCCGGGCCGCCGTCGGCCAGGGGACCTCGGCGCACGGTGCGCATGAAGGCATTGACCGGTTTGAACGACTCCTCGAAGGCCAGCGCCTCGGCCAGTGCCGGGTTGGTCTTGACGACGCGCTCGTAGCGCGCGAACAGCTGCTCCAGCGCGCTGTACAGCACATAGCTGTCGCCGTGCAGCACGTTGCGGTGCAGCGCCGGCAGCGCGGTGGCGGCCAGCGCGTCGCTGCCCAGGTCGCGCAGGCGGCCCAGGCGGCGGTGCACGTCCAGCGTCTCCTGCGTGCCGGCCAGCATCAGGTGGTAACTGTCGGGAGCGGGGTCCATCGACAGCGCCGAGTTGTCGGCCAGCGTGGCCATCAGGCGCATCACCTGCTGCACGAACTCGTCGGCGCGCGAGAAGGCGTCTTCGCGGTCGGCCGGCAGGTCCTTCAGCGGTGTGTAGGCGTCGCGCACGAACTTGTGCGCCTCGGCGAGGTCGAGCGCGGCGATGTCCAGCTTCTCGGCCGCGACCAGGCGCTCTTCCACACGGGCCAGCTGCTGCTGCAGCGCGGGGTCGGCCTTGCTCTTGGCGGCCAGGCTCACCCGGCGCAGCGTCTGCGCCTCGGCCAGCAGCGCCACCAGGGCGCGCACATGCACCACGCCCCGCAGCTCGCGCTGCGAAGACTGGATGGCCTGGCCGCTGGAGCGCACATAGATGAAGGCCAGCTGCGCCACCACCGCCAGGAACACCGCCGAGATGACAGCGGCCTTGCTCACGAAGGCCAGGTTGCGGAACATCCGCACGCCGGGGCCCCAGATGCCGTGGTGCTTGAACAGATGGCCCATGGCTGCCTCAGTCGCGCGGTTTGTGGCTGTTGATCGAGCGCAGGTAGGCCACCAGGTCGCCGATCTGTTCGTTGGTCAGCTCGGCCTCCCAGGCCGGCATGAACTCGGAACGGCCCAGCATCGCACCACCCTTGCGGATGATCAGCCCGTAGTAGGCGTCGTTCTTGTCGCTCATGCGCAGGTTGGCCGGGCGCGGGTTGTACAGCCGTGCGGCACGGCCGTTGCCGTCGGCGTTGATGCCGTGGCAGGTGACACAGTAGTTCGCGAACACCAGGCCGCCGCGGAAGGTGGCGGCGTCCACGCTGTCCTTGGGCAGCAGCGCGCCTTGCGGCACCTTGCCGGCGGCCGGCGCCTGCGCGTGCGCACTGCCCGCGGCGAACAGCGCCAGCGCGGCACAGGCCAGGCGGCCCAGCCGGCGCAGGCTCACGGCTTGACCTCGATGTCCAGCCGCATGTCGGGGTGCACGGCGCACTCGACTTCCACCTTGCCGGGCTTGTCGAAGGTCACGCTCTTGGTGCCGCCGGTGCCGAAGGAGCCGAGGTCGAAGCTCTTGATCGCCGACAGCGAGAACACGTTGTGCGCGAAGCTGTCCTCGTTGACGAACTTGACGCTGTCTCCAACCTTGACCGTTAGCTTCTTCATCGAGAAGGCCTTGTTCTTCTGCGCCACCACGTGTTCCTCGGCGGCGGCGGTGCCGGCGCTGCACATCACGGCAAGCAGGACGGCCAGGGACTTGTCGATCTTCAACACGGAGACTCTCCTTAGGTTCAGGCCCACTGCGGCGCGCTTCGGGGGCACGTCGGGTATGACCCCACCGCCAGCAATGTATTCACGGTCTTCGGCAGGCAAAGCCCGGAAATGAACTCAAGCGTCGGGTTTTCTTGACGAATACCGGACTTGTGCCGCGCCACACATTCGTGAACACGGCCCGCGCTGAGATGGAGCACCCATGAACCTGAGACCCGTCGCCCTGGCCGCGCTGTTCGGCCTGACCACTGCCTTCCATGCCACGCCGTCGGCCGCCGTGCAGGTGACCGATACCGACGGCCAGGTCATCACGCTGGAGGCCGGCCACGCCAGCCTGCAGAAGTGGAAGCTGCCGGCCACGCCGCCGCACCCCGAGGACAACGCACCCAGCGCCGCGCGTGTGGATCTCGGCAAGAAGCTGTTCTTCGACCCGCGCCTGTCCGGCGACGGCAACATGAGCTGCGCTTCGTGCCACAGCCCGCTGCTGGGCTGGTCTGACGGCCTGGGCACCGGCAAGGGCTTCAAGAGCATGGTGCTGGACCGCGCCAGCCCGACGGTGGTGAACACCGGCTACAACAGCATCCAGATGTGGGACGGCCGCAAGAAAAGCCTGGAAGACCAGGCCATGGGCCCGATGGAAGCCAGCGCCGAGATGAACATGGACACCGTGCGCCTGTTCAAGTGGCTCAACGAGAGCGCCGGCTACCGCGCGCTGTTTGCCAGCGCCTATCCGGGGCAACCCATCGACGCCGGCACGCTGTCCAAGGCCATCGCCAGCTTCGAGCGCACGGTGGTGAGCAACAGCTCGCCCTTCGACGCCTGGGTGGCCGGCAACAAGGCCGCGCTGACACCCGAGCAGGTCAAGGGTTTCGCGCTCTTCATCGACCCCAAGAAGGCCAACTGCACGGCCTGCCACTCGGGCCCCAACTTCACCGACAACGGCTTCCACAACCTGGGCCTGGCCTCGTACGGCAACGACAACCCCGACGTGGGCCGTTTTGCCCAGCGCCCGGTGGCCAGCATGAAGGGCGCCTTCAAGACGCCCACCGTGCGTGAAGCCACGCGCACCGCGCCCTACTTCCACGACGGCTCGGCGCGCACGCTGGAAGAACTGGTCGAGTTCTATGCCCAGGGCGGCGTCGTCAAGACGAACCGCTCGCCCAGCATGAAGGAGCTGCCGCTGAACGCCGAAGAGAAGGCGCAGCTGGTGGCCTTCATGAACGCCTTGAGCAGCCCGCATCAGCCGTTGACGCTGCCCGAGCTGCCGCGCTGAGCTGCGCCAGGCATGGGGCCCAAGCCCAGCGAGATCACGCCGCAGGCCGTCTGGGACGGCCGGCGTGGTTTCCTGCAGGCCGCGCTGGCGCTCACCGGCGGCCTCGCGGTCGCGCCGGTGCGCGCGCAGGGCGAGGCCCCCAACACGCTGGACGAGATCAGCCGCTACAACAACTACGCCGAGTTCTCGAGCAACAAGGACGTGGTGTGGAAGCTCGCCGAGGACTTCCGCCCCTTGCCCTGGACCGTGAGCGTCGAGGGTGAATGCGAGAAGCCGCGCACCTGGGCGCTGGACGACATGCTGCAACGCCACGCGCAGCAGGACCGCATCTACCGGCTGCGCTGCGTGGAAGGCTGGTCCTTCGTCGTGCCCTGGCGCGGCTTTCCGCTGGCGGCGCTATTGGCCGAGAGTCGGCCGACGTCACGCGCGCGCTACGTTGCCTTCGAGGCGGTGATGCGGCCGCAGGAAATGGTGGGCCAGCGCCGGCCGTCGCTGAACTGGCCCTATGTCGAAGCCTTGCGCATCGACGAGGCCATGCACCCGCTCACGCTGCTGGTCAGCGGCGCCTACGGCCAGGCCTTGCCGTCGGCCAACGGCGCGCCGCTGCGCCTGGCGGTGCCGTGGAAGTACGGCTTCAAGAGCATCAAGGCCATCACGCGCATCCGCTTCGTCGAGCAGCCGCCCGCCACGGCTTGGATGCTGGCCGCGCCTTCGGAGTACGGCTTCTACGCCAACGTCAACCCGGAGGTCGCGCATCCGCGCTGGTCGCAGCGGCGCGAGGTGCGGCTGGGCGAGACGGTCAAGCGGCCCACGCTGCCCTTCAACGGCTACGGCGCTGAAGTCGCGCCGCTGTACGCCGGCATGGACCTGCGGCAGCACTTCTGAGCGGCGCCACGATGGCCGCCGTGTCGCCGCGCGCCTGCGCGATCTGCTTCGTGCTGTGCGCCAGCCCCGCGCTGTGGCTGGCCGGCGCCTGGGCCACGGGTGGGTTGGGCCCCAACCCGCTGGACCGCCTGCTGCACGTGAGCGGGCGCGTGGCGATGCTGCTGCTGCTGGTGACGCTGGCCGTGTCGCCGCTGCGCCGCCTGTCGGTGCAGCTGGCGCGTGCGGTGCACGCCCACACGGGCAAGCGGCTGGCCGACTGGAACTGGCTCATCCGCCTGCGCCGCATGCTGGGCCTGTTCACCTTCTTCTACGCGTTGCTGCACACGGTGCTGTACGCGGTGCTGGATGCCGGCCTGTCCTGGGCCGCACTCCGTGACGACCTGGCCGAGCGCCCTTTCATCAGCGTGGGCTGGCTGGGCCTCGTGCTGCTGGCCCCGCTGGCCGCCACGTCCACCAACGCCGCGATGCGTGCGCTGGGTGTCTGGTGGCGCCGCCTGCACCTGCTGGCCTACGCCGCCGCGGTGCTGGGCCTGGTGCACTTCATCATGCAGGCGCGGCTGCTGCAGGATGCACCCTGGCCCGAGGCGGCCGTGTTGTTGCTGCTTCTGGCAGGCCGCCTGCGCGCCTGGTGGCGTGGTGAACGCCTGCCGGCCACCGAGGTGCAGCGCCCGGCGCGTGCACCCGCGGGTGGCGGCACGCCTAGCGGAACAAGCCCAGGCGCTGCGCTTCCAGCGCGGCCTCGGCGCGCGAGCTCACGTTGAGCTTGCGGTAGATCTGCTTCACGTAGTCGGCGATGGTGTGGCGGGACAGGCCCAGCTGCACGCCGATCTCGGGCAGCGTGTAGCCCTTGGCCACGCGCAGCAGCACCTCGCTTTCGCGGTCGGTGAGGCTCACGTTGGGCATCATGTTCTGCTGCGGCTGCGGCTTGGCCTTGGCGCTGAAATAGGCCATCACGCGGCGCGCGATGCTGGGCGACAGCGGCGGTTCACCCTGGCTGATGCGCTGCAACTGCTCGGTGATCAGCTCGCGCGGCTGCTCCTTCAGGATGTAGCCGAAGGCGCCGGCCTGCAGAGCGGGGAACAGGTGCTCGTCATCGTCGTGGATGGTGACCACCACGCTCTGCGCGTCGGGTTGCACGTCGCGCAGCTTGGTGACGACGTCGACACCGCTGCCGTCGGGCAGGCCCAGGTCGATGAGCGCCAGGTCGAACTTGACGGCGCCGCACAGTTCGATGGCGTCGTGTACACGCGCACTTTCACTGATGGTGGCGCCGGGGAACACCTGCAGCACGAGCTTGCGCATCCAGGCCCGGATCTCGGGCAGGTCTTCAAGCAAGAGAATGGTCTTCATTCGTGGGGGGTGCGGTGAAAGACCGATGGTATCGGCGCGACCTGCCTGCGTCATGGCGGCTGCAGCGCGCGATCAAGTGGAACCGTGAGGCGTATCACGGTTCCATAGCCGGGCCCCGACTCCACCAGGCACTGCCCTTGTAACTGCTTGGCACGGTTCTTCATGCTGGCCAGGCCGTGGCCGCGGTCCATCTTGCCGTCCAGTTCGACCGTGATGCCTTCGCCGTTGTCCTGCAGCACGAACTGGAAATCGTTGTTGGTGATGCTGGCCACCACCGAACAATGGGTGGCGCCGCTGTGCTTGATGATGTTGCTGGTGGCCTCGCGCAGGATGCGCGTGGTCTGCACGTAGGCGCGTGCGGAGAGCGTGTGCGGCAGGTCTTCCGGGCCTTCCCAGTCGCCTTCGATGCCGGCCTGCGCCAGGCGCGAGACCACCTCGGCGCGCCAGTCGCCCAGGGCGTCGGTCAGGCGCACGGGCCGGCCGGTGAGGCCGCGCACCGACAGGCGCATCTCTTCCAGCGCCTCGCGCGCCAGTGTGCTGATGCGTTCGCTGTCGCTGGTGTGCACGATGGTCAGCAGCTTGGCGCCCAGGTCGTCGTGCAGGTCGGCGGCGATGCGCTTGCGCTCGCGCTCGGTCACCTGCTCCACCTTCAGCTCGGCCAGCTGGCGGAAGTTGCGCTCGATCTCGGCGGTGGCCTCGCGCACGCGCAGCTCCAGCTGGGCCTTGCCCTGTTCGGCGTGGTGCAGGGCGCGGCCGTGCTGCTGCACCAGGCGCAGGCCCACCATCACGAAGATGATGGGCACCACCAGCTGCGCGATGTGCGAAGCCAGCGGCCGCGCGCCCGTCCACTGTGCGAAGAACTCGATGCCGCCGGCCAGCGTGACGGCCGACAGCATGCCCGCCATCAGCCACACCGAGCGGCTCTTGCGCTGGTGGTGCACGTGCCAGGCCGAGGCCGCCACCACTTCCAGCGCCAGCACCAGGTACCACACGCTGGCCAGCGCATGCAGGCGCTGCGGGCCGGCCAGCACCAGGCTCACGGCCAGCACGGCGCACTGCACCGGCAGCAGCATGTCCACCTTGCGCAGGCGCACGCCGCCGTAGCGCAGCAGGAACTGCACCGCGGCCCAGGTGATGAACCCCAGCATCGCGCACAGCAGGAACTCGACGCCCGAATGCCCCAGCGGGATGTTGCGCAGCCACAGCCGCGCGTCGACGATGGCCCAGCCCACCGAGAGTGCGCCGAAGTAGGCCAGGTGGCTTTCACGCCGGTTGATGAAACCCAGCACGAACATGAAGCCGCCCATCAGCAGCAGCGTGGCGCTGACGGCCTGCGGCACCCACACCTGCAGCGCCGTCTGGCGCGCATGGCGCGCGGCCAGTTCCTGCTGCGGGCCGATCACCAGCGCCGAGAGCCCGCCCGCACGCTGGCGCGAGCCCACCTCGCTGAGCGGGTGGCCGGCCACGCGGATGTCGATGGTGTTGCCTTCCACGCGCAGCAGCACCGAAGGCAGCGACACCAGCTGCGGGTGGTTGCAGTTGTTGGTGAGCGGCCGGCTCATGCGGCCGCCGCTGTGCACGAAGCTGCCGTTGAGGTAGACCTCCAGGTTGCTGCACACGTGTTCGATGTACAGCGCCATCAGGTCGTCGCGCTCGGGCGGGGCCAGGCGCGGGAACTCGATGCGATACCAGGCCGAGCCGTCGGCACCCGGGCGCGTGTGCACCCAGTCGTCGGGCAGCGTCACCGGCGTGGCGGACGACGATTCGGGGAAGGCCGGCAGGTGGCCCGGTGCGGTGAGGGCGCCGCGCACCAGCAGCGTCTGTGCCGCGGCGGGCAGGGCTGCCGTGGCCAGCAGCGCCCACAGCCAGAGCAGAAGGTGCCGGTGCATCCGGCGGAAACAGGCTTGCCTCATCGCGCGGCGCATTGTGCAGTGCTGGCGCTGCGACAATGTGCCCGCCGTGATCCGCCGCCACACCTTCGACCCCACCGACAACCGCCGCCTGGCCCACCTGTGCGGCCCGCTGGACGCGCACCTGCGCCGCATCGAGGCGGCCCTGGGCGTGACGCTGGCGCGGCGCGAGGCCAGCTTCCGCATCGAAGGCCCGCGCGACGGCGTGGAGCGTGCCGTGCGCCTGCTGGACGCGCTGCACGACAAGGCCGACCATCCCATCGGCGACCGCGCGCTGCAGCTCACGCTGGTGAAGTTCATGGCCACGCCGCCCGAGACCGCGGCGCCGGTGCTGGGCGAGCCGCCGGCCGAGATCGTGCTGCACACGCGCCATGCCGATCTTTCCGGCCGCACGCCCAACCAGGTGCAGTACCTGCGCCAGATGCTGGGCCACGACATCACCTTCGGCATCGGCCCGGCCGGCACCGGCAAGACCTTCCTCGCCGTGGCCTGCGCGGTGGACGCGCTGGAACGCCACGGCGTGCAGCGCATCGTGCTCACGCGTCCGGCGGTGGAAGCCGGCGAGCGCCTGGGCTTCCTGCCCGGCGACCTGGCGCAGAAGGTCGACCCCTACCTGCGCCCGCTCTACGACGCGCTCTACGACTTGATGGGTTTCGACCGCGTCACGAAAGCGTTCGAAAAACAACTGATCGAGATCGCGCCGCTGGCCTTCATGCGCGGCCGCACGCTCAACCATGCCTTTGTCATCCTCGACGAGGCGCAGAACACCACGCGCGAGCAGATGAAGATGTTCCTCACCCGCATCGGCTTCGGCAGCCGCTGCGTGGTGACGGGCGACGTGAGCCAGATCGACCTGCCCAAGGGCACGGCCAGCGGGCTGGTGGAAGCCGCCGCCATCCTGCGCCGCGTCGACGGCATCGCCTTCACGCAGTTCACCGCGGCCGACGTGGTGCGCCACCCGCTGGTGGCGCGCGTGGTCGAGGCCTACGACCTGGCGCGCGGCCAGGCCGAATCGGAAGGGCTGCGCTGATGGCGATGCCGCCGCTGCAGCTGTCGCTGCAGTTCGCGGATGCACGGCATCGCGAACACCTGCCGCGCCACGCCGTGCGGCGCTGGATCCGTCATGCGCTGAGCCTGCCGGCGCAGATCACCGTGCGCATCGTGGGCGAAGCCGAAGGCCGCGCGCTCAACGCCCAGTACCGCGGCAAGGACTACGCCACCAACGTGCTGACCTTCGACTACCAGCACGAGCCCGAGGTGGTGGCCGACCTGATCCTGTGCGCGCCGGTGGTGGCCAGGGAAGCGAAGGCGCAGCGCGTCACGCTGGCCGCGCACTACGCACACCTGCTGGTGCACGGCACCGCGCATGCGCAGGGTTACGACCACGAAGACGAGGCCGAGGCGCGCGACATGGAGCGCTTCGAGAGCGACGTGATGGGCGTGCTGGGTTTCGCCGACCCGTACCGCCGCCGCTGAGCACTTGTCGAATCCACGCCGGCCCGCCCGTCGTGCTGGTATCGAAGCACGAAAGCCCTGCATGCAACACCTGAGCACCGCGCTGGCCCTGGTTCTGGCCGCCTCCACGGCGGCGGCCGCGCCGGCCAGCTACACCATCGACCCGGCGCACACCTTCCCCAGTTTCGAAGCCGACCACATGGGCATCTCGGTGTGGCGCGGCAAGATGAACAAGAGCCGCGGCAAGGTGGTCTACGACAAGGCCACGGGCGCCGGCAGCGTGGACATCAGCACCGAACTGGCCAGCATCGACTTCGGCCTGGACGTGCTCAACACCTGGGCGCGCGGCAAGGACTTCTTCGACGTGAAGAAGTTTCCGCGCGCCGTCTTCAAGGGTCGCCTGGAGACGCCGGTGAACGGCGTACCCACGCAGTTGGTGGGCGAGTTGACGCTGCGCGGCGTGACGAAGCCGATGACGCTCACCATCCACGCGCTGAAGTGCGTTCCGCACCCCATGCTCAAGCGCGACTACTGCGGCGCCGACGCCAGTGGCAGCTTCAACCGCGACGATTTCGGCCTGGCTGCCGGCAAGGACTACGGTTTCAAGATGAACGTCGACCTGCGCATCCAGGTGGAGGCGCTGGCCGAGCGTTGAATCACTTGGTGCCGAACAGCCGGTCGCCGGCGTCGCCCAGGCCCGGCACGATGTAGCCGTGTTCGTTGAGCTGGCGGTCGATGGACGCGGTGTAGACCGGCACGTCGGGGTGGTGGGCGTGGAAGTTCTTCAGCCCCTCGGGCGCAGCCAGCAGGCTGACGAAGCGGATCGACTTCGGCTTCGTCTCCTTCAGCCGCTCCACCGCGGCCACGGCCGAGTTGCCGGTGGCCAGCATGGGGTCGAGCACGATGGCGTCGCGTTCGTTCATGCCGTGCGGCATCTTGAAGTAGTACTCCACCGCCACCAGCGTCTTGGGGTCGCGGTACAGGCCGACGTGTCCGACACGGGCGCCGGGCACCAGTTCCAGCATGCCGTCGAGCAGGCCCGCGCCGGCGCGCATGATGACCACGAACACCGTCTTGCGGCCTTCGATCACCGGCGCCTGCATGGTTTCCAGCGGCGTCTCGACCTCGATCAGCTGCGTGGGCATGTCGCGCGTGACCTCGTAGGCCATCAGCATGCTGATCTCGTACAGCAGGCGGCGGAAGCTGCTGGTGCTGAGGTCCTTCTGGCGCATCAGCGTGAGCTTGTGCTGCACCAGCGGGTGGTTGATGACGTGGACTTCGGGTGTGCTCATGGCGGGGTCTCGCGGCTTGACCTGGCAGGTCATCGACGGCCGCGGGCGATGTGGCGACGATGGTGCCACATCAACCGTGGAGCAAGAACGATGGACAGCGTCAACCTCGTCCCCCTGGCCGTGGGCCACATGATCGGCCTGGGCGCCATCGGCTCCTGCCTGGGCCTGGGCCTGATGGCCAGCAAATACCTCGAAGCCAGTGCGCGCCAGCCCGAGATGATGGAACCGCTGCAGACCAAGGTCTTCCTGCTGGTGGGCGTGCTGGACGGCGCCTTCATCATCGCCACCGGCATCGGGCTGTGGTTTGCGACGGCGAACCCGTTCAGGACCTGATCAGCCCGGCCTTCAGCTGCTGCAGCCGCGCGGCCGTGGCCTCGTCGGCCGGCAGCAGGGTCTCGATGGCGATCTCGGCCAGCGTCACGTCGTGCGGCGCGCCGAAGACCGTGATGGTGGTGATGAAGTCCAGGCGTCCCAGCGGGCTGTGCAGCGTGAGCGGCACCACCACGTCGTCGAAGGCCTCGTCGTCCACCGGCTCGGGGCCGGGCAGGGCGCGCAGTTCGGCCAGCAGCGCGGCCAGTGCCGGGTCGCCGCTGGCGGCCAGCTGGCGCTGCAGGCGGTGCAGCACATGGGCGCGCCAGGCCGGCAGGTTGGCGATCGTCGGCGCCAGGCCCTGCGGGTGCAGCGACAGGCGCAACACGTTGAGCGGCGGTGCCATCAGTTCGGGCGGCAGGCCCTGCAGCAGCAGCGGCACCATGCGGTTGTGCGCCAACAGGTTCCAGTGCCGGTCCACCGCCAGCGCGGGCCAGGGCTCGTGGGCCGTCAACAGGCGCTGCAGGGCTTCGCGCGCCGGGTTCAGTGCGGGGTCGGCCAGCGGCCGTTCGCGGTACAGCGGCGCGTAGCCGGCGGCGCTGAGCAGGCCGTTGCGTTCGCGCAGCGGCAGCGCGAGTTGTTCGGCCAGGCGCAACACCATCGCGCGGCTGGGCATGGCCTTGCCGGTTTCCAGCCAGCTGAGGTGGCGCGCGGAAACCTCGGCCTGCAGCGCCAGCGCCAGCTGCGACAGACCGCGCTGGCCGCGCCAGCGGCGCAGCTGGGCGCCGAAGCCGGGTGCGTCCATGGCGAGCTAGAAGATCGTGCCGTCGCTTTCGATCTTCAGCGGCGGCGAGCCGTCACCGCGCTTCTCGCGCGCGATCTCGCGGCCGGCGGCCCATGTGCCGCCTTCCAGCACGCAGGCCAGCGGCATCTGCTCGGCGCTCTGGCCGAGTTGCTGGCGCACCAGCACCGCCACTTCGTCGAGCAGCGCGACGGTGAGCGCGCGCCATTCGACGATGAAGTCGTCCTGCGGCTTCCAGGTGCGCGACAGCAGCCGCGGGTCGCGCGGCACGATGACGCCGCCGTCCAGCAGCAGCCCGCCGTTGCGGTATTCGGGCAGGCCGGTCAGCGCGTCCAGGCCGGTGACGGTGACACCGGCCCATTGCAGCGGCTCCAGCAGCGAGTAGGTGAGCCATTGGCTGAGCTTGTGGAAGGGCACATAACCGCCGGTGGTGGGGTCTTCGCTGCCGTCGCCGGCCGCGGCGCCGGCCCAGCGCTGCGGCCACACGTCGCCGGCCGGCAGGCCCTGCACGCGGCTGCCGCTGGTCCAGATCGGGCCCAGCACACGCAGCACCTCGCGCAGCACCTGGGTGGCGCTGACGGTGGTCAGCGTGCCGGCTGCCGTGAGGCGGTCGAACAGCAGGCCAGGCCGCGCTTCGACGCCGCCCAGGCGGGCGACCTCGGCGCGCAGCGCAGCGCCCAGGCGCTGCAGCAGGCCGGCGCGGCCGTCCAGGCCGACGATGGCGTTGGAGGGGCTGGACTGGAACAGCGCCCGCAGCGCGGCACCGTCCACCCGTTCCAGCACCGCGCCGTCGGCGCGCAGCGGGTCGGCCGCGGTGGCCGAGAAGGTGCCCTGCAGGAAGGCATGCCAGCTGGCCACGCCCAGGCCTTCGCTGCGCGACAGCACCTGGCCCGTGCCGGGCTCGGTGTACTGCCAGCTCGGCCCGGCGCCGGCGTCGAGCAGCACGCTCACCACCGTGAGGTCGAAGCGCGCGCGCGCGGCATCGGCGGTGCTGCGGCCTTGCAGCAGCGCGTCAAGTTGCGGCTTGCGATCGAGGCCACCGGCCTCGAAGTGACGCCAGCGGCTGTGGTACGGGATCTTCAGGTCGGGGAAGCGGCGCAGCGTCAGCGCCGCCACGCGCTCGGCCACGGCGGGCAACTGCCGGCGGTCGATGCGGAAGTACTCGCTGACGTTGCTTTCGGTGGCACGCAGCACGGCCTGGCAGCGTGCACGCACGGTGCCGGGGTCGCGCAGTTTCTCCAGCGGGTGGCGGGCGTCGGGGGCGGTTCGCAGGGTGTCGTTCATTCGAGGCCGCGCCCTTTCACCTGGGCCAGGTCGGCCTCGGTGGGCACATCACGGCCCTCGGTGAAGTAGCCGGCGGCGATCTTGGCTTCGATCTCCACCTTGGCGTCGGCGGGCACCAGCTCGTCGGGGATCTTCACGCGTTCACCCACCTCGATGCCGCTGCCGGTGATCGCGTCGTATTTGTCGTTGCTCATGCTCACCAGGCGGTGGATCTTCTTCACGCCCAGCCAGTGCAGCACGTCGGGCATCAGTTCCTGGAAGCGCATGTCCTGCACGCCGGCCACACATTCGGTGCGCAGGAAGTACTTGTCGGCGCTGTCGCCGCCCACCTGGCGCTTGCGCGCGTTGTAGACCAGGAACTTGGTCACTTCACCCAGTGCGCGGCCTTCCTTGCGGCTGTAGGCGATGAGGCCCACGCCACCGGCCTGCGCGCCGCGTATGCACTCCTCGATGGCATGGGTGAGGTAGGGGCGGCAGGTGCAGATGTCGCTGCCGAACACGTCGCTGCCGTTGCATTCGTCGTGCACACGCGCGGTGAGCGTGACGGCCGGGTTGGCCAGGTCGCGCACGTCGCCGAAGACATAGAGCGTCTGCCCGCCGATGGGCGGCAGGAACACCTCGAGGTCGCTGCGCGTCACCAGCTCGGGGTACATGCCGCCCGTCTCTTCGAAGAGCGCGCGGCGCAGGTCGGCTTCGCTCACCTTGAAGCGCGCGGCCACGCCGGGCAGCCACCACACCGGCTCCACCGCCACCTTGGTGACGCTGGCGCTGGCGTCTTCCAGCAGGAACTTGCCGTCGACCTTCAGGCGCCCGAAGGCCAGGGCCTGCTTGATCTCGGGCAGGTGCACGTGGGCCTTGGTGACGGCAATCGTCGGCCGGATGTCGTAGCCCGCGGTCAGCATGTCGGCATACACCACCTGCACGCTGGCGCCCCAGGGGTCGATGCTGACGATCTTCTGCGGGTCGCCCCATTGTTCGTAGGGGCCCACGAGGTCGGTGGGCGAGGTGTTGGTCAGGTCGGCGCGGTGCCCGCGTTCCAGGTTGCCCGCCGCCACGGCCAGTGCGCGGTACACGCCGTAGCTGCCGCTGTGGGTGCCGATCACGTTGCGCTGGCTGCGGTTGGTGGTGCTGCCGACGATGGGGCCACGCCGCTGCGGGTCGGGGTCGCCCCAGCGCAGCGCGGGCGCGCCGGTGGTGCCCTGGCCAGGGTGCGAGGTGAGGCGGATGTGGCGTGTCGGTGTCGAACTGTCCATGGGGCGAGGCGGGGCGGAAAGACGGGAAGATACGCCAGAACGGCGAGTAGGCCCCAGATCGCGGCGGTGGGGGCACCTGCCGTGTGAATTTGCACTTGCGGCGGCGGAGCCCCGCCACACAATGGCGCGCTTACAAGCGATAACAATCCGGTGGTTCGGAGGGAACATGACGATTCGTTGGATCCTGGGCACGGTTTTCCTGGCTGCGGCTTGCACCGCGCCGGCGCAGAGTTCGAAGCAGATCTCGGTCACGGTGGTGGGCAGCACGGTCACCGTCGCCCCGTCCAGCTACACGTTCGCCAAGGGCCAGCACGCCGTGACCGTGGTGCTGGGCACGCGCGGCTACACCATCACCGCGATCCAGTTCTCCAGCGGTTCGGGGCTGTTCAACTGCACGCCGGGCAGCGGAAGCACCACCTGGAGCTGTGCCATCGGCCAGCGCGACCCCGGCGCCAGCGCCACCTACACGGTGACGGTGAGCAACGGCGGCACGCCGATCGACTCGCCGCCGGCGATCCTGACCCAGTCTGAAGACTGAGCGTCTAGGCAGCGCCTGAGCGCAGCAGCGCCTCGCCCCGCGCCAGCGCCTGTCCCAGCTCTGACTGTTCCGCGCGGGCCTCCTGCGGTGCCAGCGCCCGTGCCCGGTCAAGCGCCGCGCGCGCACCGGCCGGGTCTCCGGCCCGCCACGCGTATTCGGCGCGGTGACACGCCAGCAAGGCCAGCATCAGGCTGTCGGCCGTGGCCTCCAGAACGCGTTCGCCCTCATCCAGTGCCGCGCCCGCGCTGGCCAGGTCGCCCAGCTGAGCCTGTGCCACGCCGAGGTGGCCCAGCAGGTGGCCTTCGAGCCGGCGGATGCCGATCTGGCGCGCGAGGGCAATGGCGTCCTGGTAGTGCGTGAGAGCGCCGCCTGTGTCGCCCAGTGCGGCGCGTGTCTGGCCGAGATTGCCCAGCACCGCGCACTCCGAGCGGCGGTTGCCCAGCTCGCGCAACATGCGCAGCGCGTTCTGGCTGGTGCCGAACGATTCTTCGTGACGGCCCACCAGATGCTGCAACGCGCCCAGGTTGCTCAGCATGTTGGCCTCGCGCGCGTGGTCGCCGGTCAGGCGGGCCAGCGCCAGGCCCTCTTCGCAGCCACGCAGCGCCAGGTCCATGCGGCCCTGTTGCGCGTGCAGGTTGCCGACGTTGCCCGCCAGGATGCCCAGCATGCGGCGGTGGCCGATGCGCCGCGCAATCTCCAGCGCGGCCTCGTAGTGCACGAGGGCCTGCTCCATGTGCCCCTGGTCGAACTCGAGCGTGCCCAGCGCGTTGAGCGCCGAGCACTCCACGGCTTCGTCGCCGGCGCGGCGCGCCAGGGTCAGTGCATGGCCATGGCGCTCGCGTGCCCTTGCGACGTCGCCGCTGCGCAGATGCAGGTTGCCCAGGCGGGCGCTGGCCACCGCTTCGCAGGCCAGGTCGCCGGCGGCCTGCGCCAGCGCGATGGCCTGCTCCAGATGCAGCGCCGCCGGGCTGCGCTGGCTCGTGACCTCCAGCGCCCAGCCCAGCACCGCGTGGGCGTGGGCCGCGTTCGCGCCGGCCAGCTGGGGCATCTGGCAGACCGTCGTCGCCAGCTCGACGCCGGCCCGCAGCGGGCCCAGCAGGTTCAGTGCGCCCCATGCGCCGTCCAGCGCCCCGGCGGCAAGCACGGGGTCGCCCGTGGCCACCGAACGCCGGCACGCGGCCACCAGGTTGTCCAGATCGGCGCAGCGGTTCTCCGTCGCCCGTTGCGGCCCCAGCGCCGCAAACCACTCGGCATGGCGCGCCTGCGCCGCAGCAAGCGCAGCCGGCCCGCTGCCGGGGTAGCGGCCCTCGGTCTGCAGGTGTTCGGCGGCATAGGCCTGCACACTCACCAGCAGGTCGAAGCGCTCGGCGCTCAGCGGCCGCACGAAGCTCTTGTCGACCAGCGCGTTCACCACGTCCAGCGTCCAGGGCGGATCCGACAGCGTCGACAGGTCGATCACCGCCTCGGCCGATTCCAGCGTGAAGCCGCCTTCGAACACCGACAGCTGCGCCAGCGCCATCTTCTCGGCCGTGGGCAGCAGGTCCCAGCTCCAGTCGAAGGCCGCGCGCAGCGTGGCCTGGCGGTCGTGGCGGCCGCCGCTGCTGGCCAGCAGCTTGAACCGTTCGCTCATGCGCGCCAGCAGCGCACGCGGCGCCAGCGTGCGCACCCGCGCGGCGGCCAGCTCGATGGCCAGCGGCAGGCCGTCCAGCAGCTTCACCAGCGTGGCGATGGCCTCTTTGTCTTCGGCGCCGGGTGCGAAATCGCGCTTGGCGGCGGCGGCGCGGCGTTCGAACAGCGCCTCGGCGTCGCCTGCGGCCAGCGGCGCCAGCGCCAGCGTCTCTTCGCCGGCGATGCCCAGCACCTCGCGCGTGGTGACCAGGAAGCAGGCCTCGGCCGCGCGTTCCAGCCAGCGGCCGAGCGTGCTTTCGGCATGCCGCGCCAGGTGCTCGAAGTTGTCCAGGATGACGAGGCAGGGCCCGCGCCCGGCGATGGCCTGGCCGATGTGCACCACCGGGTCTTCCTGCCCCAGCGGCAGCTGCAGGCCCTGCGCGACGGCGCTGACCAGGCCTTCCAGCGCCCGCGCCGGGGATAGGTCGCAGAACCACACACCGCCCGGGAACTCACCCAGCCACGACCAGCCGAAGCGCGTGGCCAGGCGCGTCTTGCCGCCGCCGCCGATGCCCAGCAGCGACACCAGCCGCGAGCCGCTGTCGAAGCGCCGTGCCAGTTCCTGCAGGCTGCCGCGGCGGCCGACGAAGGCATCACGTTCGGCCGGCAGGCTGTGGCGCAGCTCGCGCACCGGCAGCCAGATGTCGCCCTGCTGCACCACGCGGAAGACTTTCGCCGAATCGGGCGGCGGCGTGAAGGGCGCGCCGTCGTCGCCGATCTCGAACAGCTCCAGCGGCACCGGGATGCCCTTCACGCGCCAGTGCCCGTGCGCCAGCACACGCTGCGGCACGCGGCCCAGCGCGTCGAGCGCGGCGCGTGTCACCAGCGTCTGGCCGCCGAGCGCGGTGGACATCACGCGCGCCGCGATGGGTTTGCTCACGCCGTCGGCCTCGAAGGGCTTGGCGCCCAGGGCCACGTCTTCGGCGGGGGTTTCCCGTAGCGTCACCTGCCCCACGTGCAGGCCCACACGCGCCTGCATCGGCACCGCCAGCTGCGCCAGTGCGCGGTGGTAGGCCAGGGCGTAGCCCAGGGCGTCGGCGGCGGCGGCGAAGAGCAGCAGGAAGCCGTCGGTCTTGTCGATCTCTTGCCCGCGCCACAGCCGCAGCAGGTCGCGCGCGATGCGGTCGTGCGCGGCCCAGATGGCGGCCATGGCCTCGTCGCCCAGCGTGGCGGCCAGGGCGCTGCTGTCTACCAGGTCGGTGAGCAGCAGCGCGACGGGTGGCTGGTCGGGGGCGGCCTCAATCAAGGCCGCGCACCGGGAATTCTTTGCTGCGCTGCAGCCAGTTCTGCGCCGCATAGGCCGCCGTGCCGCAGGTGGCGTGCAGCGTGTAGGCCAGGCGCGACCGCGGGCTGCGGTTGGGTGCGCTGTAGTGCGGCAGCCGGCCGTGGAAGGCCACCAGCGTGCCGGCTTCCACCGGCAGCGCCACGGCCTCGGCGGTGGTGGGCCAGGGCGTGGCGTCGAGCGCCACCATGCGCAGCCGGCCTTCGGCGTGGTCGCACACGTACTGCTCGCGCAGCGGCCCTTCGTGCCCGCCCGGCTGCACCCACAGGCAGCCGTTGTCCAGGGTGGCGTCTTCCAGCGCGAACCAGAAGGTGGTCACCGTGTGCGGGGTGGTGACGAAGAAGCTGGCGTCCTGGTGCCAGCCCACTTCGCCGCCGATGTGCGGCTGCTTGAAGATGAGCTGGCTCTGCCACACCTGCGCCTGCTTGAGGCCCAGCGCCGCGCCCAGCGCGGCCAGTTCCGGGCCGTGCGAGAAGCGCTGGAAGACCGGGTCGCGCTCGTGCAGCGCGTGGCCGATCTTGTTGATGCTCTGCGCCTTGGGCACGCGCAGCCGGCCCTGTTCGTCGAGCGCCTCTTCCTCGAAGAAGCAGTGCACCTGCTCGGCCGAAGCCAGCAGCGCGGCGTCGGCCACCAGGCTGCGGTCCTTGGTGGAAAAGCGGCTGGTGCTGGCGCCGGGCTCGAAGGCCTGGACGATGGTTTGGGCCCTTTCGATGGCCTCGGTGAGCTCGCTGCGGCTCTTGAATCCGGGCAGCACGACATAACCGTCGCGCTGCCATTGTTCGGTCTGGGTGGGGGACAGCATCTGTTGCGTATAGGCGTCGACACAAGGCGGCAGCGGGGCCGTTTCAACAAATCCGGACCGTGCCAGCGGCATCATCGATCCTATCGCCGGCCGCCCCCTCCGGGCATGCGGCTTGCACCACCCGCCCGACAACAAACCGAGGATCACCCATGTCCACCTTCCGCAAGAGTGCACGCCGCCTGCCCCTGCACCACGCCCTGGCCGCCGCCGCGCTGGCCGCGCTGCAAGCTGGTGCGTGGGCGCAGCAGGCCACCGGCGGCCAGCTGCAGACCATCACGGTCACGGCCGAAAGGCGCCTGGAGAACATCCGCGACGTGCCCAGTTCCGTCACCGCGCTGCAGGGCGAGATGCTGGAGACGCTGAACTCCAGCGGCCAGGACATCCGCCAGCTGGCCGGGCGCGTGCCCAGCCTGAACATCGAATCCAGCTTCGGCCGTGCCTTCCCGCGCTTCTACATCCGCGGCATCGGCAACACCGACTTCGACCTCAACGCCAGCCAGCCCGTGAGCCTGGTGTACGACGACGTGGTGCAGGAGAACCCCATCCTGAAGGGCTTCCCGGTCTTCGACCTGGAACGCATCGAGGTGCTGAACGGCCCGCAGGGCACGCTCTTCGGCCGCAACTCGCCGGCCGGCGTGGTGAAGTTCGAGTCGGTCAAGCCGGGCAAGAAGTTCGAGGGCTACGGCAGCGTGGGCGTGGGCCGCTACAGCGCGCTGAACCTGGAAGGCGCGGTCAACGTGCCGATGTCCGACGTGTTCTCGCTGCGGGTGTCGGCGCAGTCGCAGAACCGCGGTGACTGGGTCAAGAACACCTACGCCGCCGGCCCCACGCAGGACCTGGAGGGTTACCACGACAACGCGCTGCGCATCCAGGGCCTGCTCACGCCCATGAAGGACCTGAGCGTGCTGTTCAATGTGCACCACCGCAAGCTCGAAGGTTCGGCGCGCGTGTTCCGCGCCAACATCATCAAGCCCGGTACCAACGAGCTGGTGGACGGCTTCGACGAGACCAAGGTCTCGATCGACGGCATCAACAGCCAGGACGTCAGCAACACCGGCGGCAGCATCAAGGTGCGCTACGGCTTCGGCGAGATGGCGCTCACCTCCATCACCGGCTACGAGACGGTGGACTCGTTCAGCCGCGGCGACATCGACGGCGGTTTCGGCGCCAGCTTCCTGGGTGCGGGCAACTTCGGGCCGGGCAACATCCCCTTCGCCGCCGAGTCGGCCGACGGCCTGCCCAGCCACAAGCAGTTCACGCAGGAGTTCCGCCTCGAGAGCACGGGCGCCGGTGCGCTGAAGTGGCTGGCCGGCCTGTACTACTTCGACGAGAAGCTGAACATCGACAGCATCAACTACGACAGCCTGGCGCCCGGCAACCCGCAGAACGGCTACGCCACGCAGGACCAGGACAACAAGGCCTACGCCATCTTCGGCAACGTCAACCTCGACGTGAGCGAAAGCGTCAAGCTGCGCGGCGGCCTGCGCTACACCAAGGACAAGAAGGACTACTTCGCCGACCGCATCACGCCGCCGCCGTTCTCGTCGCCGTTTGTCGGCCGCCGCACCACCAGCACCGATGTCAGCAACACCAGCGGCGACTTCTCCGCCAGCTACGTGCTCGACAAGAACAGCACCCTCTACGCCCGCGTGGCCACCGGCTTCCGCGCGCCGTCGATCCAGGGCCGCCTGCTGTTCGGCGACGAGCTCTCGGTGGCCAACAGCGAGAAGGTCACCTCCTACGAGGTGGGCTACAAGGCCGACCTGCTCGACCGTCGCGCGCGCGTGAGCCTGGCCTTCTTCACCTACACGCTGAAGGACCAGCAGCTCACCGTGGTGGGTGGCAACACCAACTTCAACACCCTGATCAACGTGCCCAAGTCGGTGGGCTCGGGCTTCGAGTTCAACACCCAGCTGGCTGCCACCGAGAACCTCACGCTCAGCCTGGCCGGCAGCTACAACAGCACCAAGATCAAGGCGCCTGACCAGTACGTGGCCGTCTGCGGCGGCGGCTGCACGGTGACCGACCCCACCATCGTGCGCGGCGGCTCGACGCTGGCCCTGATCGACGGCAACCCGCTGCCGCAGGCGCCCAAGACCACGCTCAACGGCAGCGCCCGCTACACCATGCCGCTGGCCGGCGGCGACTTCTACGTGCTGGCCGACGTGGCCTACCGCAGCAAGATCAACTTCTTCCTGTACGAGAGCACCGAGTTCACCGGCAAGGCGCTCACCGAACTGGGCCTGCGTGCCGGCTACAGCTTCGGCGGCGGCAAGTACGAAGCGGCGGCCTTCGTGCGCAACGTGACCAACCAGATCCGCGTGGTGGGGGGCATCGACTTCAACAACCTCACCGGCTTCATCAACGAGCCGCGCACCTTCGGCGCTTCGTTCAAGGCGAACTTCTGAAGCCGCTGCTTGTTGCCACGGCGCTGGCCTGGGCCTTCGTGGCCCAGGCCCAGCCTGCCCTCATCTTCGAGCTGGGTGGCAAGCACGACAAGAGCTTCGGCCAGGCCGCCTGGGAAGGCGCCGAGCGCTGGAAGAAGGCCACCGGCAAGAACTATCTCGAGTTCGAGATCGCGGGTGCCGCGCAGCGCGAACAGGCGGCGCGGCGCTTCGCGGAAAGGGGCGCGAGCCCGATCGTCGGTGTTGGTTTCCCGCAGGCCAGCAGCATCGAGGCGGTGGCGCGCGACTTCCCCAAGCTGCAGTTCGCCATCATCGACATGGTGGTGCCGCTGCCCAACGTGCAGAGCTTCGTCTTCCGCGAGCACGAAGGCACCTTCCTGGTCGGCGTGCTGGCGGCCCTGGCCACCAAGAGCGGCAAGCTGGGTTTCGTCGGCGGGCAGGACATCCCGCTGGTGCGCAAGGTGCTCTGTGGCTACGAGCAGGGCGCGAAATACACCAACCCGAAGATCCAGGTGCTGTGGGCCATGACCGGCACCACCAACGACGCCTGGACCGACCCCGCGCGCGGCGCCGAACTCACGCGCGCGCAGGCCGCACAGGGCGCCGACATCGTGTTCGCCGCCGCCGGCAGCACCGGCCTGGGCGTGCTGCAGGCGGCCAAGGACCTGGGCATCCTGGGCATCGGCGTCGACAGCAACCAGAACGGCCTGCACCCGGGCTTCATCCTCACCAGCATGCTCAAGCGCACCGATGTCGCCGTGCAGCAGGCCTTCGAAGGCGTGAAGCCCGGCGTCACCGCGCTGGGCCTGAAGGAGGGCGCGCTCGACCTGGCCTACGACGAACACAACGCGAAGCTGGTGACACCCGAGATGCGGCGCAAGGTGGACGCGGCCAAGGCGGACATCATTGCGGCCCGCATCAAGGTCATCGACTACACCGAGAAGCTCGCCTGCCGCTGAGCTTCTAGACTGCGCCCATGCGCACCGTGATGCTGGGCACGAAGCCCTATGCCGAGACCGAAGCCGCGATGCGCGCTTTCACCGCGGCGCGCACGGCCGATGCCGAAGACGAACTCTGGCTCGTCGAGCATCACCCCGTGTTCACGCAAGGCATCGCCGGCCGCGACGCCCATGTGCTGGCCGCCGGCGACATCCCCGTGCACCGCACCGACCGCGGCGGCCAGGTCACCTACCACGGCCCCGGCCAGGTGGTGGCCTACCCGCTGGTGGACCTGCAGCGGCTGGGCATCTACGTCAAGGAGTATGTCTATCGGCTCGAGCAGGCGGTGCTGCAGGTGCTGGTCTCCTGCGGCGTCACCGGCCACCGCGTGGTCGGCGCACCGGGCATCTACGTGCGGCGTGACGATCCGTTCTCGCACGCGCCGCTCGCGCCGCCGGCGCCCGGCCGCGCGCCGTCGTTCGCCGGCCTGGCCAAGATCGCGGCGCTGGGCATCAAGATCAGCCGGCACTGCAGCTACCACGGGCTGGCGCTCAACGTCGCGATGGACCTGGAGCCGTTCGGCCGCATCGATCCCTGCGGCTACGCCGGCCTGGAGACGACCGACCTGCGTACGCTGGGTGTAGCGATCGGCTGGGACGAAGCCGCCGCGCGCCTCGAACAGGCGCTGCGGCGGCTGCTGGCCTGAACGGCTACCTGAGCGGCAGCGGTTCGTCCTCGTCCGTCGCCGGCGGCAT
>CAYREA010000022.1:0-42515 GCA_964423075.1 uncultured Rubrivivax sp. | reverse complement strand
GCGTCGAAGACCCGGCCCTGGTGCAGCGCCTGGCGGCCGAACGCATGCCGCTGACGGTGTGCCCGCTGTCCAACGTGAAGCTGTGCGTGTTCAAGACGATGGCCGAGCACAACCTGCCGGCGCTGCTGGATGCCGGCCTGTGCGCCACCGTCAACAGCGACGACCCGGCCTATTTCGGCGGCTACATCAACCAGAACTTCGTCGAGACTTTCGCGGCGCTGCCGCAGCTGGGTGCGACCCAGGCCTACACGCTGGCGCGCAACAGTTTCGAGGCCAGCTTCGCCACCCCGGCGCAGAAGGCGGCCTGGGTGGCTCAGCTCGACGCGGCGTTTGGCTGAGGCGGGGGCGTCGAGGGCGGCGGCTTCGGGAAACGCCGCACGGCCCAGCTGAGCAGCAGCGCCAGCAGCAGGAGCAGGCCGGCGCCGAGCGCCCACACCACCCAGACGATCACCACGCCCGCCGTGCCCAGCCAGCCCAGCGCGGTGACGGCCAGCGTGGCCCCCATCACGGCCCATTCCTGCCACTGCGGCAGCCACTGTTCCAGCGCGGCGGGGTAGGGCAGGGACTGGATCCATGCCGGCAGCGCTTCCAGCAGCTGCGGCCCGTGCACCAGCAGCGCATGCAGGGCCCAGCCCGCGAGCGACCAGCCCACCAGCAGCACGAAGGCGACGATCCAGATCAGCACCAGCATGGGCGCGCAGCCTACCGCAGCCGGCCACAGCCCGCATCGGCGCCGGGGCATCGGGCGCTGCCGGCCGGGATGGGTTACCTTCAGCTGATGATCTCTGCACCTTCCCTACGCGCCCTGGCCTGGCGCCAGGCCCTGCGCGACTTCCGCGCCGGCGAACTGCGCCTGCTGGCCCTGGCGGTGACGCTGGCCGTGGCCGCGCTGACTGCGGTGTCCTTCTTTGCCGACCGCCTGAACGGCGGCCTGCAGCGCGACGCGCGCCAGCTGCTGGGTGGTGACGCCGTGGTGGGCAGCGACCACCCGGCGCCGCCCGAGCTGGTGGCCAAGGCGCGCGAACTGGGCCTGGCCACCGCCTCCAGCGCCAACTTCCCGAGCATGGCCCGCGCGCCCGACGACAAGGGCGGCGCCACGCGCCTGGTGGCCGCGAAGGCCGTGAGCCCAGCCTACCCGCTGCGCGGCCAGCTGCAGCTGCAGGACGCACCGGGCGCGCCCGTGCGCACCGAGGCCGCCGCACCCAAACCCGGCACCGTGTGGGTGGACGCCGCGGTGCTGGACGCGCTGCAGCTGAAGGTCGGCGACCCGCTGCTGCTGGGTGACGCCAGCCTCACCATCGCCCGCATCATCGTCATCGAGCCCGACCGCGGCAGCGGCTTTTCCAGCTTCTCGCCGCGTGTGATGCTGGCCGAGGCCGACCTGCCCGCCACCGGTCTGGTGCAAGCCAGCAGCCGCGTGAACTACCGCTTTGCCGTGGCCGCGCCGCCCGCCTTGGGTGACCCCGCGGTGCGCCGCTTCGTGGCCTGGGTGGACGAGCGCGTGAAGGCCGACGGCCTGCGCGGCCTGCGCGTGGAGAGTGTGGACAGCGGCCGGCCCGAGATGCGCCAGACGCTCAACCGCGCCGAGAAATTCCTGAACCTGGTGGCCCTGCTGGCGGCCTTGCTCGCTGCGGTGGCCGTGGGCATTGCCGCGCGCGACTTCGCCCAGCGCCACCTGGATGACTGCGCCATGCTGCGTGTGCTGGGCCTGTCGCAGCGGCGCATCGCCGGCGCCTACGCGCTGGAGTTCGGCCTGGTGGGCCTGCTGGCCAGTGCCCTGGGCGTGCTGATCGGGCTGGCGGTGCACAACGTCTTCGTCTGGCTGCTGGCGGGCCTGGTGAACGCCGCGTTGCCGGCGCCGGGCTGGTGGCCGGCCTTCTTCGGCCTGGGCGTGGGCATGACGCTGCTGCTGGGCTTCGGCCTGCCGCCGGTGCTGCAGCTGTCGCGGGTGCCGCCGCTGCGCGTGATACGGCGCGACGTGGGCGCGCCCAAGGCTTCGTCGTTGGGTGTGCTGGCGGCCGGTGCCGGCGGCTTCATCGCGCTTTTGATGGCGGTGTCGTCCGATCTGACTCTGGGCCTCATCGCGGTGGGTGGCTTCGCCGCCGCGGTGGCGCTGTTCGCGCTGCTGGCCTGGGTGGCGGTGCTGCTGCTCAAGCGCGCCGTGCCCGAATCGCGTGCACCCCGCTGGCTGGTGCTGGCCACGCGCCAGATCGCGGCCCGCCCGGCCTTCGCCGTGCTGCAGGTGTCGGCGCTGGCGGTGGGCATGCTGGCGCTGATGCTGCTGGTGCTGCTGCGCACCGACCTCATCAGCAGCTGGCGCCAGGCCACGCCGCCCGATGCACCCAACCGCTTCGTCATCAACATCCAGCCCGAGCAGGCCGAGGCCTTCCAGCAGCGGCTGAAGGCCGACGGTGTGCCACGCTTCGACTGGTACCCCATGATCCGCGGCCGCCTGGTGGCCATCAACGGCCGCGCCGTCACGCCCGACAGCTTCGGCGGCGGGCGTGCCAGCCGGCTGGTGGAGCGCGAGTTCAACCTCAGCTACAGCCTGCAGGCGCCGGCGCACAACCAGGTGGTGGGCGGGCGCTGGGTCGACGGCGAGGCCGAGGGGGTCTCGGTGGAGGAAGGCCTGGCCCAGGAACTGAAGCTCAAGCTGGGCGACACGCTGCGCTTCGACATCGGCGGCCAGATGCAGGAAGGGCGCATCAGTTCGCTGCGCAAGGTGGACTGGGGTTCGATGCGCGTCAACTTCTTCGTGCTGTTCCCGCAGGCGGCGATGGACGAGCTGCCGCGCAGCTTCATCAGCGCCTTCCGCGCGCCGGCAGCCGCGGGTTTCGACAACCGCCTGTCGCGCGACTTCCCCAACATCACCAACATCGACGTCTCGGCCAGCATCGCGCAGGTGCAGCGCGTGCTGGACCAGGTGGTGCGCGCGGTGGAGTTCCTGTTCGCCTTCACGCTGGTGGCGGGCCTGGTGGTGCTGTTCGCGGCCATCACCGCCACGCGCGAGGCACGTTCGCGCGAGTTCGCCATCATGCGGGCGCTGGGCGCGGGCTCGCGCCTGCTGGCCCAGGTGCAGCGCACCGAGCTGCTGGGCGTGGGCGCACTGGCCGGCCTGCTGGCCTCGCTGGCCGCGGTGGCAGTGGGCGCGCTCTTGGCGCGTTATGCCTTCGAGTTCACCTGGGCGCCTTCACCCTGGGTGCCGCTGGTGGGCACCTTGGCCGGCGCGCTGCTCGCGCTGGCAGCAGGCTGGTGGGGCCTGCGCGAGGTGCTGCGCAGGCCGGTGCTGGAAACGCTGCGGCGCGCGGGAGCGGTTTAGGGGTTGGTGAGGGGCGTTGCGGCGTGGGGGCACGTTGGCGCAGACGACGTGCCCCGGCGTTCGGAGAAATGATGCTGCGCCCGAAAGGCTGCAGGAGACGGGTTCCGGTCAGTCGCCACGGGGTCGCCCACTGGGGGCTTTCGCCGCAAGCGGCCACACGAGGGTTGGCACCACCGATGACGGCTGCGCCCTCGTGACCGGTCACTCTGCCGATGCCATGGGGCCTTGCAGCGGCCGAACGACTGCTGCTGCGCCGAGCGACAGGCAGAACTCGGCCATCTCCTGACGGTAGCGAAAGGCAGCTTCGTGGAAGCTCGTCCTCTTTGCCATGGCGCCAGAGGGAGGCGGAAACTGATCATCGGATGGTGGCCACAGAGCGGTGTGGTACAGGCTAGGCAGCCGCACGGCCAAGGATCATGGACCGCTCGGCTCCAACGCCAGTGCGGCAACGGCGGCCTCAGGCAGCAGGGCGCCCGCAGCCAGCAGTGCCTGGGCGGCGTCGGCTTGCAAGCTCGTGGTCAGTTGCTGACGCACACGGGCCGCCGCTGCGGCCTCGTTGGGTTCTCGGTGGTCCTGCGTGCGTTCATAGGCGGCGTCGGCAAAGCCCAGCAGCAGGGCCGCTGCCTGCGGGCGGCTGTCCAACGCGGCCAGCAGCGCCAGATAGTCGGCCCACCAGGCCTGCATCCCGAAGCGTTCGGCCATCTTCCAGCCCAGCACCGCTGTGCTGCGGGCCGGTTGCAACTGGTCCAGTGCCAGGTAGGCGGCGCACAGGTTCAGCCGCGCGTGGGCGAGCTCCTGCTCCTGGCGGGTGCCCTCCAGCTGCGCCACCAGGGCCAGCCCGGTGTGCATGGCGGCTTCGGCCTGGCCGGCGGCGAGTTCGGTGTCGGCCAGCCCGCTGAGCGCCGGCACGAGGCCCGCCCCGGCTTCCTGCCGCATCTGCAGGTACTGGCGCGACAGCGTCAGCGATTGCGCCATGCGCCCCAGGTACTTGGCGACGCGGCGCTGATCGTCGGTGAAGCAGATGCGAAGGCGCAAGGGCCAGCCCGGCCGTTCGAGGGCCTGGGCCTCGCTCAGCGCCGCATCGGCCGCAGCCGCATCGCCAGCCTTCGCGTGAATGACCGCCCGCGCGCCCAGGCAGCGGTACAGCAGGCCGGTGTCGGCGCCAGCGGCCACGGCTTCGCGGGCAGCCGCCAGGCCGATGCCGACGATGCGTTCGGCACGCGCCAGATCCTGCGCACTGCGCACGGGATACATCGCAAAGCAGACCTCGGCGCGCAGTGCCGCAGGCGCTTCACTATCGAGCAAACCCTCGCAGCGTTCCACCAGGAACTGCAATTCGCGATCCATGCTCAAGGGCATCAAGGCGATCAGGGCCCATCCGAGCCGCACCGTGCCCAGCGTGTCGCCCTGCTCGACGGCCAGCCCGAAGGCGGCCAGGCCGTCGCCGAAGTCGGGCCGCAGGGCCTCGATGCGCGCTTCGCGGCTGCGGGATTCAGTGCTGTAGATGCCGGAGATCTCGTGCAGGAAGAAGGCCGTGAACGCCTGCATGTGGCGCGCCCGGATGTGCTCGGTCTCGCCCGCAGCCTGCAGCCCCTGCAGCGCGTAGGCCCGGGGCGACTCCAGCAGCCGGTAGCGCGGCTCGCCGCCGGTGTCGACCAACGCCACCAGGGACCGGTCGACCAGGCCGGCCAGCGCATCGAGCACGGCCCAGGCGTCGAGCTCGTCGTCCATGGCCACTTCTTGCGCCGCGGCCAGGCGGGCGCTGCCGACGAACACAGCCAGACGGCGGAACACCTTCTGCTCGGCCGGCGTCAGCAGCGCGTGGGTCCAGTCGAGCATGGCACGCAGGGCTTGCTGGCGGTCGGGCCGGTCGCGCTGGCCGATGGTCAGCAGCGCCAGGCGTTCGTCCAGCGCCGCCACCAGACCCGCCAGGCCCAGCAGCGGCAGGCGCGCGGCGGCCATCTCGATGGCCAGCGCACTGCCGTCGAGTTGCCGGCACAGGTGCAGCACGGGCGCCAGGGTGTCGTTGTTCAACTCGAAGCGGCGCGCGGCGGCGCGGGCGCGTTCGACGAACAGCGCCACGGCGCCAAAGGCGGCGACCTCCGGCACGCCGGCGCCGGGTGGCGGCAGCGCCAGGCCGCCCAGGCGAAAGACGTGTTCGGCGCTCAGGCGCAAGGGCGCCTGGCTTGTGATGACCATGCGCACGTCGGGCGCGGCCCGGTGCAGGGCAGCGACGACACGCGCCACTTCGTCCAGAAGGTGTTCGGCGTTGTCCAGCACCAGCAGCAGGCGCAGCGGCGCCACGGCTTCGCACAGGCCGACCAGCGGGTCGGGCCTTCCGGCCGCGATGCCCAGCGCCGTGGCGACGGCGCCCGCCACGGCGGCCGTGTCGGTCACCGGCGGCAGGTCGACGAGGCAGACGCCGTGTTCGAAGCCGCCTTGCGCCTGGCGCAGCAGGTGCAGGGACAGCAGCGTCTTGCCGGTGCCGCCCGCACCCAGCACCGTGACGATGCGGTGGGCGGCTGACGCGGCCTGCAGGTCGCGCAATTCGGCGTCGCGGCCGATCAGTGGCGGCAGTGTCGCCGGCAGGTTGGTGCGCAGCGCCAGGGCGGGTGCCAGCTCGGCGTCGCGTGCCGGCGCTGGCTCGGCGTCTGCCGCGCGCTCGACCCGGGCCGTGAATCGGTAGCCGCGACCCGGGATGGTGGCGATGAGGTCGCCGCCCAGCACCTTGCGCAGCCCGCTGACCTGCGTGACGATGTTGTGCTCTTCGACCACCAGCCCGGGCCACACGCGATCGAGCAGCTCGTTCTTCGTGACCAGGCTGCCGGCGCGCTCGGCCAGCACCGTCAGCACGTCCAGTGCGCGCCCACCCAGCAGCACGGGCTCGCCGTCGACGAGCAGCCGGCGCTCGTGCAGCTGCAGCTCGAAGCGGCCGAAGCGAAGGCCGCCCGGCGTTGCAGCCGGCGAAGTGGGGGAAATGGTGGGGGGCAAGGACGTCACGGTTCCGTGGCCAGCTTAGCAGCAGCGCCCATCCGCATCGGCGGCGTCAGTGCAGGCGGCGACGGCGCAGGTCCGCCACGGATCGCACCAGCGTCAGCACGCCAGGTTCGGCGTCGACCGTGGCCCTGGCTTCGGCAAAGCCATGGCGGTGCACGAAGGCGCGCATGCGCCGGTTGGACAGTTCCACCTCGGCCCGCAGCCGTTGCACGCCACGGGCGCCCGCGGCCGCGACCAGGGTCTGCATCAGGCAGTCGGCGATGCCCTGGCCGCGGCAGTCGTCGGCCACCGCCAGCGCCATCTCGGCCTCGTCGCCGCTGGCGTTGCGGAAGAAGCGGGCCTCGCCCAGCAGCCGAGGGCCGCCAGGCGCGGTGCCGACCACCACCCAGGCGACATGGCGGCTGCCGTCGGCGCAGGTCATCAGGCGCAGCAGGCCGCTCGAACACGCGTTCACGGCACCGTGGAAGCGGTGGCGGCGCGACTCGTCGTCCAGGCCCTGCAGGAAGGTCTGCATCAGCAGCGTGTCGTCCGCACGCACCGGGCGGATGTTCATCCCGGCGGTGATCGAGAGCTGGTTCATCGCGGTACTCCAAGGGGGAAGGGGATGACGTCAGTGTTCAGCTGCGGGCAGCGCCGCGTCCTCAAGCCGCCGTCAATTGTTGTCAAGCCTGCAGGCCGCGCGCTTGAGAACGTTTGAGGCCGGCTGAACGACGCCGGGCGGGGTAGCGGCAGACAGTGCTGCCAGCGGTGCACAGCGCACCGCCACTGCCGGAGAACCCCATGATCCTTGCCCTGCTTCTGGTCGCCGTCGGCCTGGCCACTGCCCTGGCCCTGTATGCCGCCATCTGCGCCTTGGTGGCGCACCGCTTCACCACGGCGCGGCGCGTCGCGCCGATCGACGGCGCCGATGCAGCGACGCCGTCGATCGCAGTGACGCTGCCCTCGCGCGGCCGCCACGTCACCCTGCACGGCTGGTATCTGCCAGCCGCGCCCGGTGGCGCCGCGGTGGTCTTCGGGCACGGCAAGGACGCCTGCCGCGGCAGCGAACTGCGGGCGCCGACCTTCGAACTGGCGCGTGCGCACGTGGCCGCCGGGATCTCGGTGCTGATGATCGACCTGCGCGGTCACGGCGCCAGCACCACGGCGCGTATGACCTACGGTGCCGAGGAGAAGCTCGATGTGCTGGGCGCGGTGGACTGGCTGCGCCAGCAGGGCCACCGCTGCGTCGGCGTGCTGGGGGCCTCGATGGGCGCTGCCTCGGCCCTGCTGGCAGCAGCGGACGACACCGTGATCGAGGCGCTGGTGGCCGACAGCGCCTTCGCCAACTTCGGCGCCATGATCGAGCGGCAGTTCCGGCAGTTGTCCGGGCTGCCGTCGTTCTTCGTGCCCGGTGCGCTGGCGCTGGGCTGGTGCCTGACAGGACAGCGCCTCGCCGACGTCAGCCCGCTGGCCGCAGCGGCCAGCCTAATCGGCCGGCCCTTGCTGGTGGTGCACAGCCAGGGCGACCGTTTTGTATCGGTCGATGACGCGGTGGCCATCGCCGGCGCAGCGTCAGCCGAATGCTGGATCACCGACAGCGAAGGCCACATCGGTAGCTTCGCGTCGGCGCCGGCCCTCTACGCCGAGCGGATCGTGTCCTTCTTTGCGCAGCACCTGGGTGGCACCAGAGCGGCTTGACGGCAGTGCCTCCCGCCATCAACGCCGCTGGCGTGGTGCATGCTGAAACCACTGAACCCGCCTGAAGCGGTGGCTCGACGCACCGCGCGATGTCGCCGCAGGAGTTCTTGCGCCGACACCGTGGATGATCGGTCTGCGGACGCCAAAGCAGGGCGTGCTACTTCAGCAATGGGTCGAGATGTCGGGCTCAGCGTCGCCGAGACCGGCCGTTCAGCCCGCGACGCGCATTCAGGGGCCACCGGTGACACCGCCGCCGACGCCGGCCAAGGTGGCCGTCGACGGTTTGATTTGCCTCGGCGGACCCTAGGTAGAAACTCGGTGCTGGGCTTGCAGCGGAGGGCAAATACTGGTGGCCGTGGCGCCAACTCGCCGCGGAATGACGATGCGAATCCTCTTGGCCGAAGACGAGCGCGAACTGGCGATCTGGCTGGTGCGTGCGCTCGCACAAAGCGACTTCCAGGTCGACTGGGTCGACGACGGCCGCATGGTTCGTCGCAGTCTGAAGGCCACGCGCTACGACGCGCTTGTCCTCGATCTCGGCTTGCCGGGTCTCGGCGGCCACGATGTGCTTGCCGACCTGCGCGAGGCCGACCAGCGCTTGCCGGTGCTGATCCTCACGGCGCGCGATTCGCTGATCGAACGTGTCAGCAGCCTGCACGAGGGGGCCGACGACTTTCTCGCCAAACCCTTCGAAGTCGCTGAACTTGAAGCGCGACTGGTCGCCCTGGTTCGCCGCGCCCGCGGCAGCGACCAACCGCGCTTTGCCTGCGGTCCGCTGGCCTTCGATGCCGGCACCAAGCAGTTCACGCTGGCCCACGAGGCACTGAGCCTGACGCCACGCGAACACGCGGTGCTGCGTGCCTTGATCCAGCGCAGCGGCGAACCGCTGTCCAAGCAGGAGATCCTGGACCGCGTCTTCTCGGACGAGCAGGATGTGCAGCCCGATGTCGTCGAGGTCCTGGTGCACCGCCTGCGCAAGCGCCTGCACGACAGCCCGGTGGGCATCCGCACCTTGCGCGGCCTCGGCTACGTGCTCGAGAGCAGCGGGTGAAGCTCGAGGCTTTGCACCGGCTCAGCCTGCGCCGAACCCTGCTGGCCGTGCTGCTGCCGGGCATGCTGCTGGTGGTCGGCGTCGAACTCTGGCTCACCTGGCGCACGGCGGTCGATGCCGCGAACGCGGCCTACGACCGCTCGCTGCTCGGCGCCATCAAGTCGATCGATGCGAACATCTCCACCGACAGCGGCGGATTGGCGGTCGAGTTGCCTTACCGCATGCTCGAGTTCTTCGAACTCACCGCCAGTGGGCCGGTGTACTACCGGGTGGCCACCGACGATGGCCTCGTCGAGATCGGCAATGGCGACCTGCCGGCACCGGCGCTCCCGTTGGAGACCGGCAAGCCACAGTTCAACGACAGTGCCTACTTCGACGAGCCGGTACGCGTCGGCAGTTATGCCCGCTTGCTGCCGCGTCCCTTGGCCGGTCAGGTCACGGCGCAACGCGTCGTCATCCAGGTCGCCGAGACGCTGAAGTCGCGCGAGCAGTTCACGCGCGCGCTGGTGCTGCAGGCGCTGACGCGCGACCTGGTCCTGGTGCTGGTCGCCGGGGTGCTGCTGGTGCTGGTGATCGGCTGGTCCCTGCGGCCGCTGGCGCGACTTCGCAACGAGGTGCGCACCCGCTCGCCGCAGGACCTGACGCCGATCGCCACCGGAGGCATCCCGGTCGATGTGCAGCCGCTGGTGGAAGCGATCAACCACCACGTCGAGCGCACGCGCCGGGCCAGCGAGGCGCGGCGGCGCTTCATCGACGACGCGTCGCACCAGCTGCGCACGCCGCTGGCGACCTTGACGACGCAGGTGGGCTTTGCGCTGCGTGAGTCCGACCCGGACAGGCTTCACGACGCCTTGCTGGCCGTCAGGGCCCAGCTCGACGAAACCGTGCGCCAGACCAACCAGATGCTGGCGCTGGCGCGCACCGACAGCGCCGATCTGGCCGCGGAGTCGATCGCCCTCGACAGCCTGGCCGAAGAGGCCACGCGCGCCTGGTGGGCCGAAGCGCAGGCCCGGCACATCGATCTCGGGCTGGACGTGCCTGCCGGGCCCGTCCTCGTGCAGGCACATCCGGGGCTGCTGAAGGAGGCGCTGTCGAACCTGCTGCACAACGCCCTGCGCTACACGCCTGTCGACGGCCACGTGACCGTGCGCGTGACGGCCGAACCGGGCGAAGCGCGCTTGATGGTGGTCGACAACGGGCCGGGCATCCCGGCAGCAGAGCGCCAGCGGGCGGGTGAGCGCTTCTTTCGCGCCAGCAATGCCAGCCAGCCGGGCTCGGGTCTGGGCCTGGCCATCGTGCGATCCATCGCCGAGCGCCATGGCGGCCGGCTCGAAGTGGATGCCGGTCCGCAGGGACAAGGCCTGTCTGTGGCGATGGTTCTTCCGCGGCCCGGCGTCTGAATCGGGCCGCGGGTTAACCCGCGGCTTTCGCCGATTTTGATGAAAGGCGGCTGAAAGTCGCCGCTCCGTATCGTGGCTCCATGCTTCGACGACTTGGCGGTTCGAAGCACAACGAAATGGATGGAGACAACATGAGACTGAGCACATCGACGGCTGCGGCCTTCCTGACCCTGGCTGCCTTCGCGGCCGGTGCCGGCCCGCTGGACAAGACCGAATGCATCGCACCGGCCAAGCCGGGCGGCGGCTTCGACCTGACCTGCAAGCTGGCGCAGACCGCGCTGATGGAAGGCAAGTACATCGCCGACCCGATGCGCGTGACCTACATGCCAGGCGGCATCGGCGCGGTGGCCTACAACGCGGTGGTGGCGCAGCGCCCCGACAGCGCCAACACCATCGTGGCGTTCTCCGGCGGCTCGCTGCTGAACCTGGCCCAGGGCAAGTTCGGCCGCTACAACGAAAACGACGTGCGCTGGCTGGCCGCGGTCGGCGCCGACTACGGCGCCGTGGTGGTGGCCGAGAACTCGCCCTACAAGTCGCTGAAGGACGTGCTGGCCGCGGTGAAGGCCGACCCGGCCAAGGTGGTGTTCGGCGCCGGCGGCACCGTGGGCAGCCAGGACTGGATGAAGGCCGCGCTGACGGCGCGCGCGGCCGGCGTGAACCCCAAGGCCATGCGCTTCGTTGCCTTCGAAGGTGGCGGCGAGGCGATGACGGCTTTGCAGGGCGGGCACATCCACGTCTTCACCGGTGATGCGGCCGAGACCGTGCAGCAGATCAAGGCCGGCTCCAAGGTGCGCATCCTCGCGGTGATGACCGACAAGCGCCTGGGCGGCGACCTGGCCAACGTGCCCACCGCCAAGGAACAGGGCACCGACATCGAGTGGCCCATCATCCGCGGCTTCTACCTGGGCCCCAAGGTCAGCGACGCCGACTTCAAGCTCTGGAGCGATACCTTCGCCAAGATGATGGCGACGCCGGCCTACGACAAGGCACGCGCCGAGCGCGGCCTGTATCCCTTCGCGTTGACCGGCGCCCAGGCCGAGGCCCACATCAAGCAGCAGGTGATGGCCTACCGCAAGCTGGCCGACGAGTTCGGCCTCGCGGTCGCGAAGTAAGCGCACGAGCCGGCTTCCCCCGCCACGGCGGCCGCCCATCGGGCGTGACCGTCACAACCGAAAGTCCCCCATGAGCGATCGCATCCTCGGTGCGGTGTGTGTCGTCGCGTCCGCAGGCATGGCCTGGGCCTCAAGCGACTATGCCGCCGCCATCTCCTACGAACCAGTCGGTCCGCGCGCCTTTCCGCTGCTGCTGGCGGGCCTGATGGCCGCCGGCGGCCTGTGGCTGGTGCTGCGGCCGACGCTGCGCGGCGCCGGCGCCTTCCACGGCGTGCCGCTGAAGCCCACCGCGCTGTGCGCCGCGGCCGTGCTGGTCTACGCGCTGCTGTTCGAACTGCTCGGCTTCACGCTGGCCACCGCGCTGATGGCCGTGCCCGTGGGCCTGGCTTTCGGCGGCAGCCTGAAGCAGTCGCTTGCCGGTGGCGCGGGTCTCGGCCTGGTGCTGTTCTTCCTGTTCGACAAGCTGCTGGACGTGGTGCTCCCCACCGGCTTGCTGGCCGTCCTGCTCGGAGGCCGCTGATGGAAACCCTGCAACACCTGATGGTGGGCTTCGGCGTGGCGCTGAGCCCAACCAACCTGATGATCGCGGCGATGGGCGCGCTGATCGGCACCGTCGTCGGCCTGCTGCCCGGCCTCGGGCCGATCAACGGCGTGGCCATCCTGATGCCGCTGGCCTTCGCGATGAAGCTGCCGCCCGAAGCCTCGCTGATCCTGCTGGCCGCGGTCTACATCGGCTGCGAATACGGCGGGCGCATCTCGTCGATCCTGCTCAACGTGCCCGGTGATGCGGGCGCGATCATGACGGCGCTCGACGGCTACCCGATGGCGCGCAAGGGCCTGGGTGGCGTGGCGCTGTCGATCTCGGCCTGGAGTTCCTTCGTCGGCTCGCTCATCGCCACCATCGGCATCGTGATGTTCGCGCCGCTTCTGGCCAGCTGGGCGCTGTCGTTCGGGCCTGCCGAGTACTTCGCGCTGATGTGCTTCGCCTTCGCCTGCATCGCCGGCCTGATGGGCGACGCGCCGATGAAGGCGGCCCTGGCCGCGGTGATCGGCCTGTCGCTGTCCTGTGTCGGGCTCGACTCGAACTCGGGTGTCTACCGTTTCACCGGCGGCGACGTGCACCTGTCCGACGGCATCCAGTTCATCGTCGTCGTCATCGGCGTGTTCTCGATCAGCGAGATCCTGCTGATGCTGCAGGAACACCACAGCAGCACCGGGATGATCACCAACACCGGCCGCAAGATGTTCAACCTGCAGGAGATGGCGCAGACCTGGTGGGGCACGGTGCGCTCCAGCGTGGTCGGCTTCGTCGTCGGCGTGCTGCCGGGTGCCGGCGCCACGATCGCCAGCGCGATGACCTACTCGATGGAGAAGCGCCTCACCGACAAGGAAGGCAGCTTCGGCAAGGGCGACATCCGCGGTGTGGCGGCGCCCGAAGCCGCCAACAACTCGGCCGCGACGGGCTCCTTCGTGCCGATGCTGACGCTCGGCGTGCCGGGTTCGGGCACCACGGCGGTGATGGTCGGCGCGCTCTCGCTCTACAACATCACGCCCGGGCCGGCGCTGTTCACGCAGCAGCCGACGCTGGTGTGGGGCCTGATCGCCTCGCTGTTCATCGCCAACGTGATCCTGCTCGTCATCAACATCCCGATGGTCGGCCTGTTCACCAAGGTGCTGCAGATCCCGAACTGGGTGCTGGTGCCGGCCATCCTGGCGATCAGCGCCGTCGGCGTCTATGCGGTGCACGCCACCACCTTCGACCTGGTGCTGATGGCCGCGCTGGGCGCTGCCGGCTACCTGCTGCGCAAGCAGGGTGTGCCGATGGCGCCGCTGATCCTGGGCTTCGTGCTCGGCGACATGATGGAGCAGAACCTGCGCCGCGCGCTGTCGATGACCAACGGCGAAGCCGGCATCCTGGTCGAGAGCCCGATCTCGATCGGCCTGTGGGTCGGCGCCGCCGCGATGGTGCTGCTGCCGCCGCTGCTGCGACTCTTCAATCAACGCCGGGCGGCCGCCGCCGCGGTGCTCTGAATCCCGACAGGAAACATCATGCAACTCACCGGATTGCTGCACGGCGCGCCGCTGCTGAATCACGTCGACTTCCCCACCGCCGAGGTGCTGGGCCCCGACGCCAGCGAAGACGAGATCCAGGACCTGATCAAGCGCCACGGCCAGGTCTTCGTCAAGCCGCTGTTCAAGGGCGCCATCGGCAAGAAGGGCAAGGCCGGCCTGATCGGCCGCGCCACCGACCTGCGCGGCGCACTGGCCGAGAAGGAACGCCTGTACTTCGCCGAACACCGGCACGGCAACGTCAGCGCCAAGGCCAACGGCGTGAGCTTCGAAGGCGGCGTGCCGGCGGAGCACGAGGTGTACTTCTCGATCAGCGACGACACGCGTTTCCGCGCGCCGACGATCACGCTGACCCACAAGGGCGGCGTGGCAATCGAAGAGCTGGACAAGGCCGACGTCGCCACCGTGCCCTTCGACGCGCTGACCGGCCTGAAGGCCTTCGTGATCGCCAACGCGCTCAGCGACATCGGGGCGCCGCGCGAGATCATCTCGCCGCTGGTGCAGCACCTGCCCAAGCTATGGGAGCTGATGCACCACTACGGCATGACGACGCTGGAGCTGAACCCGATCCGCATGCGCGCCGACGGCAATGGCCGCCTGACGCCGGTGGCCTGCGACTTCAAATGCGGCTTCGACCGCGACGATCCGCGTGTGGCGCGCCTGGGGCTGCCGGCCCACCTGTTCGCTGCCGACGTCGGCGCCTTCGAACAGGAGGTCAACGAACTGCGCACGCACCAGGGCCAGTCAGACGTGTTCGTCATCAACGAGCGCGGCACGATCCTCGCACCCACCTTCGGCGGCGGTGCCAACAGCCTGGTGACCGAAGTGCTGGGCGAGGCCGCCAGCATCAGCTCCGACTTCGGCGGCAACCCGCCTTACGAGAAGATGAAGCAGGTGGCACGCATCTGCTACCGCCACTTCCTGGCGCAGAGCAACGTGCTGTTCATCATCGGCGGCAAGTCGAACAACACCGACATCCACGAAACGCTGCGCGCGATGGGCGATGCCTTGCGCGAACACTTCTCGACGCACGGTGCGACACCGCTTTACGTGGTGGTGGGCCGTGGCGGGCCGAACCTGGTGCGCGGCTTCGGCGCGCTGGCCGACACCTGCGAGTCGCTCGGCCTGCCGTACCGCTTCTTCGGCTTCGACAGCGCGATCTCCGAAGTCGTGAACTACGCCAAGCAGATCGACGGGTGGATGAAGGCCGGCGGCCGCGAGCTCATCGCGCGCCACCTCGGCATCGCCCCCATCGCTGCCACTGCCTGACACCGATCGCCCCGCCCGGAGCCCCACCATGCATGCACAAGGCATCTCGTCCTTCCCCTATTTCGTCGGCATCGACTCGCTGGCCGACGTGGCCACCCGCGGTGACCGCGTCTGCGTGCTCAACATCCTGGGCGGTGAATCGCGCCAGGTCACGCCGACCAGCCATGTCTTCTCCGGCGGCAACGTGGCCTTCGGCACCTCGCCGGGCCGCGGCGGCCAGGTGTTGAAGACGAGCATCGGCGACATCCCGGTGTTCAACAACGTGCGCGAAGGCCTGAATGCCGGGCACGCGTTCAACACCGGCGTGGTCTACCTGCCGCCGTCGGGCGTGCGCGACGGCGTGGCCGAGCTGATCCGCGTCAACCCGGACCTGAAGAAGATCGTCATCGTCACCGAGAAGATCGCGGTGCACGACGCGCGCGAGATCCGCGCCATGGCACAGGGCGCGGGCGTCGACGTGATCGGCGGCAACTGCCTGGGCGTGGCCGACTCGTGGAGCCGGGTTCGCATCGGTGGCGCGCTGGGCGGCGACCACCCGGCGGAGACCCTGCTGCAGGGCACGGTGGCGGTGTTCTCCAATTCCGGCGGCTTCACGACCACCATCGCGCAGTACCTGTCCACCGAGGGCTGGGGCACGACGACCCTGGTGTCTTCCGGCAAGGACGTCTACATCCACTACGGCGCGCGCGACTTCGCCCATGCGCTGCGCAACGACGGCCGTTCGCGCGCCGCGGTGCTGTACGCCGAGCCCGGCGGCTACTACGAGCAGGACATCGAATGGGGCAAGCCGGTGGTGGCCTGCGTGGTGGGGCGCTGGAAGTCCAAGCTCACCCGCGCGGTGGGCCATGCCGGCGCGATGGCCGGCGCCGGCGACAGCGCCGCCGACAAGGAGCGCTGGTTCATGGAGGCCTTCGGTGTCGATGCGATCTTCACGCCCGAGCACCCGGTGGTGTCCCAGCGGGGCGCCGTGGTGACCAACATCGCCCACATCCCGGCGGCGCTGACCGCGGTGATGGTCGCCAACGGCGCCCAACCCGACTTCGCCCCGCGGGGCAGCCTGACCTTGAAGGCGTGGATGGCCAACGACCAGGGCATCACCCTGCCCGAGACACTGGCACTGCCGCCGGTGACGGCACCCGAGCCCTACGCCGCCCAGCTGGCCCAACTGGGCACGCAGATCGGTGCCGTGATCGCGCGCCAGAACATGAAGGACAAGTCCGGCGCGTCGGTGATGGACCCGAGGACGCAGGTCACCTCGGTGCACGGCCACTCGGTGCTCGAACTCGCGCTGCAGCCGCTGCAGGCCAACTTCGCCTTGCCGCTGGTGCACGAGGGAGCCGGCCCGAACGACCGCGCGATGCTCGACATCGCCGTGGCCGCCGAGGTCAACCTGGTCGGCGACCCGGTGCTGGTGGCCGCCGACGCGGCTCGCACCGCGGGCAATTCCCCGAACACCATCATGGCCGCGGCGGCGGCCGTGGTCGGCCCCAAGCGGGTGGAGCGCGCGCTGGCCTGCGCCCGGGCGCTGATCGACCTGTTCGCCGGTTCGGGCCTGAAGGAAGGCCACCACGTCGAGTTCGACAGCTCGCACATCCAGGCCGATGCCGCCACCCGCGCGCTGTTCATGGCGCGCGACGACGAAGCCGGCGACTCGCACCCCGAGGCCATGTTGCAGGCCGTGCGCGACCGCGGCGCGAAATCGGTGTTCATCGACTTCCTGCTGCGGCTGGACGGCCGGCTCTCGCGCGATGCGATCCTGGCCGCCATCTCGATCACCATCGCCTGGGGCCCGCTGGTGCGCAAGCGCATCAGCCGCCTGACCGCGGAGACGCTGCCCTGGTACCTGCGGCTGTACGGCGTGATGGTGGGCTCCAGCATCCCTGCCGAGCGCCACCAGTGGGGCTCCTTGTGCGGCATCTCGCAGGCCGAACGCTACGGAGAGTGGACGATGGCCGACCTGTGCTACCTGGCGATGACCGGCCGCAAGCCGACAGCGGCGCAGGCGCTGCCGTTGCAGATGCTGATCGGCCTGCTGGTCTCCAACGGGCCTGGCTCGATCTCGTCGCAGGGGGCCAAGGGAGCCGTGTCGGCCGATGGCCCGCAGACGCCGGGCCGGGTGCAGATCAACAAGGCGATGGTCGGCTTCCTCACCCACACCGGCTACAGCCATGGTGGCAATGGCTACGAGGGCATGGCCTTCCTGCTGGAGCGCTTCAAGGACCAGAACCTGCGGGACCCGGCCGACCCGGCGCACGGCATCGATCTGAAGGCGATGGCCGTGGACTACGCCAAAGCCTACAAGGCCGACAAGCGCCGGGCCAAGGAACTCGGGCAGGAGCTGCGGGCCCTGCCGGGCGTGCACCACCCTGTGTTCAAGGGCAAGCCCGTCAACCACGACCCGCGCGAACGCTTCATCGCCGACTTCATGGCCGAGCGCGGGGACTACAACGTGTTCCACGCCTTCTACCGCGAACTGGCGCAAGCGCTCTACGACGTGGGCGCGACACCCTACGTGTTCTGCGTCAACGTCGATGCGGTGATCGCCGCACTGCTGCTGTCGCTGCTGTGGACCGACTTCAAGTCCGGTGTGCTCACCGAACGCGACCTCGAGACCGCGGCCTTCACCGTGTTCCTCTACGGCCGCATGATCGGCGCGGCCGCCGAGATCGACGACCACCTGAACCGGGGCCGCAACATGGACACGCGCACGCCGGAAGCAGCCTGCGCGTTCGTCATGTGAACCTGCCGAGCACGAACAAGGACGCCCGCCATATGGAACTCCCGGCCCACCAACTGACCATGACCGTGCTGATGACGCCGGACACGGCGAACTTCGCCGGCAACGTGCACGGCGGCACCTTGCTCAGGCTGCTGGACCAGGTGGCCTACGCCTGCGCCAGCCGGTATGCTGGCCGCTACGTGGTGACGCTCAGCGTCGATCAGGTGATGTTTCGCCAGCCGGTGCACGTAGGCGAACTGGTGACTCTGATGGCGGCGGTCAACCACACCGGCACGTCGTCGATGGAGGTCGGCATCAAGGTCGTCGCCGAGGACATCCGCACCCAGGCAGCGCGCCACGTCAACAGTTGCTTCTTCACGATGGTGGCGGTGGACGACGAGCGCAAGCCCGTGCCGGTGCCCGCCTTGCGCCCCTTCTCCCCCGACGAGCGCAGGCGCCACGCGGCCGCCGTCGTTCGCAAGGAGATGCGCATCGAGCAGGAGCAGCGATTCAAGGCCATCGGCCTGTCGGCGTAGAGCTGGCCGCTGGTCTACCCCAGTCGCGCAGCGTTGGGATTCGGTTTGAGCCGACTCCACGGTAAGTTCAAGCCGCGCTCGGCCGCGATGATGCGCCCCAATGACTGCTTCGCTGCTGTCAATCTGGGCGGTCGGATGCCCGCCACGGGTCGAGATGTTGAGGTCGCTGCCGAGGTGACCTGCCGTTCGAACTGAGTGCCCATCGAACGACTGCTGTCGTGGTCTACCCCGAGCATGCGGTCTCGGCCAGGAGCAGGTGTTGGCCGGTGGCAGCTTTCGGGGCAATGAAGGTGCTTGATTTCAGCAACGCACGATCTTGCGTCTCGCCCGTCAAAGCCGTGCTCGGCCAGGAGAGTTCCCGGGACTTGCTCCGCAACTACTGTTTATTCAATGCGCGTGGCGCGGCGGAGATCGAACGCCTGCCCGAGGTCATGATGGCTTCGTCCGCCGGCGCCAGTTGGGGCAGACGGCTGCGCGGCAAGCCGAGGATGGTGCTCCTCCTCTCGGCGACGGCCTTGACCTTGGATGGACCCTGGAGCGAGGCCCGGCCTCCCTGCGCTTCAGTTATGCGCCGCCACCAAACTCTCGCACCCCAAAACGATTCAGCCCTTTGCCCAGCACGATGCCCTCGCTCATGGCATTGGGCCTGTCCTTTTCGTTGCGCCTGTAGTGTTCGACGTTTCCATTGCGATCTACCGAAAACGACGAGCCGCCAAGGACCTGCAATGTCGCCCCATGCATAGGGCGACTGTCGATGGCCGCCTGGATTCCAACTCGAATCTTCTCCAGGTCGTTGTAGCGGTCGTTTGCAAACCCAAAGACACACACCGGCTCGTCGGGACCGATGAACGCAAAGAGGCTCTTGAAGTGCACCGACTCCAGGCCGCCTGTTGCATGGTAGCCGGTCACCCAGGTGAAAACCCCGCTCCTGACCTTGGCCAGCACAACCACACACACGCAATCGCCCATCGGTCCGGTGTACAGCTTGTCGTCGTCCGGCTTCATTAGTTGCGCGCGGCCTCCCGCGCCTTGCATCAAGAGCAGCACTTGAACCTCCCTTTGCCTCACGATCCTTAGGAACTGCCTCGACAACAGACCCAACCGACGCGCGTACAAACTCGGGAATCGGAAGTCCGCACGACCGTGCGATCAATCGTCAAGCCACACAGATTCATACTAGTCCCGCTGCACGTGCGCCGAGTGATCGAACTCAATGCCAGTGTCGGCACCATTGCACCTGCCGGGTGCGCGCCGCCGCGGCGGATCGCTCTGATAGGCCCGCGGGCAGAGTCATCGAGCCGGTCAATGAAGGGACGCGGAAGGCCGGCCTCTGGATCTTGCCGACGTGTGCCGCGGCGGCTGTATTGCACAGCGGGCGAACAGCGGCTTTGCGGTAACCGGGCTCGGCCATCGGATGTCTTTTCAGGGTCGAGACTTCCATTTCGCGGCGCGCAGCAGCGGTCAGCCTGGGACTGAACTGCCACCCCAAGATCCTTGACGGCTTCACTTCTGACAGCGGCCCGTCGCCTAGGCGGTGGTTCTCGGACCGAGGGGCCGCTTGGTGACGGCCAGCGTACGTTTGGATTGGAAAGCCGACGGACTGCAAGCGCTGCAAGGCCGTCAGTGGCCGAGGCAGATCAGACGAGCAGGAGAAGTTCCAAGGGCCGACGGCCGACGCTGCGGCACGCGCTCAGCCGCCGCCGGCTGCACGGTCGCGCGCGCTGCGTACCGCACGCGCATCGGTCAACTGGCGCGGTACCAGCGGTATCACCGTCAGGTAGAGCAGGACCGAGAAGCCGATCGCAAGCGCGGCCCCGCTCACCATCATCGCTGGCCGCGTGATCCAGCCGGCGAGCACGGCCCCTACCAGCAACGCAGCCGGCAGGAAGGAAGCCAGCGCGGGCAACGGCGCCACGCCCACCTGCAAGCCACAGTGACGGCACCGCAGCCGCGCTGCCGGCCCCAGCATCAGCTTGCGCCACGCCGACAGCGCCGGCAGCCCGCAGTGCGGGCAGGTGGTCACGTCAATGGTTGCAGCCCCAGCACCCTGAGCACGGCGTCGATCTGCGCTGCCGACTCAGGTCGCGCCGCGCCGCTCGCCGCGAACCAAGGGCGCTCCTCGGTGTCGCGCACGACCCAGGCGTCGTCGTCGGCCGTCGCCTGCAGCTTGCTCGCGTCACCGTCGAACTCGTCGATCGTGCGGTGCAGGCTGTCGCGCAGCGCCGCGAGTTGGTCCGGCGGCATCGCGTTCACCCAGTCGACGAAGCGCTGGCGCTCGGCCGGATCGGCCATGTCGATGCCCTTCAGCTCGGCATACCGCTGCAGCAGCGGCACCGGGCTCACGCCGTCGCCGGTCTGGTCGCACAGCGCGCGCGCTGCGGTCTCGCTGAAGCCGGCGTGCTGCAGGAAACGCATCGAGGTGCCGCCATCGCTGTCGGGCTCGTGCTTGTTGGCTTCCTTGACACCGTTCCAGATGCTCAGGCCGACCACCGAGACGACCACCAGGCCGATGCCGATGGGCCCCGCGATGCTGCCCGACCCGAACGCCGCCAGCAGGCCACCGCCGGCTCCCACGCCGTACAGCACGCCGCTCGGGATGTCGCCCTTGCCGAACGCCTCGGCCGAACTCCAGACGTCGATCGCCGCGGTCACCACGCTGAGGAACTTGCTCGCCGCGCTGCCGCCCAGTTTGCCGATCAGCGACTCCGAATCGGCCTTCCCCAGGCCCACCAGCAGCTCGGCGCCCTTCTGGCCCAGGCCGGCGGCGTCAACCAGCACCTTGAGGTTGTTCTTCAGCGACGGGTTGAGGCCGGCGCGCTCGATCGACGCCAGCAGCCCGACGCCGGCCAGTGCGAGCCCGGCGCCGCGCAGGATCTGGCCGGCGCCACTGGCCTTGTCGAAGCCCTTGATGCCACCGAGTGCATCGTCGAAGTCCTTCAGCCGCTTGGCCGCTTCCTCGGCGCTTTCGCCGGCAACCGGCATCGTGCCCTTCAGCTTGTCGAGCGCCTTGTCGAGCGCGGCTTCCGACACCCCCCAGGCCTTGGCGAGCTGGGGGCTGCGCAGGCTGTCGATCGCGTCTGCCGCCCGCTGCACGCTCGCCGGGTTGGCGGGGTCGAATTCGCCCACACGCGCCAGCAGCGTCGACTGCACGTGCGCCGTCGCCACCTCGCTGACCAGCTTGCGCGCCTGATCAGAGAGCTTGGCATTCGACGCGAAGCCGGTGCTGGTGAAGAAGCCCAGCATCTGCTGACCGGCCTGGCCTGCGGTGAGCGCGGGGTTGGTCTTCAGCGCGGTGCTGATCGCCAGCTGCGCGTGGGTGTCGTTCAGCGTGCTGGCGATCTGCTCGTTCACGCGGCCCTGCTCGCCGCTGAGCCCGGGCGGCAGGCTCTGCAGCGCCTGCACCTGCGCCAGCAGCGCGGCGCCGTCGTCGGCCAGCTTCTGCTTCAGCGCTTCGGTCTGCTGCTGCCACTCGGGGCCCTTCCCGGCCGCGTAGTCGGCGATGGCCTTGTCCAGCTGCTCGGGCGTCATGGTGCCGGCGTGGCTCGTCACCAGCCAGGCCAGCTCTTCCATCTGCTTGCCGTAGGCCTTGGTGTCGTCGGCCACCCGCTCGCGGAAGATGTCCATGCCGGCGTAGACCGTGTCCATCACCATCGCCGTGTCGACATTGGGCTGCTGCGCGATCTTCAGCGCGTAGGCCGGGCTGGCGCCCTGCGCGATCGCATTGACGATGCCGTTGCGATCCCAGATGCCCAGCGGCACATAGCGGTCCATCACGGCGTCGCCCAGCGGTGTGCCGGCGATGCGGCCCAGCGCGTGCGTCAGGTGCTCGACTGCCCCTTGGCCGAAGGGCATCACGCCATGCTGGTCGGGGTACTCGGACAGCGCACGCTCGATCGCAGGCGCCGCCTGGCCCATCACGCGCGCGCCGATCTCGGGGCTGGACACGGCGGTGAGCTGGTCCAGCCGCTCCATCGTCTGGTAGCCCGGCGCCTGTGGGCCGCCGGTGTCGTAGTTGGGCCCGTCCTTCAGCGGCTGCAGCGCCCAGTCGGTGGCGTTGCGGATGATCTGTTGCGCGCCGCTGCTTGCCAGCAACGCCTGCTGCACCTGCGGCGACGCCGCGGCATGGCCTTCGCTGAGCACCTTCAGCGCCTGCGCGGGGTCGGACTGTGCGTTCGCGCGGTCGACGATGGCCTGAGCCTGGCGGCTGGTGTCCACCCGCGTCAGCGCGGTGTCCACCTGCGCCTGGGCGGCCGGGTCGGTGCGGGTGCGGTTGCGCACCTCGTCGGCAGCAGCTGCGTGGTCGGCCTCGGTGGCACCGTGGCCCGGAGGCAGGTTGCCCTGCAACTGCAGGTCGACCTCGACTCTCACCGCATCGTCGAGCGCGCGTTTCGCGTCGGCCGCGTTCTGCGCCAGGTACGGCAGCGCGGCGCCACTGCCGTAGGTGGAAGCCGCCATGTCCTCGTAGGCCTGCTGGGCTGCGGCGGCGCGCGTGGCAGCGGCGTCGGCGTTCTGTTCGGCCTGCTGCAGCGGCGTCAGCGGCTGTTGCTTCGGCAGCTGGGCGTCCTGTACCGCGTAGCCGCCGGGGATCCAGATCTGCTGGTCGACGCGGATCAGCTCCGGCTCGCCGAGCAGGTGGCCGTTGGCGGCGATGAGCCGGTCGAGCGGCAACTTCACCTGCTGGGCGAGTTCGGTCAGTGTCTGGCCGGGCTTCAGCTCGGTCGACGTCGGTTCCTCACCGTAGCCTTCGCCGATCGGCACTCGCAGTACCTGGCCGACCTGGACCTGGTCCGGGTCCTTCACGTCGGGGTTGGAGGCCTGCAGCGTCGGCACGTCGGTGCCGTAGCGGGAGGCGACCTCGGTCATCGTCTCGCCCGGCGCGACGCGGTGCTCGACGTGCTTCGCGGGTGGTGGCGGCGGGGGCGGGGGCGGCGGAGGCAGGGAAGCTTCGGTGCGGCGAACGCCATCGGCAAGCATGGTCGGACCTCCGGCGCAGACAGGTTGCGCAACACCACGCACATTAGGCGTTGCCCACCCGCCGTCACAAGCTGGGGTGCGCCCCAGTTTCGGGCTGCGACGGACCAAGCCTGGCGCAGGCGTAGGCGCATGCGTCCAAAAGAGGGGGCAGCCGTGGAGGTCCAGGGTGCGTGCCGCTGCGTTCCAATGCCCTACGAAGCCGGGGACGACCCACGAGGGGGGGCGGGGATGCTCACCGGCGCAGCCGGCCTCGTTTCGCTGCCATGTCGGCAGCCGTTTCCGCGTGCTCATCTCTGGAGCCCGTCTGCCGACTGCGTCGACAGTGCGGGATCTACGGCTCCTCGGGTGAGTGCAGGGCGCTTCAAGACCGCCTGCGGGCGTTCCGATCTGGCTGCCGGCTGTCGGCGGTCTCCGAAGGCGGCCGCTGGCTTCTCGAGCAGTCGGCGGACCGCTCGACCGTGCAGCTTGACGTTCAGAGCAGCCAGACCTGATCGCGGCTCGACGGATCGCCGGGGAGGCCCCGTCACTTTCAGTTTCTGGCGGGTGGTCCTGGCCTCAGCGGGCAACAGCAAGTGCTGAGGCCTGCGGCTGCTGCTCGCGTCTTCAGCTGCGCTGAGCAGCCCACTGCTTCAGCACGGCAATGGCTGGCCCCGAAAGGTGCTGCTCGGCCGGCATGCGCCGTTCGGCCAGCGTCGCGCCGGCCTCGGCACGCAGCACATCGCAGTCGATCGGGTGGCGCGCGGCCGCTGTGAGCGCCACGAAGGCCGCGCCCGACTGTTCGAGCGAGGCGGCGTAGTACAGCTTCGCGATACCGGTGATCTGCATCGCCGCCACGCACAGCGCGCAGGGCTCGCACGAGCTGTAGAGCTCGCTGCCTTGGAGGTCGACCGTCTCGAGCCTGCGGCAGGCGTCGCGTATGGCCTCAACCTCGCCGTGCGAGGTGGGGTCCCAATGCGCGCGCGAGTGGTTGAAGCCTTCGCCCACGATCTGGCCGTTACGCACGATGACGGCGCCGAAGGGTTCGGTGCCTGGCATGGTGAGCGCCTGCGCCGACAGTTCGATCGCGCGCTGCATGAAGGCTGGCTGGTACATGGGTCTGTCCTCAGGCCGCCTGCGGCAGCAGCCAAGCGTGTGCTGGGTCCCAGCTCAGGCGAACCTGCTGGCCGGGTGCGATGCCGAGGGACTCTATCTCGTGCTGCTGCTTCTGCACGCGGAACTCGCTGTCGCTGCCCGGTACCTCGATGAAGACGGTCTGCGTCGAGCCGACGAACTCGAGCCCGAGTACCGTGCCATTCAGCTGCACCCCGTGTGCAGGCGTGCCGGCGGTCTGCGCATCGGCCAGGCCCACGCGGTCGGCGGCTATCACGAAGCTGGCGCGTGCGCCTTTCGACAGCGCCGTGGTCGTCGGCAGCCGGAAGGCGCCGATGCGGCTCGTCAGCTCGACATGATCGCTGCCCACCTCGGCCACCTCGCCCGTGATCAGGTTGTTGGTGCCGATGAAGTTGGCGACGAAGGGGTTCGCAGGCGCACGGTAGACGTCCTGCGGCCGGCCGGTCTGCTGGATCAGGCCGTCGCTCATGATCACCATGCGATCGGCCAGGGCGAACGCCTCGGACTGCGCATGCGTGACGTAGACGAAGGTGATGCGCAGTTCGCGGTGCAGGCGCGCCAGCTCGGTCTGCATGCGCACGCGCAGGTGCGCATCCAGTGCGCTCAGGGGTTCGTCGAGCAGCAGGATCGATGGCTCCGTCACCAGCGCGCGGGCCAGGGCCACGCGCTGGCGCTGCCCGCCAGAGAGCTGCGACACCCTGCGCTCGCCCATGCCGGCCAGCCCCATGCGCTCGAGCCACTCGCCCACGCGCTGGCGCTGGCCGGTGGCGCCGAGCTTCTTCATGCGCAGCGGAAACGCCACGTTCTCGGCCACGGTCATGAAGGGGAACAGCGCCAGGCTTTGCCACACCATCGGCGTGTCGCGCTGGAAGGCCGGTATGCCGCGCATGTCGCGCCCGCCGATGAGCACCTGGCCCGCACTGGGTTCGTCCAGGCCCGCAATCATGCGCAGCGTGGTCGATTTGCCGCAGCCGGAAGGGCCCATGATGGCGATGAACTCGCCGGCAGCGATGTCCAGGTCGATGCCGCGCACCACCGTCTGGTTGCCGAACTGCTTGCGCAGGCCTTTGAGGGAAACGTAGGGCTCGCTCATGGTCTCGCTTCAGTTCAAGGCCTTGCTGCGCCGTCATGCGGGCCGAGCCTGACGCGCACGAAGCGCTGGGCCACCAGCACCAGGCTCACGCTGACCACCAGCACCACGGTGCCGATCGCATTGATCTTCGGGTTCACCTGGCCCTGCAGCAGGTTCAGGATGCGCACGGGCAGCGTCTCGTGCACGCCGCCCACGAACCAGGCGATCATGAATTCATCGAAGGACACCGCCGCCGACAGGAAGAACGACGCGATCAGCGCCGACTTGCAGAAGGGCACCACGATGCGCAGCATCGCCACCGCGGGCGAGGCGCCAAGGTTCCAGGCAGCCTGTTCGAGTTCGGGGCCTAGTTCGCCCAGGCGCAGGCGAATCAGCGCCATCGCGAACGAGGTGGCCAGCACCACATGGCAGGCCATGACCGACCAGACGCTGCCGAACAGGCCCAGGCGCGACAGGAATGCCAGCATCGCCATGCCCAGGATCGTGACGGGCACCGCCGGCGGCATGGCCACCGTCATCACGAAGGCGCTGCGGCCGCGAAAGCGCCAGCGGTAGTCGACATAGGCCGCCGCGAAGCCGAGCACAGTGGACACGACGGCGGTGCCTAACGCGACCTTCATGCTGTTGATGAAGGCATCGGCCACCATCTCGTCGTTCAGGATGGCGCGGTACCAGTCGAGGCTGAAGCCACCCCAGGGGATGGCCGGGAAGCGGTTCGCATCGAAGGAAAACACCACCACCACCAGCATCGGCGTGGCCATGAAGGCGAACAGCAGGGCGAGATAGGCGAACTGCGCCCGGCGCGACCAGCGGACGCGCCGCGCGCGGGCGGCCGCTTCGGTGTCGGGCATGGCCCTGTTCGTCACGACGGCAGCTTGGCTCGTCGGGGGGCGCCCAGCCAGCGCCCCAGGCCGACCACCACCATCAGCACCAGCAACATCGCCACGCCGATGACCGAGGCGCGCGGCCACTGTGAGCCCGACTTGACCGTATCGACGATCAGGATCGACAGCGTCGGCGGCCTGCTGCCGGTCATGAACATCGGGCTCACGAAGTCGCCGAAGGCCAGCAGGAAGCTGGTGCTTGCGGCCAGCACGAGCGCGGGCCGCGCCGCCGGCAGCAGCACGTGCCAGAAGACACGGGCACGGGTGCAGCCCAGGTTCTCTGCGGCTTCGATCAGCGTGCCGTCGATGCCCGAGAACGCAAACATGATGATCAGCACCGCAATCGGCAGCGTCAGCGTGAGAAAGCCGATCTGCAGTGAGAAGGCACCGCCCAGCAGATCGAGCGCGGGCAGGCCCAGCGCGGTGACGAAGCTGTTGGCGATGCCCTGCGGGCTGAGCACCACTTGCCAGGCATAGATGCGCACGATGTAGCTCGAGAAGACCGGCGCGATGAGCGCGGCCACCACCAGGTTGCGCGCGCGGGGCGAAAGGCGAAAGGCGATGGTGTACGCCGCGGGCAGCGCCAGCAGAACCGCCAGCAGCGTGGCCAGGGCCGATACCAGCAGGGTGTGCGCCAGTGCCTTGTGGAAGGTGCTGGCGCCGAGGATGCGCGTCCAGTTGTCGAACACGAAGGCCGGTTCGAGCCGGAACGAGCGCACCTCCCAGAAGGTGATGACCACCAGAAAGGCCAGCGGCCCGACAAAGAACAGGGCCTGCCAGAAGACGACGGGCAAACCCAGCACCAAGGGAAGCACGCGCTGCGAGCCGGCCTGGCGGGGCGGGCCCACGCCCCACCAGGCCGGCGCGCGCCGGGGGCTCGTGTCGCCGGCCACCGTGCTCATAGCGCCTTGAACTGGCTCCAGGTCTCGTTCCAGGTCTCGATGGACTGCTTCTGCGGCAACTGGCGCAACTGGATCTTCTTGGCCTTGTACTCGTCCATGACGTTGGGGCCCTTGAGCGTCATGCGCAGGATTTCGGCTTCCTTGGGCTTCGTCTCGTTGAGCAGCTTCCAGCCCGGGATCGACGGGATGCTCTTGCGGTTGTCCACCTTGGTGGCCATGGCCACCTGCGCTCGCGGCGTCAGCGAGTACTGGATGAACTTGCGCGCCAGGTCGCGCTTGGGCGTGCCCTTCACGATCGACAGCGACTCGGTGTATTGCAGGCCGCCTTCGTCGGGAATGATGGTGTCCACGGGGACGCCGCTCATGCGCAGACCCAGCGTGATCCATTCGCCGATGCCGGGAATGAGCTGCGCGCGGCCGTTCGTCATCGAAGAGAAGATGTCGGCGATCGTGTAGAAGCCTGCGGCCTGAGGCTTCAGGGAGAACATCTTCTTCTTCAGGCCGTCGAACTTGGCGGCATCGATGTCGAACGGCGGGCGGTTGCCGTTCGACAGGCTGAGACAGCCCATCGAGGGCAGGTACCAGTCGAAGAAGCCGACCTTGCCCTTGGCCTTCTCGCTCCAGAGCACGGCGTAGGAAGAGACCTCCTTCGGCGTGAAGGCCTTGGTGTTGTAAGAGATGCCGAGGTAGCCGAAGTCGAGCATCACGCCGTAGAGCTTGTTGTCGAACCAGTGCAAGGGGAACTTCTGGAACTCGGGCCAGAGGTCCTTCAGCGGATAGTCGGCCGGGTTCAGCTCTTCGATGAAGTTGGCGGCCTTCAGCAGGTGCATGTACTCGGCGTCGGCCAGCACGACATCGAAGGTGCCGGGCGGCGACTGGTTGACGACAGCCATCATCTGGTCGCCCCCCACGTATTCCTTGATGCGGATCTTGCAGTTGTTGGCCTTCTCGAACTCGCCCACGATGGTCGGGTCGGCATTGCCGGGCCAGGACAGGTAGTTCAGAACCACCGGGTCGGCCGCGTGCGCGGGCAGCCACAGCGACGGTGCGGCCATCGCCGCCGTGCCGGCAGCAGCCTTCAGCACGCCGCGGCGGCGCACGCCTGGGTGGGCCGCAGGCGCAGCGGTGGCGGGCTCGTCTTTCTTGGCATCGTGGTCTTGCATCGAGACACTCCTTCGTGGGTGGACGGGTTGGTCGACGGATCCGGCGCCTCGGCTCACAGGCCGGGCGGCCCGCCATAGCGGTGCACATGGAACGGCTGGCGGCACAGGCCGATGCAGAAGCTGCCGACCGCATGCTCGACCGCCTGTGCGAGGTACTTGCCCTGCGCGTTGGCGGCGGCTATCTGGTCACGTGCCGCTTCGGCCCGTATCGCCAGCGCGGGCAGGTCGGCAGCGAAGTGCTTGCCATGGGCCACCACGGTCTTGCCGCCCACCATGACGTGGCGCACGCCGGTGGCGTCTTCGGTCAGCACGACCTGGTTCACCGGGTCGTTGCAGGGGATCCAGTTGATCGAGTCGAGATCGAGGAAGACGATGTCGGCCGCCTGGCCCGGCGCCAGCGCGCCTGCCTGCGTGAAGCCCGTGGCTCGTGCGCCGCCCGCCGTGGCGGCAGTGAACACCTCGACGGCCGACAGCCAGGTGGTGTAGTCGGGCGTGCGCACGTTCGACACCATCGAGGCGTAGCGCATCGCCTCGTACATGTTCTGGTTGTCGGCACACAGCGCGCCGTCGGTGCCGATGGCGAGGTTGACGCCCAGCTCGAGCATGCGCCGCGCGTCGGCGATGCCGGCACCCAGGCGCATGTTGCTGCCTGGGTTGTGCGAAACCGAAGAGCCGTTTGCGGCCAGGCGACGCAGGTCGTCGTCGTCGAGCCAGACACCATGCGCCACGGTGAAGTTGGGGCCCAGCATGCCCAGTTCCTCGAAGTGCGCGGTGAGCGACTTGCCCCAGCGTTGCAGCGCCGCCACCGCCTGCACCTTGGATTCGCTCACGTGCGACTGCAGCACCGTGTCGTACTCGGCAGCGAGCTTTGCGCAGCCCACGGTGAGCGCGTCGGAGCAATGCAGCGGGATCGTCGGAGCGATGCCCAGGCGCACCTGCGTGCGGTCGTGGGGCCAGTCGCGCAGGGCGCGCGCCATGCTGTCGAGAATGAAGCCGGTGTCGCCGTCTGAGGCATCGATCTCGGCGCGCTGCGGCGCCGGCAGCGCCTCGTACAGCCCGGGAATGGCTTTGTAGAACGAGATGTCCTGCAGCATCGGCGCCACCACCGCCCGCATGCCGGCGTCGACGTAGGCGCGGCCGATGGCATACAACTCTTCCGGCGTCACCAGCGGGAAGCCGAAGGTCAGGTCATAGCAGCTCGTGCAGCCCTTCTTCACCATCTCGATTGCGCCGAGGTAGGTGTTGAGGTACTTGTGTTCCAGCGTCTGGTGGTACGCCCATTCGGACGAGCCCGACAGCAGCAGCTCCAGCGTCCAGCGGTCGTGTGTTGCCTTGCTGAAGTTGGTGCTGCCGTGGGTGTGGCCGTTGATCAGGCCGGCGTGCATCAAGGTGCGCGAGGCGTCGAAGACGCGCGCGTCGGGCGGTGCCGGCATGCCGGGCGCGCCGATCGCGGTGATGCGGCCGCCTTGCACCAGCAGATCGGCGGGCGGCGCCGAGCGCGTGGCCACATCGAGCAGACGACCACCCCGGATGATCACAGTTTCGTCCACGCTCAACTCCCAGAGTCAGTCTCAGTGCAGCGTCAAGTGCGCGACGAAGGGCCGTAGAACGGCTGCCGCGCCGGCTCGCCTTCCAGATAGCCGGCGTAGAACTTCTTCACGTGCGGGAACACGGCCCTGGACAGCTGCCGGCGCTTTTCCTCGTCGGCACTGCGCGGCCGCGACAGCTGCTCGGCGATCTGGGCCAAGACCTTGTCGCGGTCGAGGTACTTGAAGCGGCCCTGCGCATAGATCGGATCGCCGCCCACGTACACCGTGTCGACATGGCGCTGCTGGGCACGCTGGATCAAGGCGTCGAGCACCGGGATGTCCTCGTCCTGGAACGGGTAGGTGGCGGCCTGGTAGTCGATGGCGACGGCGTCGAACTGCATGCCGGGGTCGAGCCGGCCGATCTGGCCGCGGAAGGCCGTCGTCAGGGCCCCGTGCTCGCTGGCCATCTGCAGCACCTGCGGGCAGCTCGGCACGTCGTCGTCGTCCATGCCCGGCACGCGGTGGGCGCGCAGCGCGAGCTTCATCTCCTGCAGCATGTCGCGGTCTTCGTTGATGCCGGCTTCGTCCAGCCCCATGCCGATGGTCACGCCGCGCCGGGCGAGCTCGTTGATCGGCGCCACGCCGCTGCGCAGCCGGAAGTTGCTGCTGCAGTTGTGGCACACGCAGGTCATGGTGTGGGCGACGAGCTCCACGTCTTCCTCGGTCAGCCACACGGCGTGGCCGAGCGTCATCCACGGGCCCAGGGCGCCCAGCTTGTGCAGGTGCTTCACCGCGGTGGTGCCGGTGCGGCGCCGCGCGTACTCCTTCTGGTACACGGTTTCCAGCAGGTGCATGTGCATCGGCACGTCGTCGGCCTGGGCCTGCTCCACCATCTTCATCAGGCCGTCGTCGGTGACCCAGTGCAGGTTGGCCGGAGCGAGCTGGATGCGCGTGAGCGACTGCCCGGCGTTCTCGTCGCGCAGCATCTGGTAGAGCTTCATATGGTCGGCAAAGCTCAGCGTGGCCTGCTTCAGGTGTTCGGCCAGCGGCACGCCCACATCGCCGGGCAGGCTGGCGCAGAACCTGGCGTCGTCTTCGTAGACCAGCCGGTTCTGCTCACGCACGGCGTAGCAGTACGAGGCGCGCATGCCGATGCTCTGGTAGGCCTTCAGCACCGCGCTCGACGCGCCGTGCACCTGCTCGAAGCTGCCGCGCATCCAGCCGTGGATGTGCTGCACCGTGGTGATGCCCGAGGCGATCATCTCGAAGGCCGAGTACAGCGTGTCGAGGTAGATGTCGACATCGCGGGCCGACATGCGGCTGGCAAACCACAGCTCCAGCGCGTAGTCGGGCGAGCCCAGCTGCAGCGGCGTCATGCCCACGTGGTGGTGGCTGTTGACGAAGCCGGGCAGCAGCACGTGGTGCGGGTGCTGCGTGACCGCGGCTTCGGGAAAGCGCTGGCGCATTTCTTCGAAGGGGCCGACCGCGACCACCTTGCCATGCTCGTGCACGAGCGCCGCGTCGCTGATGATGTTCGGGGTGTGGCGGTCTTGCACACCAGTGACGATCCACTTGGCGCGAACCAGGGCTGCAGTCATCTTGATCTCCTGTATGTGTGTGGTCGGCCGTTCGTGCGGAGCCTGTGGTGCCACCGGCACCAGCACGCGACCCGACTCCGGCCGAAGGCGCAAGGGGGTTCGTCGTGCTCAGATCGCGGCTTCCTGCTCGAGGAAGGCACGGTCGACTTCGTCAGCCAGCAGGTCGGCCAGGCGCTGGCTCAGTTCGATGCAGCGCGGATCGCGTGGCGAGCGCGGCCGCGGCAGGTCGACCGGAACGATGTCCTTGATGCGGCCGGGGCGCGCGGTGAACACCACGATGCGGTCGGCCAGCGCCAGCGCCTCGTCGATGGAGTGGGTGACGAGCAGCACGCTCGCCCCGCTGGCCCGCCACACCTCGAGCAGGTGGCCCTGCATCTTGGCGCGCGTCTGGATGTCGAGCGCGGCAAAGGGCTCGTCCATCATCATCACCTTGGGCCGCATCGACAAGGCGCGCGCCAGGGCCGCGCGCTGGCGCATGCCGCCCGACAGTTCGTCGGGCCGCTTGTTCGCTGCGTCGGCCAGGCCCACCTTGAGCAGCAGGTCCTGCGCGATGCGTTGCCGTTTCTCGGGGAACACGCCCTGCAGCTTGAGCCCGAAGGTCACGTTCTCGGCGATGGTGAGCCAGGGGTAGAGCGAAGCCTCCTGGAAGATCATGCCGCGGTCGGTGCCGGGGCCGGTGATGGGCAGGCTGTCGCATTCCATCTGGCCGTCGGTTGCTGCCTCCAGGCCGGCCACCAGGTAGAGCAGGCTGCTCTTGCCGCAGCCCGAAGGACCCAGCAGCACGACGAACTCACCCGGTGCCACGTCGAGCGACAGGCCGTCGATGGCGGTCAGCGCCTTCGGGGTGTCGGGGTTCCACACCTTGCGCACGTTGCGCAGGCTGATCATGGGGCGGGCCATGGTTATCTCCCCTCCAGGCTCGACGGGCCCACCCACCACAGCACGCGCCGCTGCACCCACAGCAGGCCACGGTCGAACAGGTAGCCGAGCAGGCCGATCAGCGTCATGGTGAAGAACACCAGGCTGGCGTTGAAGGTGTTGCGCGCCATCATCACGATCTGCCCCAGCCCCGAGCCCACGCCCACGGCCTCGGCGATCAGCACCACCATCCAGGCCGCGAACAGGTTCAGCCGCAGCGTCACGAACAGGCTGGGCAGGATCGTCGGCAGGATCACGTGGCGGAACAGCTGGTGCTTGCTGGCACCCATGATCCGCGCCACATGCAGGTAGGGCGCGGGCACCGCGTCGATCTGCGAGAGCGTCGACAGCACGATGATGAAGAACACCGAGATGAAGACCAGGAAGATTGCCGGCACGTTGCCGATGCCGAAGATGAAGATCGCCACCGGCAGCCAGGCCACCGGCGAGATCGGCGTCAGCAGCGTGATCGTGGGCAGCGTGAGCTTGCCGAAGACCGGGAAGTAGCGGATCGCCAGGCCCACGCCCACCGCGCCGACGAAGCCCAGCGCCAGGCCCAGGATGACGCGCATGGAAGTCCATGCCATCACCTCCAGCACCGACAGCAGGCCGCCGCCGTCTTCCTGCAGGCTGCGCGCGCCGGCGGGGTCGAAGAACTTGAACTGCTCGGGCAGGTTGGCCAGGAAGAGGTGCGGCGGCGGCAGCATCAGCGGGTCGGCCAGGCCGGACAGCCAGCACAGCTCCCAGATGGCGACGAAGATGCCCACCGACGCCAGCCACCACAGGCTGCGTTGCGCATAGGCGCGCAGCTTGTTGCGGCCGGCGGGCAGCGACACGGGAACGGCCGGCTTGGCGCCGGCCACGGGCAGGGCAGACATGGCGGGCCTCCTGGGCAGGTGCCGCTGGGGCCTAGGCCATCGTCTTCAGTTTCAACCCGGCGTGAAGAGACTTGTTGTCGGCGATCACCTGCTCAAGCAGCGTGAAGTCGACGGCGCTGGCCGGCGGCAGCTTCTTGATGTAGCCCAGCTCCAGCATCGACTGGCCGCGGTCCAGCACGAACTGCTTGTTCTTGCGCTGGTCGATCATGATGGGCTGCTTGCTGGCCGCCAGCTTGGCGGCTTCCATCGAGGTCTTGTAGTAGCTGCCGACGGTGTCGCGCAGTGCAGCGTCGATGTCGGTCTCGGCCTGGCTCTGCGCCAGCATCATGGCCTTGATGACGGCCTTCACCGCCTTCGGGTTCTTCTCGATCAGCGGCGTGCGCACGGCGAGCATGCAGTCTGAATAGTTCTTGCCGTAGATGTCGCTGCCATCGGACAGCACGGTCGAGCCCTTGCGCGAAGACAGGCACTGCGTGGCGTAGGGCTCGATGTGGCAGATGGCGTCCACGCCGCCGGCGATGAAGGCCTGGGCCAGTTCGGGGGACGTGTTGAAGTAGCGCACCTTCACGTCCTTGAACGACATGCCGGCCTTGCGCAGGTAGTCGTACGGCAGCACTTCCAGCGTGTCGGCCTGGAAGGTGCCGATGGACTTGCCCTTCAGGTCGGCGGCGCTCTTGATGCCTTCCTTGGCCAGCAGGATGCAGCCATCGACACCGGCGCCTGCCACGATCTTCACCGGCGCGCCCGCGTCAACGAGCGTGTGGAAGTTGGAATACGGGATGACCGACATGTCCACCTGGCCGGCACCGAACAGCGTGGCGATGTCGGCGTTGGTGGGCGTGATGACGAAGTCGAGGATGACGCCGTCGGCCTTGGCCAGCTCGCGCCGCTTGGCCAGGAAGAAGGCCATGTTGCACAGGCCCGAGCCGTGCGTGGCCTTGAGGGTGGTGGTGCCCTGGGCGGCGGCGTTCGTCATGGCGCCCAGCAGGCTGGCGGGCAGGGCCACGGTGAAGCTGGCGGCGCCGGCGCTCTTGATGAAACCGCGGCGCGAGGGGCCCGCAGAGCGGGCCGAGGTCAGTTGGTTAAATCGCTCGAACATGGTGTTCTCCAAGGAAAGCACCCGCCCTTGGGTGCACGTTGCTGAAGATCGACGGCGGGTCCAAGGCTGGAAGCCCGCTGCTTCGTTCGGCACGCCAACCAAAAAGGCTTACGCCTTGCGCTGAGAAAAACCGAGCAATTAGCATGCCCAAAACTGCTCACCAACTTCGTGCGCATGCAGCCTCTGAGGGCGCCAGACGTTCCAGCAGCGCAGCCATCTGCAGCACGCGAGCGTCCTCGAACTTCGGTGCCACCACCTGCAAGCCCACGGGCAGGCCGCGCACCGGCCCCGCCGGCACCGAACAGGCCGGTACGCCGCAGAGATTGAACAAGGGCGTGAACACGGCATGGCCGCGCGGGCCGGCCGGCTGCCCGCCGATCGACGCCGGGCCGATCTCTTCAAGCGGCCAGGCCGTCACCGGCGTGGTGGGGCACAGCAGCACGTCGTAGCGCTCGAAGAAGCGCGCGAGGCTGGCGACGATGGGGCCGCGCTGGCGCAGTGCCGCAGCGCGCTCGAGCGGCTTGCTGGCCGCGCCTGCGTCGATCTGCGCCAGCAGGTGCGGGTCGATGTCCTCGCGCCGCTGGCGGACGGCTTCGCCGTACAGCGCATGCAGCCCCGCGTGCTGCAAGAGGTCGATCGGGTGGGCGCGAACGGCCTCGCCCCAGCCCGGATCGGCCTCCGTGACGGCCCATCCGGCGGCGCGGAGCGCCTGCACGCGCCGCGCCAGAGCGGCGAGCACGTCGGCGTCGATGGCGAAGTCGCAGCCCAGTTGCGGGCTCCAGGCAATGCGCAGGTCACGCGGCGGCTCGCGAGCTGTTGCGGCTTCGGCCTGCCAGTCCACGTGCAGCGCAGGTGCGCTGGCATCGCTGGCGTCAAAGCCCGAGAGCCGGTCGAGCAGCCACGCGCAGTCACCGACGTCACGCGCCAGCAGGCCGACGACCGAGACGCCATAGTTCGGCTCCGCAAAGCCCCAGGGGTGGGCGATCAGGCCCTGGGTCGGCTTGTGGCCCACCAGGCCGCAGTGCGCGGCCGGGCGGCGCACCGAACCGCCGGCATCGGTGCCCAGCGCAAGCAGGCCCAGCCCTGCGGCCAAGGCCGCGGCCGCACCGCCCGACGATCCGCCGGGGGTCAGCGCCGGGTCCAGGGGGTGCCGGGTGGCGCCATGGACGAGGTTGTCGGTGACACCCTTGCAGGCGAACTCGGAGCAGTTGGTGATGCCCAGCACCACCGCCCCCAGCGCACGCAGGCGCTGCACGGCCCAGGCGTCTCGTGGCGCCTTGAAGCCGGCGAACAGGCGCGAGCCCTGGGTGATGGTGCGGCCCGCGACCCACAGGTTGTCCTTGATGGTGACGGGCACACCGGCCATCGGCAAGACCTCGCCCGCGGCCAGGCGCTGGTCGACCCGGTGCGCTTCGGCGAGCACGCCGTCGGGGTCGAACTGCACCAGCGCGTTGAGCGCCGGGTTGAGCTTATTCACCCGATCGATGAAGTGGCGCGCCACCTCGGCCGCACCCAGCTCGCGCGCGGCAACGCGGGCGGCGCACTGGCGTGCGGACCCGTGATCCATCATGCTCGCAGCAGCGGCCGCTTCATGGCAAGCGGGCTTCGAACGTGTCTGGGGGCACGGGCAGCGCGAGCGCACGGCGGTAGATCGCCTCCACGGCAGCGATCACCGGCGCGGCGTCGGCCTCGGCCTGGGCGTACCGCTCGGCCAGGCCCTCGAACTCGCGGGTGATCTCGTCGAGAAGTGCGGCCTCGTTGATGCGCGTGAGCCGCCCGTCCTGCATCGCGATGTCGCCGTCGACCATGCAGAAGTCGACACCCGCGCCGCGCTCGGCATAGGCCAGCTGGCGCAGCGGGTCGTTGAGCGGCGTGAAGCTCACGCTGTCGAGCCGGTAGCCCACGAGATCGGCATGGGCACCCACCTTCAGGCTGCCCAGGGAGCCACCGAAACCCAGCGCCCGCCCGCCCGCCAGCGTGCCGGCCTGCCACGCCTCGCGCGCCGACAGCCAGCGGGCCCCGTCGTGGCCGCGCAGCTTGGACAGCCCGGCCGCGGCGCCCACCACCTGGAGCATGTTGGTGGTGACGGTGGAGCAGGAGCCGTCGGAGCCGAGGCTCACGTTCACGCCGGCATCCAACAGCTCGCGCACCGGCTGCACACCCGAGCCCAGCAGCAGGTTGCTCCACGGGTTGTGTTGCGCGCTGGCACCCGACTCGGCGAGCGCGGCGATCTCGCGCGGATTGAGCCAAACCGCATGGATCAAGCTGGTCGCGGGCTTGAGGAAACCGATCCGCGCCAGGTGCTCGACGATCGGCAGGCCGTAGAAGTGCAAGCCCGTGACCACCTGGAGGCGGGTTTCCTGCACATGCGTGATCACCGGCAGCGAAAGTTCGTCGGCCAGGCCGCGCAGGCGCTGCAGAAAGCCATCGGTGCAGCGCTGCGGCGCCGATGCCGACACCAGCACGCCGACGCGCCGTGCCTGCGGATGGCGAGTCTGCACAAGGCTGCGCATCAGCGCGACGAACTCGTCGGCGCCCGGGCGCGGGGCGGCGCGCAGGCTGGCCAGCAGCGGCGCGGGCAGCAGCTCGTCGACGAACGGAAAGTTGTCGACCATCGGCTTGTCCATCATCGCGAAGCCGAGCAGGGCGCGCACGCCGCTGTCGTCGTAGGCCTGCAGCACCGCGTCGACCAGCTGGCGGTCTACCGCACTGCCCAGCGCAAGGTCGTCGACCAGTGTGGTGCAGCCCGTGCGCAGGGCCTCGATGGCGCCGATCTGCGCGCGCAGGTAGGCCTGGCGCGGGCTGAGCTTGACCGGGATGCGTCCGCGCACCAGGTGCTGCCACAGCTCCAGGGGCAGGTTCTCCGTGCGGCCGCGCTGGAAGTGCTCGTGCGAGTGCTGGTGGCCGTTGACAAGGCCCGGCGCGAGCAGGCGGCGCGGCAGTTCGATCACCCGGTCGGCGTGCCCGATGCTGCCAGCCGTGGCGATGGCGGCGATGCGGCCGTGTTCAACCAGCACGTCGCGCGCATGGCCGTCGAAGCTGAGCTCGTCGCCCAACAGCACCCTGGCGCCACGCAAGAGGGTTCGGGGCGCACTCATGTGAGGCGGGTGGTGCGGACCATCGCACCCAACCCGATTCAAGATTTATGCCAACAAAGCGGCTGGCTTATGTCGGCATGAATGGTGCGTATTGTCGACAATATGAAAGCGCCATGCCGACAAATGGTGCGCCGGGGGCCAGCCCGGTGCACCGTGCCCCGCCCGCTGTCAGCGGACCATCAGCGCCGCCGCCAGGTCGACCGCTTCTTCGCGCGGTGCCTGCAGATCGAGCGAGGCCTCGATGTGATGCAGGTGCTCCAGCATCAGCTCGGCCGCGCGCTCGGCGCGGCGGCGGGAGATGGCGGTGAGAAGCAGCTCATGCTCATCTTCCCGGCAGGCGGTGGCGTGCGGCGCGTCGTAGAGAAAGATCGCCAGGCAGGTGAGCGTGGCCAGGCTGCGCATGCTGCGCGCCAGCATGCGGTTGCCGGCGTACTCGGCCAGCCGGATGTGGAACTCGCCCGACAGCCGCACCATCGTCGGCCGGTCCTGCTGCGCGCGCGCCTTCTCTTCGTCTTCGACCAGTGCGCGCAGCCGCTCGACCGCCGCCGTGTCGCGCTGCGCGATGAAGCGGCGCACCAGCGCCGGCTCGATCAGCCGACGCGCCTCGAACACCTCGCGTGTCTCGTCGGCCGTGGGCGAGGCGATGAACGCGCCGCGGTTGGGAATGGTGGCGACCACGCCCTCGTCGGCCAGACGCGCGAGCACATCGCGCACCTGCGCACGGCTGGTGTCGAACAGCTCAGCCAGCCGGTCTTCGACCAGCTTGGTGCCAGGCGGCAGGCGGTGCTCCAGCACGGCCTGGAGGATGCGGTCGTAGATGGCGCCGCGCAATTCGACACCGCTGGGCGGGGCGATGGGTTTGCGGGCCGTTTTGATTGCAGGCATGGGCCGATTTTCTCAACGAATCCAAGGAGTGACGGATGAGCAGTGGCGGGAGGCTCGCATGAAGCGCGTGCTGTTGGGCATGCTGACGCCGTCGTCGAACACCGCACTCGAGCCGCTGACCTCGGCCATGCTCGCCGGGCTGCCCGAGGTGTCGGCGCATTTCGGGCGCTTTCGCGTGACGGAGATCTCGCTCAAGCCGCAAGCCTTGGAGCAGTTCGACATCGCGCCGATCCTGCAAGCAGCGCGCCTGCTGGCCGACGCGCGGGTCGACGTGATCGCCTGGAACGGCACCTCCTCGGGCTGGCTCGGCTTCGACGCCGACGTGGCCCTGTGCCGGCGCATCGAGCAGGAGACCGGCGTGCGCTGCTGCACCTCGGTGCTTGCACTCAACGAGATCATGCAGACGACACAACGCAAGCGCTTCGGCCTGGTCACGCCCTACCTCGACGACGTGCAGGCGGCCATCATCGCCAACTACGCGCGCAGCGGCTTCGATTGCGTGGCCGAGCGGCACCTGAACCGCAGCGTGAACTTCAGCTTCTCCGAGGTCGACGCGCAACACATCGTGCAGATGGCCCACGAGGTGGCCGGGGCTCGGCCGCAGTGCATCACCACCTTCTGCACCAACCTGCGCGCCGCGCAGCTCGCCCCCTCCATCGAGGCGGCGCTGGGCATCCCGGTGTACGACACCGTCAGCACGGCGGTGTGGAAGTCGCTTAGCCTGTGTGGTGTCGATACCCGGCGGGTGCAGGGTTGGGGCAGCCTGTTCAACGAAGTCGCTGGCGAGGAGCGTGCATGAAGACAAGCTTCGACCTGATCGTGCGCAATGCCCGGGCCGCCACCGCGGCCGACCTGTTCGCCTGCGACATCGGCATCACGGCCGGCCGCATCACGGCGCTGGCCGAGCGCCTGCAGGCGGGGCCCGGGACGCGCGAGATCGACGCCGCCGGCCGTTTTGTCACCCCGGGTGGCGTGGACTCGCATTGCCACATCGACCAGCCCATGCCGCCGCCGGTGCGCATGGCCGACGACTTCGAGAGCGGGACGCGTTCGGCTGCCTGTGGCGGCACCACCACCGTGATCCCGTTCGCCGCGCAGCAGCGTGGCCAGAGCGTGCAGGCTGCGGTGGACGACTACCACCGCCGGGCCGAAGGCAAGGCGAGCGTCGACTACGCCTTCCACCTGATCGTGAGCGACCCCACGCCGGAGGTTCTGCACACCGAGCTGCCGGCGCTGATTGAACGCGGCTACACCTCCTTCAAGCTGTACATGACCTATGAGGACATGAAGCTCGACGATCGGCAGATCCTCGAACTGCTGGAAGTGGCGCGGCGACATGGGGCCATGGTGATGATCCACGCCGAGAACACCGACGCGATCACCTACCTCACCGAACGCCTGCTCGAGGCGGGCAAGAGCGCGCCGCGTCACCACGGCTTGTCGCGGCCCTCGCCGGTGGAGCGCGAGGCGACGCACCGCGCCATCACGCTGGCCGAGCTGGTCGACGTGCCCATACTGCTGGTGCATGTCTCGGGTGCCGAGGCGGTGGAGCAGATACGCTGGGCGCGCGGCAAGGGGCTGAACGTGCAGGCCGAAACCTGCCCGCAGTACCTCTTTCTCACCCAGGATGACCTGGCCTTGCCCCACTTCCTGGGCGCGCGCTGCGTCTGCAGCCCGCCGCCGCGCGACAAGGCCAACCAGCAGGTGATCTGGGACGGCCTGGTCGACGGGCTGTTCAGCGTGTTTTCCTCAGACCACGCGCCTTTCAACTACGAAGACGACTCGGGCAAGCGCCTGGGTGGCAAGGAGCCCGCCTTCCCCTACATCCCGAACGGCGTCCCGGGCATCGAGACGCGCATGGCCCTGCTCTTCTCGGAAGGCGTGCTCGCCGGCCGCATGCCCATCCAGCAGTTCGTGGCGCTCACCGCCACCAACGCGGCGCGGCTGTACGGCCTGTACCCGCGCAAGGGCACCATCGCCATCGGCAGTGATGCCGACCTGGTGATCTGGAACAGCGGCATGCCTTGCACGATCCGCAACGAGGCACTGCACCATGCCACCGACTACACGCCCTACGAGGGGCGCGAGTTGCAGGCCTGGCCAGCGATGACGCTGCTCCGCGGCGACGTCGTCTGGGATGGCGTGAGCTTTCTGGGCCGTGCGGGCGGCGGGCAGTTCCTGCCCTGCGAGCGGCCCGAGGCGGCGCGTCCACGCCCGCGTGCCCAGAGCTGGCGACGCTGGACAGAGCTGGGAGACTGACCATGGCGGGACGATGGCAGGTCACCGCAGCCGGGCTCAGCGTCATGGCACAGGCCCGCGTGCGATGCAGCGGCAGGAGCGCACGCGGCCGAGTCACTGAGCCGTGGCGACCCAGCCGCGGAAGGACAAGGCGGCATAGAACTGCTCAACGTCTGTGTATCCCGCAGCGCGCAGGAGCTCTTCCTCCTCGTCCGGGTTGAACAGCGAAAGTTGTTCGGCCATCTGCTTGCCTGAAACCACCGCTCTCGCGTCGCTCGCTGAGGTTCCGGTGGCAAATGCCGCCGACCGGGTCATCCAGCGCTCGGTGTGTCCTGCCGGCGGCGAGTGGTGAGCGAGCACCAGCCGTGCGCCGGGCCTCAATCGACGATGGATCTCGCGCAGCGTCTGCAGCCGCTCGCTGCGATCCAGAAAGTGCATGACGAGAAGGCAGGTGGCACCGTCGAAGGGCCCGGCGGGTGCCTGTGTGACGGTCCCCTCGACCCACTGCACGCGCTTTGCAAACGGCGCTGCTGCCAGGCGGGCCAGATCGAGCATGGCGGGCGAGGGATCGACGCCGACAAACTGCCACTCGGGCCGCGCCGCGGCCATGGACACCAGCTCAAGTCCGCCACCCGCGCCGACAACAAGAACCTGGCCTGCACCCGTCGCCTGCTCGCTGAGCAGCAGCTCGGTCATGCGATGGAGATCGTGCAGCCCGGGCACCTTTCGCGGGGTGCTGGTCGCGTAGTTCGCGACGGCCGACCGGTCCGTGAAGGTCGAGTGCGTGCTCTGCATTCGCGGGCCTCAGGTGTGGAAGACGAGCGTGGCATGCGCCACGTTGCCAGCCGTTCTTGCGAGGTCGCCGCCGCCGACAACGGCTGCATCAGTGGCCATGAGAAGCCTCCGAGCTTGATTGCCCGCGAGCAGCGAGGCGAAGATGAAAGTCACGCGCCAGCGCAGCGAGCGTGACTGAATCCAGGCGTGCCAGCAGCACAGCCTGCGCGTCACGGTAGGCCTGGTCGAGCGCAGCGTTGACGGCCTGCTCCACGAGGCAACCCGGGCTGTCCTCGCGATGCCCCACCGCCAACAGCGCCGGGGCACCCACGGCTTCGTAGACTTCGCGCAGCGTGATGTGCTCCAGCGAACAGGAGAGAAGCCAGCCACCGCCATGCCCCTTGGCAGAGGCCACAAAGCCGGCGTCGCGCAGACCTGCCATCAGGCGGCGGATCACCACGGGGTTGGTCTGCATGGCGCGGGCCAGCCAGTCCGATGTCGCGGGCCGGCCCAGCTCTGCCATGTGCAGCAGGCAGTGCAGAACACCCGAAAGGCGGCTGTCGCGCTTCATGCAACAACTGTAGTTGCATGAAGAGGAACGTCAAAGTCGTGGGGTCATTCCCGCGACAGTCTGGCTGGACGGCATCGGCGTCTTCAAAAGACGCCAGCCGGCACTCTGCCGCCCGATCGGCATGCGGCGCGCAGACGCTGAACCGCGTCCCGCGCGCCGAAGCGGCCGAACCGGAGACTCAGGCGGCGCTGAGGCGGAAGCCGCCGACCACCTGGGTGAGCCGGCCGACCTGTTCACTCAGGCTCTCGGCCGCGGCGGCCGATTGCTCCACCAGCGCGGCGTTCTGCTGCGTCATGTGGTCCAGGTCGGACACGGCGGTGCTCACCTGGCCGATGCCGCCGCTCTGTTCGGCGGCCGCGGCGCTGATCTCGCCCACGATGTCGGCCACGCGCCGCACGCTGGCGACGATGTCGGTCATGGTGCTGCCGGCGCTGCCCACCAGCTGCGAGCCGGCCTCCACGCGTTCCATGCTGGCGCCGATGAGCGTCTTGATCTCGCGCGCCGCCGAGGCCGAACGCTGCGCCAGGCTGCGCACTTCGCTGGCCACCACCGCGAAGCCGCGGCCCTGTTCGCCGGCACGGGCTGCTTCCACCGCGGCGTTCAGCGCCAGGATGTTGGTCTGGAAGGCGATGCCGTCGATGGTGCCGATGA
>CAYREA010000021.1:0-43283 GCA_964423075.1 uncultured Rubrivivax sp. | reverse complement strand
GCCGCTGGTCATCGGCCACCGCGGCGGCGGCAACGGCTACCTGCCCGAGCACACGCTGGAGGCTTACGCCCTGGGCATCGAGCTCGGCGCCGACTACGTCGAGCCCGACCTCGTGGCCACCAAGGACGGCCACCTGATCGCGCGCCACGAGCCCGACCTGAGCGGCACCACCAACGTCAGCACGCTGCCGCAGTTCGCGGGCCGCCGGCGCACGGTGATGCTCGACGGCGTGCCCGTCACCGGCTGGTGGGCCAGCGACTTCACGCTGGCCGAGATCAAGACCCTGCGCGCCATCCAGCCGCTGCCCGAGCGCGGCACCGACTGGGACGGCCAGTACCAGATTCCCACGCTTCCCGAGATCATCGACTTCGTGAAGCGCAAGTCGGCCGAGAAGGGCCGCCGCATCGGCATCTACCCCGAGACCAAACATCCCACCTACCACCAGAGCATCGGCCTGCCACTGGAAGACCGCCTGCTGGACGTGCTGCGCCGCGCCGGCTGGAACCACCGCGGCGCACCGGTGTTCATCCAGTCCTTCGAAACCGCCAACCTGCGCTACCTGCGCACGCGCACCGAGCTGCCGCTGATCCAGCTGGTGGACGCCGACGACGTGGCACCCGACGGCACCATCACCTTCGCCCCGCCGTACCACAAGCCGTATGACTGGGTGGTGTCGGGCCGCCCCGGCCTCTTCAGCGACCTGCTCACGCCCGCCGGCCTGGCCGAGGTGCGCACCTACGCCAACGGCATCGGCCCCTGGAAGCCCTACATCCGCAGCGCGGCCTGCATCCGCATCGTGGGTGGTGCCTGCCAGGACGCCAACGGCGACGGCCGCGTCAACGACGCTGATCGCGCGCTGCTGCCGCCCACCGACCTGATAGCGCGCGCCCACGCCAAGGGCCTGCTGGTGCACCCCTACACCTTCCGCAGCGAACAGCGCCGGCTGGTCTCGAACTACGGCGGCAGCCCGGCCGCCGAGTACCTGATGTTCTACGAACTCGGCGTGGACGGCCTGTTCAGCGATTTTGCCGACGACGCGGTGGCCGCGCGCGTGCAGTTCCTGCTGAAGACCGACCCCGACTACCGCCGCTGCCTGGTGCTGGGCCGCTGCCGCGGCAACCACGGCGACTGAAGCCACGCCGGCATCAAGGCGCCACCGTGGCCGCCGCGATGCCGGCCAGCGCCGCGGCCACGTTCTGCGCGGCCGGGCAGCGCGTGGCCGTGTGGCGCTGCACGATCCACTCGGGGTCGTTGTAGCCCAGCCAGACCTGCTGCTGCACGTCCACCCACACCAGCGCCTTCATCGGCAGGTCGATGCCCACGGCCTGCACACATTCCATCAGCGGCGTGCCGGCCTGGGGGTTGCCGAAGATCAGCAGCTCGGTGGGCCGCAGCGTGCGCCCGGCGCGCGCTGCGCCTGCGGCGTGGTCCACCCGCGCCACTACGGCCAGGCCGCGCTGCTTCACCTGGGCTTCCAGGCGGTTCATGGTCTCGGCTGCGCTGTGCGGGCTTCTCAGCGCCACCATGCCGTTGTAGCCGCTGATGGGGCTGCCGATGTTGGCGCAGCCGGACAAGATGGCCAGGGCGGCCAGGGCCAGTGCGCCTGCCCAGGCGCGCAAGCTTCGTTGGATCATGGGGGCTCCAAGTGAGGGTTGGGCTCATTGTGCCCGGGGCAGGGTCAGGCACAGCCGTGTGCCGCCCTGGGGCGTCGGCAGCGGCCGCAGGCTGCCGCCGTGCAACTGCGCCACGCGTTGTGCGATGGCCAGGCCCAGGCCGCCGATGCCGCCGGCGCCGCGCCGCAGCAGCGGCTCGCGCGGCGACAGCCCGCCCTGCAGCCGGCGCCACAGTTCGGCCGGCAGGCCCGGGCCCTGGTCTTGCACCACCACCAGCACGTCGGGCCCTTGCGTAGCCAGGCTCACCGTCACCGGCCCGGGGCCGCGGCCGTGGCGGCGTGCGTTGTCGATCAGGTTGCCCAGCGCCCGTTCCACCAGCTGCAGATCGCCCTCGACCTCCAGCGCCCCGGGCGACTCCGCGGACAACTCCACCTCCGGCGTGGCCTCGGTGCCGGCGATGAGCCGGAACTTGCCCACCGCGTCGGCCACCAGTTCGTCGATGCGGAAGCGCTCGCGTTGCGGCACCTCGGTGGCCGATTGCAGCGCGGCCAGCTCGAACAGCTGCTGCGACAGGCGCCGCACCTTGTCGCTCTGCGACAGCGCGGCGCGCAGCAGCCGCTCGGGGGGCGCCTGGCCCGCACCGCCAGCGTCCATCGCTTCCAGCAGCCCATGCAGCGCGGTCAGCGGCGTGCGCAGGTCGTGGGCCAGGCCGGCCATGGTCTCGCGGTGCGCGGCGGCCTGCGCGCGTTCGTGCGCGGTCTGGGTTTCGATGCGCTGCGACATCCGGTCAAAGGCATGCTCCAGCAAGACCACCTCGTTGCCGCCCAGGGGGTGGCCGTCACGCTCATTGCCCTGCATGCGCAGGGCCAGCGCCCGCAGCGGCCGCGACAGCTGGCGAAAGCTCAAGGCGCCGATGCCGGCGGCCAGCGCCAGGCCCAGCAGCGCCGCGGCACCGGCCGAGCGCCAGAAGTCGCCGTTGCCCGCGGCGCCGGCGCGCTGGCGCGCATCACCGTCGAGCACGATGTACAGATAACCCGCCGGGAGCACGGCACCGCCGGGTGGCTGCAGCATGGCCACGCTGAAGAGGCGGCCCTGGCCCGAGCCCATCGGGTCGGTGCCGCGCAGCGGCAGCGCGGCGCCGGCCAGGAAGCGCTGCACGGGTTGCAGGTCGACGCTCGGCACGCGCACCATGCCCGGCTCGCCCAGGTAGTCGGCCACGCTGCCGTCGGCGCCCAGGATGTAGACCTGCACACCGGGGTTGACCGTCATCAGCATCTGCAGCAGGGCCTGCCGCGTGCCGCCATCGGCAGCGCCGGCGCCAGGCGCCGCCACGTGGGGCCAGTGCTCGACGATATGTCGCGCCAGGCCGGCCGACACCTGCTGCAGCGCCAGCGCCTCGCGTTCGGCGGTCTCGTGCCTGAAGGTGGCGCCCACCAGCAGCCCGTAGCCCGCCAGCACGGCCAGCAGCGCCACCACGAGCCGTGTGCTCAGGCTGGCGCGCCGCCACCAGCTCATGCCTGGCTCTCGAAGCGGTAACCCATGCCCCACACGGTGACGATGCGCGCCGGCTCGCGCGGGTTGTCTTCCAGCTTGTTGCGCAGGCGGTTGATGTGCGAGTTCACGGTGTGCTCGAAGCCGTCGAAGCCGACACCCCACACGCGCCGCAGCAGTTCGTCGCGCCCGAAGGTGCGGCCGGCGTGGCGCACCAGGAAGGCCAGCAGTTCGTACTCGCGCTGCGTCAGCGGCACCGGGGTGTCGCCGTCGAAGAGGCGCCGCTCGGCCGTATCCAGGCGGAAGCGCTCGCCGCGGCCGAAGTGCAGCTCCGCCGCGGCCGGCTGCTGGGCGCGCAGCTGCTCGATGCGGCGGAACAGGGCGCGCACGCGCGCCACCAGCTCCAGCATCGAGAAGGGCTTGGCCAGGTAGTCGTCGGCGCCCAGCTCCAGGCCCAGCACGCGGTGCGCTTCGGCGCTGCGCGCGCTGAGCATGATCACCGGCACGCCGGCATGGTGCTGGCGCACGTGGCGGCACAGGTCCCAGCCGTCGACACCCGGCAGCATCAGGTCCAGCAGCACCAGGTCCCAGCGCTGGCGCGCCACGGCGGCCAGGGCTGCATGGCCGTCGCGCTCGTGGCTCAGGCGGTAGCCCGCCTGCTCCAGGTGCAGGCGCAGCGTGTCCGCGATGGCTTCGTCGTCTTCGACGAGCAGGATGTGGGGACTCATGGTGTCGCCCCGCTGGGTCGGCCGGCGGGGCTGAACCTTTCAGCGCGCGCGGCGGCGCACCACGAAACCGGTGGCGGCCAGGCCGGCGAGCATCAGCGCCAGGCTCTGCGGCTCGGGCACGGGGCTGGCGCTGAAGCTGATGCGGTAGACCTCGGTGCCCGCGCTCAGGCCGCTGGTGAAGGTGTAGCCGGCGCCGGTGCCCAGGCCGTTGAAGGCGGCCAGTTCGGCAAAGTTGAAGGCCACCACCGAGCCCTGCGGCGCGCGCAGGTCGTTGTTGCCGACGAAGGCCGCGGCCGCGGGGTCGAACACCTCGGAGCCCGCGTCCCAGATGTCGCTGGCGGTCTGGGTGATGGAGCCCGTGGCCAGGTTGCCCGCGGCGTCGAAGATGCGGAAGGCGGTGGGCGAGTCGTTGCCGATGAAGAAGTCGTTGCTGGGCACCACCATCGCGGCGAAGCTGAAGTAGGGGTTCAGCGCCGTGTCCACCATCAGCGTGAGGCTGGCGCTGGCGCCGGCCAGCAGCAGGCCGCCCACGGTGCCGCGCGCGGCCGTGGGGTCGGCCGCCGCGAAGGCGGGCTGCCAGGCGCTGCCCGAGCCGCCTTCGGCCACCGAGATGATGGGCGCGGTGGCCACCCCGCCCAGGTTGAAGGCGTCGAACACGCCGCTGTTGAAGCCGAAGTGCAGCGGGGCAAACGCCACGCCGCTGGCCGGCGCCAGGTTCTGCACGGTGACCGTGACCTGGCGCACTTCAGCCTGCGCGGCCAGCGTGGTGCAGCCGGCCAGCAGCGCAAGGGCCAGGCGGGCGGGGCGGAAGGGAAGGGTGGACATGGCTCTCTCCTGAAGGCAAGGCTTGCCGGTGCCGCCGCCGGAATGGCGGTGCTGGGCCGTACCTTAGGAAGTGAGGGTCACGGGGTCTTCGCGCAGAGTTCCCGTCGCCGTGAAGGCCGGTCGCGGCTCAGGCAAGGCGCGCAGCCGCCACCACGGCCAGCAGGCTCTCGCGCAACCAGGCATGCAGGGGGTCCGCGTGCCAGCGCCGGTGCCACAGCATGTGCATGGGCATGGGCGGGCATGGCAGCGGCATGGGCGCGGCGGCCAGGCCGCGCATCAGGTTCACGGCCGTCAGCGCGGGCAGCGTGGCCAGCCGCGGCGTGCCGCGCACGAAGGGCGCGACGCCCGAGAAGTCAGGCACCTGCGCCACGATGCGGCGCTTGATGCCGCGGTCGGCCAGGAAACGGTCGATCTCCAGGCCACGGCCGTCTTCGTAGCGCACGGCCACGTGTTCGGCGCTTTGATAGGCCGCGCGTGTGGCCGGGGCCTGGCGCACCGTGGCGTCGAAGAAGACGCGCCAGCTGTCTTCGAACAGCGGCTGGTGCATCACGTCTTCGGCATCGGGCCGGCGCGGCGAGATCACCAGGTGCAGCTCGGGGCTGCGCAGCATCTCGGCCGTGGGCACGGCCGAATGCACGACGCGCAGCGACACCCCCGGCGCCGCCGCCTGCAGGCGCGCCAGCAGCGGCGGCAGCAGCAGGTCGCGCTGCAGCGGGTTGGCGGCGATGTGCAGCGTGGTGGTGCAGGCAGCGGGGTCGAAGTGGGCCGGCTGCGCCATGCCGCGCAAGGCGGCCAGCAGCGTGCGCGCCTGCGTGGCCAGTTCCTCGGCCCGCGCCGTGGGGGTGATGCCGCGGCCGGCACGCACCACCAGCGCGTCGCCCGTCACCTGGCGCAGCCGCTCCAGGCCGTGGCTGACGGCCGACTGGGTGAGCGCAAGCCGCTCGGCGGCGCGGGTCACCGAACGTTCTTCCACCACGGCCACCAGCAGCTGCAGCAGGCGGCCGTCGAGATCCAATGCATCGACGGGGCTCATGTCAGCCATGAGTATCGGTGCGTTGATGGGCGGCCGGCCGCTGGCCACACTGCAGGGCGCGGCCCCCAGCGAAAAAAGGAGACAGCCCATGCACCCGCGCCAGGTTCACGACGACATCCCCGGCACCGTGCTCTTCGACGGGCGCATGGCGCGCCGCGGCTACGCGCTCAACAAGATGTGCTTTTCGTTCAACGACGCCGCCAACCGGGCGCTCTTCCTGGCCGACGAAGAAGGCTATTGCGAGCGCTATGGCCTGAACGCCGAGCAGCGCGAGGCCGTCCGCCAGCGCAACGTGCTGCAGCTGCTGGCCGCCGGCGGCAACGCCTACTACCTGGCCAAGTTCGCCGGCATCTTCGGGCTGGACATGCAGGACATCGGGGCCCAGCAGACGGGCCTGACCAAGGACGAGTTCAAGGCGCGGCTGGTGGCCGCGGGCCGCTGAAGCCACCCCATCAGGAGCACCCCACATGGCCCGCATCATCGGCAACGTCTTCACCTCGCACGTGCCCGCCATCGGCGGCGCCATCGCCAAGGGGCGCACGCAAGAGGACTACTGGAAACCCTTCTTCGACGGCTTCCCGCCGCTGCGCCATTGGCTCGGCGAGGTGAAGCCCGATGTGGTGGTGGTGGTCTACAACGACCACGGCCTGAACTTCTTCCTCGACAAGATGCCCACCTTCGCCATCGGCGCGGCCGAGAGCTACCGCAACGCCGACGAAGGCTGGGGCATTCCGCAGACCAAGCCGTTCCAGGGCGAGGTCGACCTCTCATGGCATCTGGTGGAACAGCTCGTGGCCGACGAGTTCGACATCGTCACCTGCCAGGAGATGCTGGTGGACCATGCCTGCACGCTGCCGATGGCGCTGCTGTGGCCCGAGCAGGACTGGCCGGTGAAGATCGTGCCGGTGTGCATCAACACCGTGCTGTTCCCGCTGCCCACCGCGGCGCGCTGCTACAAGCTGGGCCAGGCCATCGGCCGCGCCATCGAAAGCTGGAGCAGCAGCCAGAAGGTGCTGGTGATGGGCACCGGCGGCCTCTCGCACCAGCTGGAAGGCGAACGTGCCGGCCACCTGAACAAGGCCTTCGACCTGCAGTTCATGGACAGCCTGACGCAAGACCCGGCCTGGGCCACGCGCACGTCGATCAACGACCTGGTGAAGGCCGTCGGCACGCAGGGCATTGAGCTGCTGAACTGGCTGGTGGCGCGCGGTGCGCTGCAAGCCACCGGGCGGCCGGTGCGCGAGCTGCACCGCACGTACCACATTCCCATCTCGAACACCGCGGGCGCGGTGATGCTGCTCGAAAGCGCCTGATCCGGGCGCCGCTCTCGCGTGCCAGGCCCGGATGCGGCAGCATTCGGGCATGGACACTTCGAACGTTCGCCACTTCCTGTTCCTGTCGCCATGGCCCCGGTGAATGTCGACCCGGGCAGGGTGCACACGTTCGCGGACGCCGCGAGCTTTGAGGCCTGGCTTGAGCGGCACCATGCGTCGGAGACCGAGGTCTGGATCAAGATCCACAAGGTCGGCTCGGGCCTGCCGTCCATCACCCAGAAAGAAGCCATCGACGTGGTGCTGTGCTGGGGCTGGATCGATGCCATCCGCAAGAGCTTCGACGCGCAGAGCTTCCTGCAGCGCTACACGCCACGCGGCCGGCGCAGCGTGTGGAGCCAGGTCAACGTCGACAACGTGGCCCGGCTGGTGGCGGATGGCCGCATGACGCCCCACGGCCTGGCGCATGTGGAAGCCGCCCAGGCCGACGGGCGCTGGGCGCGCGCCTATGCCGCCGGCCGTGCGCTGAAGATTCCCGCCGACCTGCAGGCCGCCATCGACGCCGAGCCCAAGGCGCGCGCGATGCTCGCCGGGCTCAGCGAGCAGAACCGCTTTGCACTCGCCTTTCGCGTGCACAACATGAAGACCGAGGCCGGCCGCCGGCGCAAGATAGAGAGCTTCGTGGCCATGCTCAAACGCGGCGAGACGATCTATCCGCAGGGGCGCAAGTAGGTAGCATGCGGCTCATGCACAAGGTCTTCGTCTACGGCACGCTCAAGGAAGGTTTCGCCAACTTCGGCATCAACGGCGGCCGCCGCATTGCCGGCGAGTACCGCACCGCCGAGCGCTACCCGCTGCACATCGTCACCACCTACTGCATCCCCTGGCTGGTGAACCGGCCGGGCATCGGTGAACGCGTGATCGGCCAGCTCTTCGAGGTGGACGATGAGGTGCTGCGCCAGATGGATAGGCTGGAGCAGATCGACGAGCCGGGCTGGTACACGCGGCAAGAGATCCTCGTGCACCCGGTGGGCGACGAAAGCGGGGCGGGCATCCGGGCCTACGTCTACTTCGGCGCGGCCGAGCGGCTGGAAACCGACGTGGTGCACGCCGGGCCGCTGGCGGTTTTCACGCCGGAGCAGAACCTGCGCTACCGCAGCAACCAGAACTCCTAGCGCACCGGAATCGGCGTGCCCCGGTCCACCGGCACGGCCGTGACGCTGTTCTGGGGCGAGCCTTCGATGACACGGTCTGAGTAGGTAAGGTAGACGAGCGTGTTGCGCGGCGCGTCCACCATGCGCACCACGCGCAGGCGCTTGAAGACCAGCGAGATGCGCTCGTTGAACATCTCGTCCTGCTGCTTGAGCGGCTTCGGAAACGAGATCGGGCCCGACTGCCGGCAGGCGATGGACGCCTCGGCCTTGTCTTCCGCAAGCCCGAGCCCGCCCTTGATGCCGCCGGTCTTGGCGCGCGAGACGTAGCAGGTGACGCCCTTGACGTCGGGGTCGTCATAGGCGTCGACGACGATCTTGTGGTCGGGGCCGATGAACTTGAACACGGTGTCGACTTCGCCGATGCGCTGGGCGTGGGCAGCGAAGGCGGAGACCAGCAGGGGCAGGAAGAGGAGGCGCTTCATGAAGTCATTGTGAGTGCTTCGTGGCGCAAGCGAAATGACAGGCGGGTTTAGACTGGTCAGAGTCATTCGCGCTTGCCGGCCGAATGTCGGCGTTTTCCGTGACCGGTCCTTCCGCGTACCTGCCGCTGCCTGACTCAGCTGCGTCGCTCCCGGGACCGCCTCAGAGCTATGCACAATTCTGCGGATGCCTGGCGCCTTAGGAGCTGGGAGACTCGCCACTCTTCTCGGAGGCCAGGGGGCGGCAGATGACAAGCGAGCCGATAAACTCAAACCCGGTGCAGGACATTTCGCGCCGGGAGGCGATCGGGGCTGTCGCCGCTATGTCGGCAGGCCTGTCGACCCCCTCGCTCGCGGCGGATGACCGCGAGTGGACCGTCATGGTCTACATGAACGGAAAAAACAATCTCGAGTCCGACGCGTTGGACAACTTCCACGCGATGGCGTCGGTTGGAAGCACCGACAAGGTCAGCATCGTCGCGCAGTTGGGACGACCCAAGAAGCACTACACGACGGGCGACGGCAACTGGTCCGGGGTGTACCGGTTTCTTGTCACAAAGGAGCTCCCGCCACTGCCCGACAAGGGCACAAACGTCGAGACGCTCGGTGAGAGCACCGATATGGGCAAGCCCGAGTGCCTCAGCGCCTTCGTTCGGTGGTCTCGTGCAAAGTATCCGGCAAAGCGATACATGCTGATTGTCTGGAACCATGGGCAAGGATTCCGGTTCCAGCTGGCTAAGAACCTCGGCCTGCGTGCCGCTTCAGCCCAACGCGGCTCAAAGCTTGAGCCTGGGCAGATTCCTGCATCAAACCGCGAAGCGCCACTGCTAGGCGGCTTCCGAGCAATCTCCAGCGACGACGACACAAGGTCGATTCTGTACAACCGGCAAGTGCAGGATGTCGTGGAAGCCGAGTTCAAGCAAGCTCGGCTCGACTTGCTCGGCTTTGATGCATGCCTGATGAACATGTTCGAGACGGCTTATGCCTTCGACAAGTCGACGCAGTACATGGTGGGAAGCGAAGAGCTCGAGCCGGGCGCGGGATGGGACTACCAAGCTTGGCTGACGAAGTTGGTTGCGGACCCCGCGATGTCTGCTGAACTGCTTGGCACTGCAGTTGTCGATGCTTACGCGGCTCTCTACAAGAACAGCTACTTCACCACGCTCTCTCTCCTGAAGTTGGGGAGCATCCGAAGCACAGGCAAGCAGCTATCGAAGCTTGCGGACTTGCTGCGAGCGGGGCCAGCAGGAGACCGCAAGTTGTTCCACGACGCCCGGCTGGCCCTCGGCAGCTATGCAGACTGGTACAACCCGCCCATGAGGACATCGGTCGACCTGTGCACCCTGCTGAAGAACTTTGAAGCCTCCGAAGCATCCGCAGGCGCCAAGGCAGCGGCCGCGACGGCCCGTCAAACCACGCTGTCGCATGTGGTGCGCAACTACGCCAGCACGCGAAGCAGCGGTCCCTACGGGTCCACTGGCGTGGCAATCTACTATCCAAGGAGCCAGAAGGACTTCAAAGAGGACCCGTACAGCGACGGCTACATCAAGACGAACACCAAGTACCCAGTGGACTTTGTTCGTGAGGAGACGTGGGCCGAGTTGTTGTACTCGCAGTTGAACCTCAAGTGGAAGGCATAGGCGCGAGACCGCTCAGATGGGTGCGCGGAGCCTCATAGCAACTGTCGTCACTGCTCTCGCCGCCGCAGTCTCTGCGGGGCCAACGGCGGCGCAGACCTTTGGCGCCGTGCCAACGAGTCAGTTCAGGGACCTGACGTTGCCGCACGACGCGCGGATGCTGTCTCACTTCTTCGGCCCAGCAGAGGGGCCGGCTGGCGAGACGCTCGCGCTGAGGGCAAAGGGTCCAATCGCGCTCAATGTCTACCGGCCGGCACCGGGAGTGCCGCAAGGCGGCTCAATTGCTGTTGAAGTACTCTCCGCGCAAGGCAAGACGCTCGCTAACTGGCAGGAACCTGTTGCATCGTTCCAGCATCCTGCCGTGCAAAGGCGTCTGGACCTTCCGTCTGACCAAACTGTTCACGTGCGTCTACGAGCCGTTGATGCAGCGGCGGGTGGACCCGCTCGCGCTCGACCGTACACGCTCATCGCCGAGGTTTGGCCGCTTGCGCCCGCCGCCACAGTAGTACGTGATGACTCGGGCACACCCGAGGTCTCTGCCCAACTGACCCGTCCAAGTTGCAGCACCGATGCCGCGGGCACTCGCGCCGAGTTCCTCGAGTTTGCTGACCGGATTAAACGGGGAGACTCACTGAGAGCGCTCCGGAGCGTGCGAGCGGTGACTGCCGGTCGGTTGCTCCAACTCAAGATTTCATCCGGCTGGAGTACCAAGGCGCGACCGACTGTCGTCACCCTCTTCGCGAAGCACGTAGGCGACGGCTCATTCATGAACGTGTGCCGATTCGAGGTGCCACAAGCGGCCGCGCCGGTCGTCCTTCTCGCCCAGGCGCCAGTCGCGGACGAGTCCGTCTGGCGCATCGAAGTGGTTGCTCCTGAGGGCCAGACTCAGGGCGGACCTGCGTCTATTGAGGTCTCTCGTACCAAGGTGCTCGCCGCGCCTCCAACTCTGTCCGTCTCGAATGCGTGGCGACACGGTCTTGCTCACCTCTGCTTTGATGGAGCCCTTCAGCAAGTAGTGGAGGTTCCCGCAACCGAAGGATTCGGCGGCCGTTCGCATCTCTCGGTAGATTTGTCGTCGGTCACTCAGCAGCTCTCGGCTCAGCAACGAGACCAAGTTCAACGCGCGGTGCTGCAAGCGGTGTCCTTGTGGGTGCGCGCCTGCGCGGTGTGCAGACTGGACAACTTGGCCCTAGTCAGGGTTGATGGGCGCGTCTTTGTCCATCCTGGCCTCTTCGGTCCACTTGGGCCGGGCGCTGCACACTTGCGCACATCGCCTGGCCTGACCCCGGACCAAGCCGAATGGCTTCTGCGCGGGGGGCTGTCGGCTGGGCGAGTCGGTGCGCCCATTCAGTCGAGGCCCTATGTGGAACTATCGAAACCTCCGAGCGATGAGTTCTCAGCCTACTGCCGCTTGGCCGCGGACGAACGCAAGCGGCCGACCCTATTTGTGGTGAAGCGGACGCTCTGCACGCCTGAGCCCAACCCCGCTGATGGGGCAAAGATTCGCGTCACGGTGAACGACGATGGACGCACATACTGCGGCCGAAGCAAGAACATCATCGCCTGCCGCGCCGACAACGAACTGACTGAACTAAACACGCTGGACTATCGCTTCCGGCTCGTAGACGGACCACTGCCGGGTGTTGGCGCAGGTTCGGTCGAGGTCGACTTCCTCCATGCTGTTCTCCACGAGATGGGCCATTGGATTGGCTTGCCGCACGTCAACTCGGGAGAGTCATTGATGGCGTCCACGATGGAACAGTCCCGATGCATCGACCGAGCCACCGTCGAGCGGCTGGCCAAAGGTGTCATCCGCGATAGGCCTGCATCAACAGGGCCTTCGCCGTTTCTCTATCAAAGAGCCCCATAGCCCCAGCGCGGACGACAAGCACTTCAGGAGGGTCTCATGAACACACGCAGAGCAGGCATCTCAGGCATCGCCCTCCTTGCCCTGGCCGGCTGCGGCTCTTTGTCACCTCCTAAGTATGAGAACGGTGAGTACGTGCCGCCGGCCGCCGAGCATCCACTGCAGATTTCCTTCGAGGACAGCATCTGCGGCACTGCCAACAAGAACAGGACCTTCGGCGCTGCAATCGCTGCGGCCGTGGTACCTGTCCTCGTCAATCAGGCCTACACGCGGGTCGTGAACTGGTTGGACTCAAAGCAGGCGAACCTCTCCGCGTCGTCGTCTGGCGTGGTGACGACCACGTTCTACACAGACAACGACGACACCATCGCGAAGGGGTGCTTGGTTTTGAAGCGAGGCGACAGCCTCGAAGCAAGGTTCAGTGTCCAGCCTGTTGGCGCGACGCCGTACTGGTCCATGACACCCTACAGCCTCACTTTCAAGCGCTCCGAAGCGAAGGAAGGAAACACCGACTCCAAGAGCTTGGTCGCCGAAATATCCTTTGGCGCTCCCGGCAACGACGGGAAACTGGTCACCTTCTTCCAGGCAACATTTGACCTGGGCAAGAGGTCTGCCGGCGGCAGCTGGACGGTAGGGGGAGGTAGCGCTCCGTTCGCCGGTCAGGACAGTGGGCCGTTCCCCCTTCCGCGTGGGGCCGAAGACAAGAGCGGGAAGAAGTTGAACGAGTACCTTGCAATGAAGGTGACCGCATCTGTTGCGGAGCACGGGGAAGGCCGTGACTGGATTCGCGGCGTGACCGATGCCCTTCGCGAGAAGGAGAATCGACAGGCCATCGTGCAGCCAATCATCGACGCATTGATTGGTCAAAAGGAAACGAAGAAGTAGCTCCCCTCGTTCCACACGCTGGTGCTAGAAGTCGGACGCTGTGCGGGCAAGCGCTTCCGTCATCGCACTCGGTGGGTCCTCGTTGCAGGGCTCGGCTTCTGCCTACAGTGCACGTCGTACTTCAGCGCCGTCTCAGACTCAGCCTCACACGTCGGCCACGTTATATGCGGTTTGCTCGGCACGAACCGGAACGCGCAGTGACGTATCGCACCTCCGACAGGCCAGGGTGTGCTGCAAAGCCCGCCGCGACGGCGACGACGGCGCCGGTGGCAGCGGTCGCTCCGAACTGGCGCCGCCAGTACTGGCCTTGGCCTGGGACAAAGGCCCCTCGACCTCCCGCCGCAACGAATGCGCCGCCGGGGTGGAACCGCCCAACCTTCACCCGGGCTCACGCCCGTGATGTTCACTTCGATGTCGTGGATTCGGCGAAGGCGACGCACTGGGCGAGTTTAAGCCCGGCCAGCAGGAGGAACTTCTCGGCGTCGATGCGCACGCTCAGGAGGTCGTTGTCACCAAGGTAGCCAGACGAAGGCGAGCAGGTAGCGCTCGGGATGCTCGTCGCAGAACTGCTGGACGAGCTTGTTGGCCAAGTCTGCAGGTAGTCGCTAATTGAAGCGCGCACCGGCCGTCAGGCGCCGCACGCATCCCCAGAATTGTGGAAGCGGCCAGCGATGCCCAGCATGTTGCCTCACGCTTGGGCACAAAATCTGGAAAGGGGACTTTGACTTTCTCGGTGCAGGACGCCATCGCGTCTGTTCTGCAATCTAAGGGCGGGCACAAATGTCAGTTATGTCGGACATCCTCAGCGCAGCGTCGATTCGCTGGATCCTACTAGCCATCTTCGGAATGGGAGCCCACTCGGGCGCTCATGCCTGCGCTGCCAACGAGACGCGGCAGTGTATCGGCCCGGCCTGCGCGTGTGTCTTCGACCCTTCGAAAGATCGCAACCTCCGCGACGCCGCCAACGCCGTGGGTGGCGCGATTCAGGGGACGATCGACTATGCGCAGCGTTCGATAAACGATTGCCTGGCACGACCGCTGCAGTGTCCAGAGAGCGTCATCAAAGGAGCGCCGGCGCAGGTCGTCAGACCGATTATTGTTGCGTACCAGAATCACCTAGTCACCCAAGCGAACAACCGTGGCTGGCGTCGGCTTCCCGATTGGTTCGTTAAGGAGTTCTCCGGGCGGTACCCGGAAATAGATCTGAACAGCATTCGCTACGCCACGAGCGTGGACACGATTCACGGGTCCGCGATTTCGCTATGCCGGTACATCTACTTTCCCAGCGGTCTGGTTCTGAGCGACCGCACGGACAGGACTTGGATGCTGCATGAGCTTGAGCACTCTGTGCAGTGCGCAAGGAAGGGCGGTGAGGACAACTACCTGAGCGAGTACATGGCTCACTCCGTGGGAACGATCGCCTCGTGCAGGTGCATCAATGTCCACGATGACATCGGAATGGAGCGTGCAGCCAGTGCGAAGGCCTCCGACGTTTCCTCTGCTTACGGCTGGGAGTTTCGGTTCAACAACTCATGTCCAAAGGAAATCTGGCTCCTTGTCTACTTCCTCGCACCCACCGATGGGTGGACATCGAAATCATGGAAGTTCTCTGGATTGGAAAGCAAGTTTCTTGGTGGCGCAAGCAGCAAGAACGGTGTCTTCCTCTGGTACGCCAAAACCTATGATGGGCAGAGCGAGTGGAGCGGTGACTCATCAATCACTCATGGCGGCACAACCTACGCTGCTCACAAAGTGACCATCAGTGGCAGTCCGGAACGTTTCGACTTTGGCGCGAACTGCAAACGCTAGATGCTGGCAAGCGATGTTCGCGTAGGTCATATCGCGGCAACGACTCGACAACGTCAAAGCCGGTGCCGTGAGAACTCGCTGAGGTTGCCGGTGCAATGACCGGTCACTGACAGGGAGCGTGCAGTCGGCCGCCTAGGATGACCGTCAGCTTTCGCTGCAAACGGGTCGATGTGGATCGCATGCGCACAGGGCCATCGACACGCCCAGCGACAATGCCCCAGCAGAGCCCGTTCACCAGCATGTCCCCACCACCCGCACCGCAAGGGCAGCCCCGGAACCCGCTGCACGGCTTGACCTTGCAGACGATCCTCACGGCCCTGGTAGACCGCTATGGCTGGGTCGACCTGGCGCAGCGCATTCCGATACGTTGCTTCAGCAGTGAGCCGAGCATCGCATCGAGCCTGAAGTTCCTGCGCAAGACGCCGTGGGCGCGGGAGAAGGTCGAGAGCCTGTACCTGTTCATGCTGCGGGATGCCCGCCGCGCGGACGCACCGCGCGCGGGCAGCCCACCCTAAGGCAACATTCAGCGCCCGCCCACGGCCCGCGGCGGCTGCGTCTGCACCGCCGCCTGATAGGCCGCGAATGCGTCCAGGCGGCCCCAGCCGATCATCGGGTTGGGCCAGTCGGCGGCGGTCCAGCGCACACACATCTGGTTGGCCTGGCTGGCGGTGTTGGCAACGCCCGTGCGCTGCGCGGTCTGCCGCAGCAGCTGCATCACCTGGTCCGGCTGGCCCTTGAGCCAGGGCGCCGCCGACATCACCAGCGCCGCCGCGCCGGCCACGTGCGGTGTGGCCATGCTGGTGCCGCTGAGGCTGGCATAACCCGTGGCCGAAGAGGCCGAGCGCACGTTGGCACCCGGTGCCGAGATGTCCACCTTGCCCATGTAGACGCGGGTCTTCGTCCGCGTGGCGGTGAGCGGGCCGCGGCTGGAGAAGCTGGCCAGGCGGTCATTGACGTCGGTGGCGCCCACGGTGAAGGCCGCGTCGTAGGTGGCCGGTGGATCCTGGATCGTGGCGCACTGCGGGCCGGAGTTGCCGGCCGCCGCCACGAACAGGATGCCGCCCGTGTGCAGGTGGCCCACCGCCTGGGCCAGCTCGTTGCCCACCGTGCAGCCTTCCGAGGGCGGGCAGGTCCACGAGTTGCTGATGATGTCGGGCGCCAGGTCGGGGTCGGGGTTGTTCCCGGCCAGGTCGCTGGGCGCCATCATCCACTGCATGCACTCGATGTAGGTGGCCGGCGTGCCGTTGCCGGCGTTCATGTTGCGGCAGCCTATCCACTTGGCGCCCGGCGCCACGCCGATCTGGTTGGTGCCGCCGTCGCCGCCGGCAAAGGTGCCGGCGGTGTGGGTGCCGTGGCCGTCGTCGTCGCACGGGGCGGGCGAGTCGGCCGCGCACTGGCTGTTGGGTGCGTGGATGGCGTCGTGCCAGTTGTAGTTGTGGTCGGCGCTGGTGCCGTTCCAGCCGCGGTAGTGCGGCTGCAGGGCCGGGTGCGTCCAGCGGTAGCCGGTGTCGGCGCCGCCGATCACGACACCCTGGCCGGTGATGCCGGCGGCCCAGACCTCGGTGGCGCGGATCTTGGCCACGCCCCATTCCACGGCTCCCGTGGCATCGGAACGGGCTTCCGTCGTGGTTGCACGTTCGGGCTGGGGCAGCTTGGCCTTGATCGAGGGGTTGGTTTCCAGGCGCGCCACGTCGGGCCGCGCGGCCAGCGCCGCCAGCTCGTCGGCCGAGAGCGTGGCCTGCACCATGTTGGCCAGCCAGAAGGCCCGGTAGGCGATGCCGCGCGATTCCAGCCACAGGCGCAGGTTCAGCTGCTGCGTGTCGGCGCGCGTGCGCAGCGCCTGCACCAGCGCGCGGCGGCGCTGCTTGTAGTCGGCGTCGGCCGACAGCGGCGCGAGGGTGGGCGTGGCCTGGTCGGCCAGCACGATCAGCGCCTCGGCCTTGCCCTGGGTGCGCGCCGCCTGGGCCAGATCGGGGTTGACTTTGGAGGCCGGGGCCGCAAGGGCCGGGGCGGCAAACAGTGCGGCGGCCGCGGCCCCTGCCGCGAGTAGCGTGCGTCGGTACAAGGACATGAAGATCCCTCCTGTGGTGAAGGGCAGTGTGCCTCAGGTTTTGCCGGCTCCGGCCCCTCAATCCGAGGGCGGCACGGCAAGCGCTTCGGAGAGATGGATCCGGCCTCGGCGCAAGACCGGGTGCGGGCGGCCAGGACGCGATGCCCTATGCCCGTTCACGCCGACGGCGGCTTATGCCTCGAACCCCGATGCCTCCATCTGATCGGCCAGGTGCTTCGGTGCCAGGCGCAGCTTTCGGTAGTGGCTGACCCGCGAGGTCCAGCCATTCGCTGTCCGCTCGTGCAGCAGGTCGTGCACGACGACGCGGGTCGGCTCGTATTCCAGGAAGCAAGTGGCCAGCCGAGCGTCATCGCTGCGAACCGGAATGAAACGCTGGTCGCCAGGCAAGGGCACCGAGCAGTCGCGCAGGGTGACCACGAAGGCGCCTCCGCACTTGAGTGCCGCCGCGGCCCTGCCCACCAAGCTTGCAACCGAGCGCAGGTTCGGGAAGTGGGTGATGGTGGCGCCCATGCACAGGATCGCGTCGGGCGGTTCCTGCAAGTACGCCGGAAACGCGAGCAGGTCATCGCAGACCACACGGACCGGCGCGCCCTCTCGCAGGTCCTCCAGGGTGCGCAGCAGCAAGGTCGACGAGTCGATCGCCAGCACGGACGCCCCGGCCTGCGCCAGCGGAATGGCGTGCATGCCGAACCCGGCACCGAGGACGGACATCAAGGCTCTTGGTGGGGCTGCGCAGCCGACGCGGCGCTCTCATGCCGCCCAGGGCGGCGTGAACGGCGGTTTGTCCCCGATCACCGCCTGCCCGCCGACCGGGAAAACGGCCAGCGCGCGGAAAGGCAGCGATCCGGTGTTGGACAGGGCCAGCGTCTGGCCAGCCCCGACGACCAGCGCACTGCCCGCCGCCAGCTCGTGATGCTGGCCGTCGAGCTCGACGACGGCGCTGCCCTCGAGCGCGACGAAGGTCTCCTCGCGCGTCAGGCGGTGGGGCGAACCGGTTGCGCCCGGCTCGACCGCGACTTCCCAGACGGCGTTCTCAAGGGCGCCGCGGCTCGGGGACGCGAGGGTCGTGAAGCGGATGCCGGGCAGGTTGAAGACCGGGGCGTCGGTGCGGGACAGCAGTGGCATGGAAGCTCCTGTGTATGATTAACGTCAGTTTATTAACCATGGCTAATCATGTCAAGCGCAGAACCCCTGGACTTCGGTGTACTGCTGAACGTCGCCTTCGCGGCCTTCAAGGACGCGCTCGATGGCGACCTCGCCGCGGCCGGGTTCGACGACATCGGCACGTCTTTCGGCTACGTCTTCCGCCTGCTGGACCGGGCACCCTGCAACCTCAGCGAACTGGCCGCGCAACTCGGCATGAGTTCGCCCGGAGCGTTGAAGGTTGTCGACGACATGGAAGGCAGGGGGTATGTGTCGCGCAGCACCGATGCTGGCGACCGACGCGTCAAGCGGCTGGAACTCACGGATCGCGGCCGCGCTGCGTTGGCCAGGGCCCGATCCTTCCACGGCAAGTACGAGCAGGCGTTGAGCCAGCGCCTCGGAGCACGGCAGGTCGCGGCGACACGGAAGGTGCTGGAGGCCATGGCGGCCTCGCGCGGCGAACGAGGTGGGCGGCTGCCCCGGCCGTCCTAGGGTGAGCTTGGAACACGTTCTCGTCAGCGCCTGCCTGCTCGGCAGTCCGGTCCGGTACGACGGCGGCCACAAGGGCTCGGCCAGCGATGTGTTGCAGCGCTGGTTGGCCGAAGGCAGGGTCGTCGCCGTGTGCCCGGCCACGTCCGGGCGACCGGTCTTCGATAGCGTCGCGCCGCCAGCATGATGCCGTTCGCCGACGATCGGTGAGGGCCGGCACACCCACCTCGTCCACGACCGGCATCGAAGGCGGTCCGGTCGGGCGGCGCGTTCTTCCGATCGCCCGCCATGCGCACCCGCCACCTGTTGAGGGGCGGCCTCAGAATAGGCCCGGCAACGGGTGATCAGGAGGGATCCGATGGCCAACGATCTCGATGCAGACGCGTCCTACTACATGCGTCTCCTGGTCGACCGCGTACCGACGATGCTGGCCTACTGGGATCGCCAGTTGCTTTGCCGGTTTGCGAACCGCGCCTATGAAACCTGGTTCGGCGTCAGCCCGGATCAACTGCTGGGCACCTCGGTTCGCGATCTGCTCGGCCCGGACCTGTTTGCGCTGAACGAGCCGTTCATGCGCAAGGCCCTGGAAGGCGAACGTCAGCTGTTCGAGCGCATCGTGCCAGGACCGGGTGGCGTCCAGCGGCACAGCCTGGCCGAGTACATCCCAGACTGGGTCGACGGGGAGGTGCGCGGCTTTCTGGTCCAGGTCACCAACGTGACCGAGTTGAGGGAGACCCAGGCTTCTCTGCATCGGGAACAGCACCTACGGGCTCAACTCGAGGCGCACTCGGCACAGCTGGAGGCGCTGGTGCGCGAACGAACGGAGATACTCGACCTGTTGGCCCATGAAGTGCGTCAGCCGCTGAACAACGCTTCGGCTGCGCTGCAAAGCGCCCAGGGGGCACTCCTGGACAGCGACGGCAAGCCCGCCCTGGAGCGGGTCACGAGGGCGCAGGTGGTGCTCGGTCAAGTGATGTCCAACATCGACAACACGCTGGCCGTAGCCTCTCTGCTGGCGCGCGGCGACTCACTCGAGCGCGACGACACCGACGTCGATACCTTGATCGGCGTGGTCGTCGCAGACATGCCCACCTCCGACCGTGACCGCATCCAGACCTTCCGCGACACGACGACGAGAACGGCGATCATGGACATGAGCCTGGCGCGCCTGGCGCTGCGCAATGTGCTGGCCAACGCCCTCAAGTTCAGTCCTGCGGAGTCTGTCGTGCGGGTCCGCATCGCTGACTCGGACGCTCCCCTCGCGCTGCTGATCGAAGTGAGTGATGCGGGTCCGGGGATTGCGCCGGACCTGCTGCCGCGACTCTTCTCGCGCGGAGCGCGCGGCAGTGGCTCGAAGTCTGGCTATGGGCTCGGGCTCTATATCGCCCAGCGGGTCATGGCTCTGCACGGCGGAACGGTAGAACTGCTGGCCACGGGGTCCGGTGGATCGACGGTCAGGCTCTCCTTTGTCCAGACCGATTTCGCCGCGTAGGGCCGCTCCGCGGTGCGTGGCCGCCGCGGATGTGCGGCCGTTCAAAGGTCACTGACACCCGGTAGCAGGTCTTCGCGGCCGTCAGCTTAGGGTTGCAGGTTCGTGCTCACGGCGTCAGCACCGCCACGCCCTCGGTCGACTGGGCGCCGTCCGTCGCCCCACCGATCAGGTAGATCCTGCCGTCCAGCACGGCGGTCGCCGCCCCGTAGCGGCCACCCAGGAGCGCCGGGCCGCCCGTGACCTGCCCGGTCGCAGGGTCGAGCACATCGACGTCGCGCTGCGCGCCGCTTCTGTTGTAGCCACCCATCAGGTAGACCCTGCCGCCCAGCACTGCCGCCGATACGTCTATCTTCGGCGCGGCCAGCCGGCCCGTGAGCCGGCGGTACGTCATGGCCGCCAGGTCCAGTGCCTGAATCGAACCCAGGTAGTTGGGGCTCTGGTAGCCGCCGATCAGGTAGATCACGTTGCCGGCCATGGCCGTTTCGTACTGACCAAAGGCACCGCGATCGAAGGAACCAACCTGGGACCAGGCGCCACTGGCGAAGCTGAAGCGCCAGACCTGCGCGTCGACATAGGCGGGGCCGCTGGAGACGACAGCCACGATGTCGACCGCGCCATCCTGCCGAGTCCATGCGGCCATGCCGTCGAAACTGCCGCTGCCGGCGGGCAGCCTCGGCAGTGAAGCCCAGGTGTTGGTTGCAGGATCGTGCAGATAGCCGTCGCGCCCCTTCAGCAGAACAACCCGCGTTCCGACCACCGCGCCGTGGTAGCCCCGCAGTGAGACGGGGGCGTCGGGCGCGCGCGACCAGGCGCGCTGCGCCGGGTCGTACACGTCGACCCGTGAGCCCGCGTTGATGGAACCTCCATAGACATGGATCCTGCCGCCGATGCCGGCAGCGAAGGCCCCGGTGCCGACCACAACCGGCGCTGGCGGAACCGCCACCTCGGACCACGGCGGCGCCACGATTGTGCTGCCGTCGCTCGGTGCCAACGAGCTGCCGATCAGTTCGAGCTTGAGCTGGCTGTTGATGACTTGCGGCGCCGAACCGCCGTAGGAGTAGCCCGCGCGTTGCGAAAACCCGACCGGACCGACGCCGTCCTTCAGGTACTCGATCTGCGAGAAGCTGGTGGCGTTGTCGCTGCAGAGGGTCTGGCCCAGCACCGTCTGGCAGCCGCCGTCGCTGGCGGAGTCGCTGAGCGCGAGCGCCGGAAAGCGGTTGTAGGTGCCTGCGTAGTCGGTGGCCGTCACGCGCACCGTCCGTGTGGTGGGCACCTTCAGGAAGAAGCCGGAGCTCTGCGCTGCGGCTGGGTCGTACAGCGTCGCCAGAGCGACGCCGTCGCTCGAAGCCACCCAGCGCTGGCCCGAGAGGCCCAGGAAGGTCCAGCTCGGCTTGAACTCGTGGCCACCGATCCGGGTCTTGCCGGTGACCGAGACCGCGAATCCGTCAACGCCGCCGACGCGCTGCGCTGCACCCAGCGTGATCCTGAAAACGCCGTGATCACTGCCCGTGGAGCTGCCGCTGGATGAGGCTGACGAGGACGACGAGGTACCGAGATACTCGAAGTAGGTGCCAGTCACGAGCGCGGCCCTGACCGTCGAGGCGCTGCCCGCAGGGGCTGGCGCCGGTGCCGCCGCGCCGGGTGCGGGCGCGGGCGACGCGTCTGCGCCGCCTCCACCGCCGCCGCAGGCCGTCAACGCCGTCACAAGGGCCAGCACGAAGCTCAGCGCCGGGGCCGTGCGGGGCGAGCGTGAAAGGGTGCCTGTCGTCATCCTGTTCTCCTCTGGCTAGGGCCTGGAAGCGGTGGGCGCCTAGCGGCAGTAGGCGCACCGCAGGCTGCTGTTCTCGGGGTGCGCCACACAGACCTGCGCCTTGCCGGGGCCGCAGCTCAGGTTGCAGTTGCCGCTGCCCGAGCAGTTGTTGCAGGTGATGCCGGGGCAGCTCTCCTGCGACGCGCTGCCGCCGCCGCCGCAGTACGTCAGCCCCGCCGCGGCCATCGCGGCGAACGCGACGACGAGGACCAGTCTCAAGCTTCTCTTCATGGCGAACTCCCTTGAAGCGGTTTCAGAAACTGCCGAAGACGTACGCGTACTGCAGCGTCGTCAGGTACTCCTGATAGCTCTGCGAACCGAAGCTCTGGTAGCGCACACCGAAGGAGTGCGGGCTGCCGGCGCGGCGATAGCCCAGGCGGATGTTCACGCCGGTGTCGGCGTGCTCCTCGACCCGGCTCACCTTGTCGGTGAGCGTCGTGCGCTGGATCGCGACCGAGAGCGTCAAGACGTCGCGGTTCGATGAGCCCAGGCGCAGCTCGGGAAAGTGCACGCCGACGAATGGCCCCGAGTTGTCGGCGAGCGTGCCTTTGCCGAACCGCTCGCCGTAGAGCGAGGTGCGATAGCCCGCGATCAGCAACACGCCCTCGTGCACGAACACGCCGAGTGTCGCCGCAGCCTCCGAGCGCCAGCCGCTGATGAAGGCGCCGTTCCGGCCGGGCAGGTCCACCGGCAGTGCTTCGAAGTTGAAGTCGACGAACAGCCGCTCGCCGGCGACCGTCAAGCCCAGCGTCGGGCCGGCGGCGACGGAGTCGGAGTCACCGGGCGGCGCTTCGTTCAGGTACGAGGCGACCTGCAGTCCGGCGCGCGGCAGCAGGTCGACGGCACAGGCATTGGCACCGAGCGCGAGCAGGCCGGTGGCGGCGATGGCGCGGCGGGCGGTGGTGGACATGTCGGTCTCCGATCGGACGGGTTGGGAAGGAGAGGAAGAAGAAGGGGGGTGCGGCGGCGTCAGAAGATCACGTTGCTGCTCTTGCGCCTCTTGAAGAACACCTTCTCGTTCAGCGACCAGTTCATCCACGGCTCCTGCTCGAAGCGCGTGCTCTGCTTGACGAGCAGCGTGGCCTCCTGGAACAGCGCGGTGACCTCCAGTCCCTCGTCGAGCATCACCTTCGCGAGCGCCTCGGCGTAGGGGCTGTTGCGCCCCTTGCCGTCCAGCGCCACCTTTCCCGGCGACGTGGCGTAGGCGATCAGGGTGTTGCCCGGCACGTTGTCGACTTGCGACAAACCCACCGGTACCAGGGTGCGAGCCTCGCTGCCGGCGACGTTCAGCGCGCGCGCGTAGGCCGGACTGCGGTCGGCGAACGGGTTGTTGCGGCAGGCGTCGAGCACGACGATGTTCGACGTGCGCCCGTCGGCGGGCAGCGCGGCAAAGAGCGCGCGGGTCGGGAATGTCCGTTGACCCAGCTGATCGGGCCGCTGGACATCCGCGTCGACCGGGACCAGGTAGTTCTCGCCGCCGAACTGCACGCCGTGTCCGGCGAAGTAGGCGAACACGATGTCGCCGCGCTTGAGCCCGCGGCCGAACTCGGTCGTCGCCTGCATCATCTGGTCGAGCGTCGCGTCCCGCAGCAGCGTGACCTTGAAGCCGATCTTGCCGAGCGACGCGGCGATCAGCTCGGCGTCGTTCAGCGGGTTGCGCAAGGGCTCGACGTGCCGATAGCGGGCGTTGCCGATCACCAGCGCCTGGCGGCTCTGCGCAGCCGCGACAAGCGTGGTGCAGGCCAGCAGCAGAAGCAGCAAGCCGTCTCTGACGATCGTCGCGCCGGGCCTGGACATGGCGGTTCCTCCTGGTGCGGGGCGGCCGCTGCACGCCAGGGCCGTTCGAATGCAGCCTAGGCGGACGAGCGCTTCAACAGCGCTTCACCGGCGGCTGACGGCCTCTTTCGCGGTCTCGCGCCATGGCCGACACTGCCGGCCAGGATGAGCGAGCCCACCGCACCCCCCGTCCTCTGCCTGCTCGGCCCGCCGCGCTGGGGCCGCGGAGCCGGCGACGCGCTGCTGCGCGTGGACCGGTCGTCGCAGCTGCTGTGCATACTGGCCGCGCGGGCGCAATGGGTGGCGCGCGACGAGCTGGCCGAGTGGCTGTGGCCCGAACGCAGCCAGCAGCAGTCGCTGACCAACCTGCGCACCGCGCTGCTGCGCGCCGGCCGCCAGGCGCGCGGCGTGCCCATCGAACGCGAGGGCAGCTACCTGCGCTGGCTGCCCGCCACCGACCTGCAGCTGCTGCACGTGGCTGCCGCGCGCGCACCCGCCGCCGCGGCCGCCGAGCTACCCGCCGGTGAGCTGCTGCAGGGTATGGAGCCGGGCTTGGGGCCGGCAGCACTCGAGTGGCTGGAAGGCGAGCGGCAGCGCATCGAACGGCTTCGGCGCGCCACCGCACGCCAGCGCGGCGGCCCTGCCGATGCAGCCGCGATCGCACGCCCGCTGATCGGTCGTCGGCACGAGCGCGCCCAGCTGCGTGCACTGCTGGCCGACACCGCGGTGCGGCTGGTCACCGTCATCGGCCCCGGCGGCAGCGGCAAGAGCGCGCTGGTGCGCGAGGCCACGGCTGGCCACGCCGAGTGGGTGGCGCTGGAGCCCTGCACCGACGAAGCCCAGGTGCCGGTGGCCATCGCCGACGCGCTGGGCCGTTCGCTGAGCGCGGGCCTCGACCCGTGGCTGGCGCTGGAACTGATGGTGGACCGTGCACCTCTGGCGCTGGTGCTCGACGGGGTCGAACACCTGCCGCAGCTGCCGCTGCGCCTGCGTGCCTGGCTGGGTGCCTGTCAAGGCCTGCGCCTGGTGGCCACCTCGCGCCGGCGCCTCGGGCTGGACGGCGAACAGCTGCTGCAGCTGGACGGCCTGCCGTTGCCCGACGAGGACGAGCGCGACGCCGAGGTGCTGCAGCACAACGACGCGGTGCGCCTGTTCTGCGCACGCGCCCGTGCGCAGACACCCGGTTTCGCACTGGCCGGTCACAGCGCCGCGGTGGTGCGGCTGATGCATGCACTGGGCGGGCTGCCACTGGCCATCGAGCTTGCCGCGTCGTGGGTGCGTCTGCTGACGCTGGACGACATCGTGCGTCGCTTCGAGCGCCCGGCGGGCGCACCGATGGCCGCCGCCGCGGCCGACGCCCTGCGCGACAGCCTGGACCGCTCCTGGCAGCTGCTGAGCCTGGAAAACCGGCACGCGCTGGCGCACCTGGCGCTGCTGCCGCTGCCGGTGGACGAGGACATCGCGCTGCACGCGGCGCACGCCGGGCTGCCCAAGCTGGCCGCGCTGGTGGACGACTCGATGTTGCAGGCCGCGCCGGGCGGCGGCTTCACGATGCACCAGTTGACGCGCCAGCACGCCGCCGCCAGCGCCGAGGCGCAGATGGTCGACCGCGATGCGCTCGAGCTGCGGCACCTGGCCCGCGTGGACAGCCGGCTGGGGCCGTTTGCCGACTTCAACCTGCGCGACCCGCGCGCCGCGCTCGACGAGTTGCAGGCGCTGCTGCCGCAGGTGCGAGCGGCATGGGCCACCGCGCTGAAGCAGGGTGACGCAGCGTTCGCCGGCCGCCATGCGCCGACCTTGGCGGCCTACTTCGGCTACCGCGGCGGGCCGCAGCAGGAGGCGGGGTTGATTGCCCAGGCTGCCGTGCACTTCGGCAGCCAGGCCCCGGCGGGCCTGCTGCTGGCGGCCTTCCAGATGGTGTTCCGCGCGGCGCAGCTCAAAGCCGCCGAGACGCTGGCACGCCAGGCGCTGCGGCGCGCCCGGCTTGAAAGGAACACCCGGGCGGTGGCACGGGCGCTGAACGGGCTGGCGCTGGCGATCGGCGGGCGCGGCGAGACGGACGGCGTGCACATGCTGATCACGCAGGGCCTGCGCATCGCGCGCCAACACGGGCACCGGCACGAGACAGGCCTGCTGCTGTCAACGCTCGCACGGCATGAGAAGGCCGAGGGCCGGTACACGGAGGCCGAGGCGCACTTCCTCGAGTCGCTGGCGATCGCCCGCGAAGGGCCGGATCCGAACCACGAGGGCATTGCGCTGCAGACGAGCAACCTCGCGAACCTGCATGCCGCGCAAGGCGCGTGGCTGCGTGCGCTGCCGCTGTTCGAGCAGGCGCGGGCGCACGCGCGCGACCACGGTATCGACATCCACGTGGCGCTGATCGAGAGCAACCTCGCGCGTGCCTGCCTGGCGCTCGATCGTCCGCAGGCCGCGCTGCAGCACGTGACGCAGGCGTGCCGTCTGGCGCGCGAGCAGGGCCGCGCGCTGCTCGAATTGCACGCGCTGCACATCGAGGCGCGGCTGCACGCGCGGGCCGGTGACCTGGCGGCCGCACGCGAGGTGGTGCTGCGCTCGCTGTCGATCGCCAGCCTGCTCGCGCTGCCGGCCGAGCTGGCGCGCGGTGTGGCCGAGGCGGCACGCATAGAGGCGTGTGCCGGCGACGTGGCCGGTGCGCGCGCACGCATGACCTGGGCGCTGGCGCGGACATCGTTGCCGGCCGACGCGCGCAGTGAGATGACGCACGCGCTGGAGTCGCTCGACGCGGCGGCCGCGGTGAACAAGGTGGCCGACGCGGCGCCCGCGTTCGACGCCGCGGTGCGCGCCGCGATGCAGGACGTGGAACGCGCGGAGGGCGCGCGGACCGATCCTCGGCCACGCTGAACGGCTCACCGCGCGCGGGCAAGTCCCGAGCCGTTCCATCCAGGCTCCTTGGCCCGCATGGGCAGGGCCGATCGGAAGGTCTGCAGCCTCAGCCCGGCAACTGCAGCCACACGGCCGGCCCAGGCAGCGCCACCTCCTCGCAGTCAGGCACACCATCGGCCGGGGCGCGGTCGATGACGAGGAAGTCGCCGCCGCCATCCATTGCAATCAGCGGGTGATGCCAGGTGCCGGCGTCGAAGTTCACGCCCTGGCCCGGTGCGGCGATGAAGCAGCGCAGGTCCTGCGCCGTCGGCGCGGGAACTGGCGGCGCCACCAGCACCAGGAAGCGCAAGCCGCCCAGCGGCATGAAGGCCTGGCTGCCGAGCTGGTGGCGCTCCATCAGCTTCACCTGCAGCGGCAAGGGCCGCGGCGTGGCGCGGAACAGGCTCAGCACCGGGCGGCCGCCTGCGCGTGTGGTGTCGATGCGCGCCAGGTCGTGGAAACGTTCGGCCGTGCCTTCGTTGATCGCGTAGCGCTGCGTGGCCGCATCGGCGGCGATCACCTGGCCGAAGGGCGCGAAGGCCTCGGCCGTCAGCGGCAGCACGGGCAGGATGAGGTCGGCCATGTGCATCAGCAGTCGATGTCGGCCAGCGGCGCCGCCGTGCTGCCGCGGCGCTGGTCGAAGGCCAGGCCCATCGCCAGCGTCTGCGCCAGGCACATCGCGGTGGTGAGCGAACGAAAGCCCATCAGCTCGGCGTCGTTCACCTGCAGCACCAGTTCGGCATCGCGCGCGATGGGGCTGAGCACCGCGTCGGTGATCGCCAGCCGCCGGCCGCCGGCTGCATGCACCTGTTCGCACACCGACAGCGTGTCGGCGGCATAGGGCGGGAAGCTGATGGCGATGAGCAGGTCGCGCGGCTGCACCGCGCGCGCCTGTTCACCAATGGCGCCGCCCAGGCCGTTGATCTGCACACTCGGCCGCCCCACGCGCGACAGCGCGTAGGCCAGGTAGGCCGCCACGGCGTAGCTGCGGCGCAGCCCCAGCACATAGACGTTGCGCGCGCCGCGGATCAACTTGATGGCGCGCGCCAGCGGCAGCGAGCCCGCCTCGTCGCGCAGGTGTTCCAGCGACACCGTGTTGGCCTGGCTGAAGGCGCGCAGCAGCGCCGCCGGGTCGGCCGGGTCGTCGATGGCCATCTCGCCGCCGAAGTGGCGGATGCGCTCGCGGAAACTCGGTGCCGCGGCGCGCTGCAGCGGCTCGACGAAGAGCCTCTGCAAATCGGCATAACCGGCAAAACCCAGGGCCTGCGCCATGCGGATGAAGGCCGCGGCAGGCACGCCCGACAGGGCCGCCACCTGCGCCACCGGCTTCAGCGCCATGTCGTTGGGGTGCTCCAGCGCGTACAGCGCGGCCTGGCGCAGGCGCGGCGTGAGGGTTTCGCGGCTGGCCGCGATGCGCTCGCGCAGCGCGTCCAGGTTGGCCGGCTTCTTCGTCGCCATCGTGCTCAGAACGCCCGCACCTCGCCGCGCGGCACGAAGCGGCCCATGCCGGGCCGGCCGTGCCACTGTTCGCCGTCAACGATAAGTTCGCCGCGCAGGAACACCTTGTCCACCTTGCCCTGCAGCGTGCGGCCTTCCAGCAGCGTGTAGTCGCACTGGCTGTGCAGCGTGTGGGCGTGGATGGTCTGGGAAGCGTTCGGGTCGAAGAGCACGATGTCGGCGTCGCTGCCCACGGCGATGGTGCCCTTCTTCGGGAACAGGCCGAAGAGCTTGGCCGGCGTGGTGGACGTGAGCTGCACGAAGCGGTTCAGCGAGAGCTTGCCGCGTTTGACGCCGATGTCGAACAGGCTCACCAGCCGCGTCTCGATGCCGGGCGCGCCGTTGGGGATCTGCGAGAAGTCGTGTTCGCCACGCGGCTTCTGGTTGCGGAAGCCCAGGTGCCCTTCCTTCATGCAGAAGGGGCAGTGGTCGGTGGCGATGACCTGCAGGTCGTCGTAGCGCAGGGCGCGCCACAGGTGCGTCTGGTCCTCGGGCTTGCGCAGCGGCGGCGTCATCACGTACTTGGCGATCTCGAAGCTGTCGCTCTCGTAGACCGAGTCGTCGAACAGCAGGTAATGCGGGCAGGTCTCGGCGAACACCGGGATGCCTTCGTCGCGCGCGGTGACGATGTGCTTGAGCGCCTGGTTCGACGACACGTGCACGAAGTAGATGGGTGCTTCGGCCAGCTCGGCCAGGCGGATGCCGCGGTGCGTGGCCTCGCCTTCCATGATGGCCGGGCGCGTCATCGCGTGGTAGCGCGGCGCCGTATGCCCCGCCTCCAGCGCTTCCTTGATCAGCAGGTCGATCACGGTGCCGTTCTCGGCGTGCAGCGCCACCATGCCGCCGTCGGCGCCCACCTGGCGCAGCATCTGGAAGATGGCTGCGTCGTCGGCCATCATCACGCCGGGGTAGGCCATGAACATCTTGAAGCTGGTCACGCCTTCGTGGCGCATGGCGTGGCGCACGTCGGCCAGCACCTGCGCGTCCACGCGCGTGACGATGCAGTGCAGGCTGTAGTCGATGTGCACCTGCGGTTCGGCGCTGCGCTGCGCGCGGGCGATGGCTTCCAGTGGTGAATCCTGCGGGGTCTGCAGCGCGAAGTCGACGACGGTCGTGGTGCCGCCGAAGGCCGCGGCCTTGGTGCCGCTGGCGAAGGTGTCGCAGGTGATGCTGGGGCCGACGACGTTTTCCATGTGCACATGGGTGTCCACGCCGCCGGGCAGCACGTAGAGGCCCGTGGCATCCACCACCTTCACATCGCCGCCCACGGCCAGGTCCTTGCCGATGGCGCGCACGACGCCGTCTTCCATCAGCACGTCGGCCACGTAGTCGTCGCTGGCGGTAATGACGCGGCCGTTGCGGATGACGGTACTGCTCATGGCAGCACCTCCTCGAAGGCCGCGATCAGCCGGTTGATCTCGTCCACCGTGTTGTAGTGTGCGATCGACACCCGCACCACGCCCTGCGGCAGCCCCAGCGCCCCGATCAGCCGGCGCGCGTAGAAGTCGCCCCAGCGGATGCCGATGCCGCGCGTGTCGACGTGGCGCACCACGGCCTCGGGCGTGATGCCATCGGGCACGAAGCTGATGGTGGGAACGCGCCGGCCGTCGTCGGCGTCGGCACGGCCGATGAGCCTCACGCCGCGGCGCGTGCCCAGCCAGCCGAGCAGCTGGTCGGCCAGCTGGTTCTCGTGCACTTCGAAAGCGTCGAACGCGGCCTGCATGCGCTGGCGTGGCGTGCCGGTGCTGCCCAGTGCCGTGCCCATGTCCACCAGGTAGTCGTGGATGCCGATGCAGCCGTAGGACAGCTCGTAGTTCACGTTGCCCGGCTGCAGCTTGTAGGGCAGCACCTCGGGGCCGATGAAGAAGTGGTTCAGGCTCGGCAGTTGCAGCAGCAGCTCGCGCCGGCCCCACAGCACGGCGTAGTGCGGGCCGAAGACCTTGTAGCAGCTGAACACCACGATGTCGGCGCCGCTGGCCTGCACGTCCACCAGCCGGTGCGGCGCATAGGCCACGGCATCCACGCAGACCTGGACGCCCACGGCATGCACACGGCGCGAGACCTCGGCCACCGGATTGACCGTGCCCAGGATGTTCGAAGCCCAGGTCATCGCCAGCCACTTCGTGCGTGGGCCGAGCAGCGCGTCCAGGTCGGCCAGTTCCAGCGCCAGCGTGTCGAGGTTGGTGCGCCAGACCTTCACCTCGACGCCCAGGTCGCGCAGCCGCATCCAGCCGCCGATGTTGGCCTCGTGGTCGCTGTCGGTGACGATGACCTCGTCGCCCGGCCGCAGGGTGGCGCGCAGCGCCTGCGTCAGCACGAACATCAGCGCGGTGGTGGCGCCGCCCATCACCACGGCGTCATCTTCCGGCGCGTTGATCAGGGTGGCCACCGCGCGGCGTGCGGCCAGCACCTTCTCAGCCGCAGCCTGCGAGGCGCCGTAGCTGGCGCCCAGCTGCACGCTGTGGTTCAGCAGGTACTCGTGCACGCGGTCGGCCACGCGCTTGAGCACCAGGGAGCCGCCGGCGTTGTCGAGGAAGACGGTGTCGCCGGCGAGGGCCGGGAACTCGGCGCGCACGCGGTCCAGGTCGAGCTTGGTCATGGCATGGATCTCAGTGGCGAAGCGCGCGCCGCGCCTCGAAGCGCGTCACCATCTGCACCAGGGGCAGCAGCAACAGCAGGTACAGCAGCGCGGCGCCGATCAGCGGCGAAGGGTTGGCAGCCAGCGCCTGCGCCTGCGTGGCCTGCTTCAGCAGGTCGGGCATGGCGACGACGGAAGCCAGCGCCGTGTCCTTCAGCACGTTGATGCAGTTGCTGGTGAGCGGCGGTGTCACGATGCGCAGCGCCTGCGGCAGGATCACTTCGCGCAGTGAATCGGAAAAGCGCAGGCCGATGGCGCTGGCGGCGTCGAACTGGCCACGCGGAATGGCCTCGATGCCGGCGCGGAAGATCTCGGCCGTGTAGGCGCAGCTCACCATCGACAGCGCCGTGGCGGCCGCCGCGAACGACGACAGGCGCACGCCGACGAAGGGCAGGGCGTAGTAGACGAGCACCAGCAGCACCAGCAGCGGGATGCTGCGGAACACGTCGATGTAGATGCGGGCCAGCGTACGCCAGGGCTTCGGCGCAAAGATGCGCAGCAGCGCCAGCGGCATGCCGCTCACCATGCCCAGCACGATGCTCACCGCGCCCAGCAGCACCGTGGTCCACAGGCCTTCCAGCAGCAGCGGCAGCGCGGCCCAGAGCACGCGGCCGTTGAAGAAGGTGTCGACCAGGTCCACGGCCGGCCGTGCGGCTTACTTGGGCATGTCGAGCACCTTCACCGTGGCCGAATCGGCCGGCGGCAGGGTGCCGAACCACTTCTGGTGCGTCTTGGCGATGAAGCCTTCCTTCTTCAGCGCGGTGAGCGTGTCGTTGATCTTGGCGATGTCGGCGAAGGTCTTGGCGAACATGAAGGAGTAGCGCTCGCCGGTGGGGATGCGGGCGGCCACGCGGTACTGCGGCTTGTCCTTGATGTAGTACTCCACGGCCGGGATGTCGCTGATGTAGCCGTCGATGCGGCCGGCCGCCAGGTCCAGCATGGCCGGGGCCAGGCCTTCGTAGCGCGAGATCTTGGCGATCTTCAGCTTGGGCGTGTTCTCGGTGGCCCATATGTCGCCGGTGCTGGCGGTGTCCACGCCCACGGTCTTGCCCGACAGGTCGGTGAGCGTATTGATCTTGCTGGCCTTCAGCACCGACAGCGACTGGTCGCTGTCGTAGTAGGGCTGGGCGAAGGCGAGTGTTTCCAGGCGCTTGGGTGTGATGGTGATCGACGAGATGGCGATCTGGATGCGGCCCGAGCTCACCGCCGGGAACAGGCCGTTGAAGGGGATGTTCTCGATCTTGACGGTGTTGCCGGTGCGCTTGGCGACTTCGTTGACCAGGTCGATCTCGAAGCCGACGAACTTGCCCTGCGCGTCGGCGAATTCCCAGGGCACGTTGCCGATGTTGGCCCCCACCGTCCACTCGGCGGCGAGGGCGGGTGTGGCAAGGCTGGCTGCAAGCGCCAGGGTGGCGGTGAGGTGGCTGAGCTTCATGACAACGGGCTCCTGCTGCGGGTGGTTGGGTGTAGGGTCATGCTAGTCGGATGGAGCAAACGATTCAAGAACTGATATCAACGGAGTGAACGCGCCAAAGCCGTGCGACACCCGTCAAGCTGGTGCGCGCCGCACCAGCCTGGCCGGCGCACTAAACTGCAGCGAGCCCGCCCCAGAAGGAGCCGCCATGAATGACGATGCCGAGATGGTCAGCACGGTTGACCGCGCCGCCGAGGCCGGCCGCAGCGGCTTCTACGAGCGCGCCCGCGGCCAGAACCTGGCCCCGCTGTGGCGCGTGCTGCACGGCCTGGTGCCCGAGAAGCCGCGCCACGCCGCGCTGCCCGCGCTGTGGCGCTACGCCGATGTGCGGCCCTACCTGATGGAAGCCTGCGCGCTGATCAGCACCGAAGAGGCCGAGCGCCGCGTGCTGGTGCTCGAGAACCCCGGCCTGCCGGGCCAGAGCCGCATCACGCAGAGCCTGTTCGCCGGGCTGCAGATCATCCTGCCGGGTGAGATCGCACCTGCGCACCGGCACGTGGCCTCGGCACTGCGTTTCATCGTCGAAGGCCATGATGCCTACACCGCCGTGGCGGGCGAGAAGACGACCATGGCGCCGGGCGACTTCGTCATCACGCCCTCGATGACCTGGCACGACCACGGCAACGAAGGCGACGCGCCGATGGTGTGGCTGGACGGGCTGGACATGCACATCGTCAACTTCTTCGGTGCCAGCTTCCGCGAAGGCTACGGTGGCCAGGTGCAGCCCATCCACCGTCCCGAAGGCGCGGCCATGGCCGAGGCCGGCACGAACCTGCTGCCGGTGGACCAGGCATGGGGCACGCTCACCTCGCCCATCTTCAACTACCCCTACCACCGCACACGCGAGGCGCTGGACCAGATGGCGCGTTTCCGCGAGATCAACGCCTGGCACGGCCACAAGATGCGCTACGCCAACCCGGTGAACGGCAGCTGGGCCATGCCGACGCTGGCCACCTGGATGCAGCTGCTGCCGCGCGGCTTCGAGACACGGCCTTACCGTTCCACCGACGGCACGGTGTTCTCGGTGGTGGAAGGGCATGGCACAACGCATGTCGGCGACCAGGTGTTCGAATGGGGCCCGCGCGACCACTTCGTCGTGCCCAGCTGGATGACGGTGCAGCATGCCGCCAGCGTTGATGCCGTGCTGTTCAGCTATTCAGACCGTGCGGTGCAGGACAAGCTCGACCTGTTCCGGGAGGAACGCCTGTGAAATACCGAGAACTCGGCCGCTCGGGCCTGATGGTGTCGCCGCTGTGCCTGGGCGGCAACGTGTTCGGCTGGACCGCCGACGAGGCCACCAGCTTCTCGCTGCTGGACGCCTGGGTCGACGCCGGCTTCAACTTCATCGACACCGCCGACATCTATTCAACCTGGGCGCCCGGCCATGTGGGCGGCGAATCGGAAACCGTCATCGGCAAGTGGCTGAAGGCGAGCGGCAAGCGCGACAAGGTGGTGCTGGCCACCAAGGTCGGCAATGCCATGGCGCCCGACCGCAAGGGCCTGAAGCCGGCGTACATCCGGCAGGCCGTGGAAGACAGCCTGCGCCGGCTGCAGACCGAGCGCATCGACCTGTACCAGTCGCATGTCGACGATGCCGAGACGCCGGTGATCGACACCCTGCAGGCCTACGACGAACTGGTGTGCGCGGGCAAGGTGCGTGCCATCGGCGCTTCCAACTTCACGGCGGCGCGCCTGGCCGAATCGCTGCAGGCCAGCACCGAACTCGGCCTGCCGCGTTACCAGAGTCTGCAGCCGCTGTTCAACCCCATCGACCGCAAAGCCTACGAAGACGAACTGGAACCGCTGTGCCTGGCCGAGAAGGTGGGCGTCATCAACTACTACGGCCTGGCCGCGGGTTTCCTCACCGGCAAGTACCGCAAGCCCGAAGATGGAGGCAAAAGCGCGCGCGGCAAGAACGTGGTGACGCGTTACCTCAATGACCGCGGCCTGCGCGTGCTGGCGGCGCTGGACGCGGTGGCCGCGCGGCGCGGTGCCACAAGCGGGCAGGTGGCACTGGCCTGGCAGATGGCACGGCCTTCGATCACGGCGCCGATTGCGAGTGCCACGTCGTTGGCGCAGCTGGCTGAGCTGGTGGCCGCGGCGCAGCTGCAGCTGTCCGCCGAAGACCAGGCCGAGATCGATGTTGCCACGGCCTGAAGCACCCGCGCTGGTGCTGATGACGCAGCTGGACGTGGCGGTGGGCCCCGTGGTGTCGCTGGGCGCGCCGGCGCGCCATGGCGAACGCCGCTACGTGCAACTGGGCGCCGGCACGGCGCGTGGTCCCGAACTCAACGGCACGCTGGTGGAAGGTGGTGTCGACTGGCAGGTGCAGCGCGCCGACGGCGCCACCGACATCAGCGCGCACTACGTCATCCGCAGCGACGACGGTGCGCTGATCGAGGTGCAGAGCGACGGCATCCGCCACGGCCCGCCCGAGGTGATGGCGCAACTGGCGCGCGGTGAGGCCGTGGCGCCCGAGGCCTACTACTTTCGCACCCTGCTGCGCTTCACCACCGGCCACCCGGCCTGGCTGCACCTGAACAAGCTGCTGGCCATCGCCGTGGGCCGGCGCGAGGCCGCACGCGTGCTGCTGGACGTGTGGCGCGTCGGCTGAAGTTCAGGCGCGCGCCAGCCCCAGCAGGTGCGCCATGTCCTTCAGGAAGATGCGCACGTGCGCCATCGGCTTCTTGCGCGCGAGTTCCTTGTTCATGTAGGACTCGAAGGTGAGCTGCTGCACGTCGCGGTCCTTGCAGATCTTGACGAAGCTCTCGCGCCGCTTGTCGCTGCTGTACCAGAAGCGCTGCATGATGCCCAGCACCCAGAACACGCGGCCGTGCGCCTTCATGAAGCGCTTGCGCGCCAGCGCCAGCGCGCTGGCCTTGCCCGTGGCCAGGAACTCGTGCGCGGCCTCGGCCGCCAGGCGGCCGCCGTACATGGCGTAGTAGATGCCTTCGCCGGAAGCCGGGGCCACCACGCCGGCGGCGTCGCCGGCCAGCACCACGTCGCGGCCGTTGTCCCAGCGCTTGAGCGGCTTCATCGGCAGCGGCGCGCCTTCGCGGCGCACGGTCTCGAAGCCTTGCAGGCCGGCGGCCTGGCGCAGCGTGGCGGTGGCCGTGCGCAGCGAGAAGCCCTTGTCGGCACTGCCGGTGCCCACGCTGAGCGTGCCGCCGTGCGGGAACACCCAGCCGTAGAAGTCGGGCGAAAGTTCGCCGCGGTAGTACACGTCGCAGCGGCTCACGTCATAACCCGCCGGCAGCTCGGCCGGGGCGCGCAGGATCTCGTGGTACGCGAAGACGTATTCGGTGTCTTCCGCGCCCGGCACGCACTGGCGCGCCACTTCGGATCGTGCGCCATCGGCGCCGACGATGCAACGCGCCCGCACCGAAGCCGCGATGCCGTCGCGCGGCCCGTCGGGCACGCGGGCGCGGAAGTGCACCACGGCCATGCCGTCGTCGGTGTGTTCGACGCGTTCGAAGGTGCCGGTGCGACGCACCGCGCCGTGGCTGGTGGCGCGCTGGCGCAGCCACTCGTCGAAGAACTCGCGATCGACCATGCCGACGAAGCCGCCTTCGATGGGGATGTCCACCTTCACGTCGCGCGGCGACACCATGCGCGCCGAACGCGCCTTGGCTACCAGCAGGTGGTCGGGAATGTCGAAGTCCTTGATCAGGCGCGGCGGTATCGCGCCGCCGCAGGGCTTGATGCGGCCGGCGCGGTCCAGCAGCAGCACGCTGTGGCCTTGCCGTGCCAGGTCGTCGGCGGCGGTGGTGCCGGCGGGGCCGCCGCCTATCACCACCACGTCGTAGGCGCGCGATGTATCAACTGCGTTCATCGGGGTCCTCCGGCCTGCAGGGCCTGCGTTTCAGGGGTTGGGGCGGCAGCAGTGGGCGCCACCGATGCATGCGGGCCGGCGATGCGCGCGGCCAGCCAGGCGGCCACCACGAACAGGCCGGCCTCGGCGAAGAAGACGGTGGTGTAGGCGCCGGCAGCGCTGCCCACGAGCCAGCGCGCCAGGTCGCTGGCCGCGGCGCCGATGAGGCCACCCAGGGCGAAGCCGATGGCCTGCGCCGCGCCCCACAGGCCCATGCGCGTGCCTTCGCGCGGCGACGGGTCGTTGGAGTTTTTCGCGCCGCCGGCCAGGCTCATCATCGAGCCGATGGCGGCGATGGAGAAGGCGCCGTTGGCCACGCCCAGGGCGAACACGTTGGCGCGCAGCGGCCAGTCCGGCGCGAAGGATCCGGCGGCCACCAGGCCCAGCAGCGCCAGGCCCGAGGCGGCGCAGCCCAGCACCGTCCACGTGCGCAGCGAGCCCATGCGCGTGCCCGCCACACGGCGCCCGGCCAGCGCGGCCAGCAGCATGCCGGCCAGCGTGCCGCCATGCTGCACGCCCGACAGCTGCGTCGAAGCACCCGGCGTGTAGCCGAACACCGCGCCGGCGAAGGGCTCCAGGATCAGGTCCTGCATGCTGTAGGCCACCATCGCCACGAACACGAAGACGGTGAAGCGGCGCGCGTCGGGCTCGGTCCACACCTGGGCCAGCGCGGCGCGGAAGTTGGGCCGCTCGCGCGCCGGCGCGGCGCCGGCGCGGCCATGCCCTTCCACGCCCCACAGCGCGAACAGCGTCACCACCACGGCCAGCACCGACACGCTGCCCGACACCGCCAAAAGCCGCGCCGGCGTGTACGGGTCAAGCCAGTGGCCGGCCAGGCCGGCGGTGGCGGCAAAGCCGACGATCATCATCACCCACACCACGGCGGCGGCGGTGGCGCGGCGCGGTTCGTCCACGCGCTTGGCCAGCAGTACCAGCAGCGAGGTGCCGCCGGCGCTGACGCCCATGCCCACCAGCGCGAAGGCCAGCACGGCCAGGGCCATGCCGGCGGTGGGCTGCGTGGCCATCAGGCTGGTGGCCACCGCACCGAGAAATCCGCCCAGCGCCAGCACGGCGATGCCACCGGCGATCCAGGGCGTGCGCCGGCCGCCCACATCGGAGCCGTAGCCCATGCGCGGCCGCGTCAGCTGCACCGCGTGGTGCAGCGCCACCAGCAGGCCGGGCAGCAGGGCGGGCAGGGCCAGTTCCACCACCATCACGCGGTTCAGCGTGGAGGTGGTGAGCACCACCACCGCGCCCAGCATGCACTGCACCAGGCCCAGGCGCGCGATGCCCACCCAGCCCAGCGGTGGCAGGCCGTGGTTCATCCTGCCGCACCCACCAGGCCGCGCAGCGCGAAGGCGCTGACCATCATGCCGGACACGAAGAGCGGCACGCCGAAGCCGCTGTACCAGAGCGCGTGGCGCACCGGGTCGGCCAGGAAGCGCCGCATCATCAGGCCCTGGCCGGCCAGCAAGCCGCCGATGGCCAAGGCGTGCAGCGGCTGGCCCCAGGCCAGCAGCAGGCCGATCACCACACACTGCGGCAGGGCCATGATCAGGCAGGCGGCACGCGCCGCCCCCGGCACGCCCAGCCGCACCGGCAGTGAACCGATGCCCATCTGGCGGTCGCCTTCGATGGCCTTGAAGTCGTTGAGCGTCATGATGCCGTGGGCGCCTGCGCTGTACAGCGCGGCCAGCATCAGTGAAGCGGCCGCGGGCGCCTGGCCGTCGGCCATCACCACGCCACCCGTCACCCAGGCCAGGCCTTCATAACAGATGCCGCAGGCCGCGCAGCCCCACCAGCCGTTCTGCTTCAGCCGCAGCGGCGGCGCGCTGTAGGCCCAGGCCAGCAACAGGCCCACCACCGCGGCGCCGAAGCCCCAGGGGCCCAGCAGCGTGGCCACGGCCAGCGACAGCAGCGTCCAGACGATGGCGACGTACAGGCCCCAGCGCCCCGGCATGCGCCCGGAAGGAATGGGCCGCTGCGGTTCGTTGATGGCGTCGACGTGGCGGTCGTACCAGTCGTTCACGGCCTGACTGGTGGCGCAGACCATGGGCCCGGCCAGCAACACGCCGATCAGCACCTGGCTCCAGCGCCCCGACAGCGGCACGCCCGAGGCGATGACGCCGCAGGCGAAGGCCCACATCGGCGGGAACCAGGTGACGGGCTTGAGCAGTTCGGCAACGGCCGACGGTGCCGGAAGGCGCAGGGACGCAGCGGAGGCCGTCGGTGTCATGGCTGCATATTGCGCCTGACACTTTTGAACGTCAACCTGTGTTTACACTCGCGTCTATTCGTCGCCGCCCAGGCTGCCCAGGCCGTAGCGGCGCAGCTTGACGTACAGGCTCTGGCGCGACAGGCCCAGCAGCAGCGCCGCCGAGGCGCGGTTGTCGTTGGACATCTCCAGCGCCGTCTCGATGCACAGCTGCTCGATGAGGTCGGTGGTCTCGCTGACGATGTCCTTCAGCGGCGTGCGGCCCACCAGCTCGGTGAGCTCGCTCACAGAGCGCGTCATCGCGCGGCCGCTTTCCTGCTCGGGCTTCAGGCGCCTTTCGATGTCGCGGATGGCGAAGGCCAGCACGGTGTCGCCGCCGGCGTCGCTGTGGGCCAGCTGCGCGCCGGAGATCTCGACCTCGATCTCGGTGCCGTATTCGCCGCGGAGCGCGGTGACGAAGCGGCCCACGCTGCCGCGCTGGCGCAGGTTGGTGATGAGCACGCCCAGCTCGACGCCGGTGCGGCCGAGCCAGCGATCCAGCGGCTGGCCGCGCGCCTGGTCTTCGGCGCTCAGTTCGGCCAGCGACAGGAAGGAACGGTTGGCCGACAGCACGCGGCCGGCCTCGTCGCAGAACACCAGGCCGTCGGGTGACTGCTGCACGAAGGCGGCGAGCGTGCCTTCCCAGCCGCCGTTGGTGGCGCGCTGCGGCGCGCCCTTGCGCGCGCCAGGGCGCCCGGCGGGCAGCTCGCGCGGCAGCGGGGTCACGCGCACCAGCACGAAGGCCGCGTCGTCCTGGCGGAACACCGAGGCCGCAACGTTGACGTCGGTGCTGCCGTCGGCCAGGCGCGCGCGCACCGGGTCTTTCTTGCCCACCGAACGGGCGGCGGCCAGCAGGTCTTGCAGGCGTTCACCATGGGCGGCTTCGAACACCGAGGCCAGCGTCAGGCCCACCAGCTTGGCGCGCGTGCTGCCGAGCAGGGCGCGCGCGGCCGGGTTGGCTTCCAGCACCTTCTGCGTGGAGCCGTCGACGATGAGCACGGCCTCGGACGAGGTTTCCAGCAGGTGGCGGTAGCGGGTCTCGGCCTCGCGGAAACGCCAGTAGTCGCGCTCCATGGCCTGCTGGGTGTCGACCAGGCGGCGCTGCAGCGCCACGGTGGCGCGCAGGTCGCGCCCGAAGGCGACGATGCGGCTGCGCGGGCGGCCCCGCGGGTCTTCGTCGCCCAGGCGCATGGCAGCGTAGAGCAGCGGCAGTTCGTCGCCGTCGTCCACCGGGTGGTTCACCTGGCGCCAGCGCGCCGCGGCGGCCAGCGTGGTGGCGTCGGCCGCGGCCTGCGCGTCGCGCAGCATGTCCTCCACCTTCTGGCGGCTTTCGGGGGTGACGGTCTGGGCCCACGACTGGCCGCGCCAGCTGCGCGCCTGGCGCGCGGCGGCGTCGTCGCCCGAGGCCATCACGTCGAGGATCGTGCCCTTGTCGTCCAGCACCAGCGCGAAGTCGCTGCAGGCGTGCACCAGGCGCGTCGCACTCCTGGCGTCCAGCGCGCCGAGAGCAAACTTCTCGCCTGAGTTGCGGGGCATGGGCGATGGTCCTCGTTCAATAGTGACGACGTCTATTGTCAACCAAGGCGGACACCCCATCGAAGGCAAAGTTCAACGACTGCGGGCCATCCCCCTTGACATCAGCCGTTCGGCCACCTGCGGCGCTTCCTTGCCGTTGCGCGCGGTGCCGTCGGCGCCGGTGTCGGCTGTCAGTTCGGGCTGGGCCACGAAGGGCGGCCCGCCCACCAGCACCACCAGGCCGGGGTTGCGCGACGCGGCGCGCACGGCGCTGATGGTGTCGCGCAGCCAGGGCAGGCGGCCATCGCTGCCCACCGAGAAGCCGACCACGTCGACCCATTCGTCACGCACCAGCACGGCCGGGCTGGCCACGGCGCCGCCGACGCCGCCGATCACGTCCCAGCCGTCGCGGCGGAAGAACTCGGCCACCATCGACAGCCCGAAGCTGTGTTGTTCATCGCGCGGCTGCACGAAGAGCGCGCGCCGGCCGTGTGTGGGGTGCTCGATTTCGGTGCCGAAGGCCGGGCTCAGCTCGCGCAGCAGGCGCTGCAGGCGGCCCAGCGCGATGGTGACGGTGGAAAAGTCAGCCGTGTCGTCTTCCCACATCTCGCCCAGGCGGCGCGCGGTGGGCGCCAGCACCTCGAGGTAGAGCGACTCCACCGACAAGCCGCTTTCGCGCAGCCGCGCCACGGCGTTGGCCACCTGCGCGTCGGTGTTGTCGATGATCTGACGAACGAAGCCGTCGACATCGATGGACGTGGTGGGGACAAGGGTCAGTTTCGGCGCCGCCGCCGCCGGCCGGTGGGCCTGGACGAGGCGCGGAATCACATCGGCCTCGATCGTGCGGGCCAGCCGCGCGAGGCGCAGCTTGGCGGCCTGCACGGAAGCGTTGGCCGGCTTGTCCGGCAGTTCTTCATTGGCCCATTCGCGGTCGGGGCGGCGGGCCGCTTCCGTGCCGGGTGGACTTCTTGTCGTATCTCCTGCCATCGCCGCCTCCAGGCTATGCGGCCGGTTCCATTGCTAGGACCGGGGAGGGACAGTGCCGTCGTCATCGGCACGCCTTCGGCGGTTCGAAGTGGACAGCATCTTCTCTCACTCGCGAGGAGCTTGTAAACCCGCCGGGCCGGGACGTCACCACAAACCTGCTCGGTGTTTCCACCAGGGACAACGGGGCCGGCCATGGCTTTCCTTTCGCCCGGCCTGCAGGGGCTGGGTGTGTGCTGGCAATGATGCTTCCGGGCCCGACAAAGTGTCAACCATGATTTACGTCTATCTCAATTGACAGTTGCCGGGCGAGCCTCTAGGCTCTGTTGCATGACGCCCCCACGGCCCTTTGCCGCGACCCCCGGAACCCCCGGCCGCCCCGTGCGGCGCACCCCGCTGTACACACCCGAGCAGCGCCTGCGCCGCGACGCCAGCATCTGGACCCTGGTGCAGGGCGTGCTGGCCCCGCTGCAGTTCCTGGTGTTCCTGGTGAGCGCGGTCCTGGTGCTGCGCTACCTGGCCAGCGGCATCGGCTACACGCCGGCCACGGCGTCGGTGGTGGTGAAGACGCTGGTGCTCTACACCATCATGGTCACCGGCTGCATCTGGGAGAAGGTGGTCTTCGACCGCTGGCTGTTCGCCCCGGCCTTCTTCTGGGAGGACGTGTTCAGCATGCTGGTGCTGGCGCTGCACACGGCCTACCTGGTGGCCCTGTGGCAGGGCAGCCTGGGCCCGCGCGCGCTGATGCTGCTGGCGCTGGCGGCCTATGCGGCCTACGCCATCAATGCCGCACAGTTCATCTGGAAGCTGCGGCTGGCGCGGCTGGACGTGGCGCCGCGTGGAGTGGCCGCATGAACGCCGTGATCCCGCTGCGCGTGGAGACTGCCGGCTGCGGCAGCGCACTGCTGCCCGAGGTGCTGCACGAACGCGGCCAGCGCGAGGTGTTCTGCGGCCTCACCGGCATCGTCTGGCTGCACCGCAAGATCCAGGACGCCTTCTTCCTGGTGGTGGGCTCGCGCACCTGCGCGCATCTGGTGCAGAGCGCCGCCGGCGTGATGATCTTCGCCGAGCCGCGTTTTGCCACCGCCATCATCGAAGAGCGTGACCTGGCCGGCCTGGCCGACGCCAACGACGAACTCGACCGCGTGGTGGCGCGCCTGCTGGAGCGGCGCAGCGACATCCGCATGCTGTTCCTGGTGGGCAGTTGCCCGTCGGAAGTGATCAAGCTCGATCTGTCGCGCGCCGCCGCGCGCCTGAACCAGCGCTTCGCGCCGCAGGTGCGGGTGCTGAACTACTCGGGCAGCGGCATCGAGACCACCTTCACGCAGGGCGAAGACGCCTGCCTGGCCAGCCTGGTGCCCAGCGTGCCTGCGGCGCCGCCGCAAGCAGCCCCCAACCTGGTGGTGGTGGGCACGCTGGCCGACGTGGTGGAAGACCAGTTCACACGCCTGTTCGAAGCCATCGGCCTGCCGCGCGCGCAGTTCCTGCCGGCGCGGCGCAGCGATGCGATGCCGGCCGTCGGCCCGCACACGCGCTACCTGCTGGCCCAGCCCTTCCTGGCCGACACCGCCAAGGCGCTGGAGCGGCGCGGCGCCACGCGCATCGCCGCCCCGTTCCCGCTGGGCGCCGAAGGCACCACGCGCTGGCTGCTGGCCGCGGCCGCCGCCTTCGGCATCGGCGCCGAGCAGGTGCATGCCGCCACCGCCGCGCCGCGTGCACGCGCCGAAGCCGCGCTGGCGCGCCAGCGCGGCACGCTCGCCGGCAAGCGCATCTTCTTCTTCCCCGACTCGCAGCTCGAAGTGCCGCTGGCGCGCTTCCTGGCGCGCGAACTGGGCATGCAGCTCACCGAAGTGGGCACGCCCTACCTGCACCGCGAACACCTGGCCGACGAACTGTCGCTGCTGCCCGCCGGCACGCAGCTCAGCGAAGGCCAGCACGTCGACAAGCAACTCGACCGCTGCCGCGCGCTGCAGCCCGACATCGTGGTCTGCGGCCTGGGCCTGGCCAACCCGCTGGAGGCCGAGGGCCTGACCACGAAGTGGGCCATCGAACTCGTCTTCAGCCCCATCCACGGCTACGAGCAGGCCGGCGACCTGGCCGAACTCTTCGCGCGCCCGCTGCGGCGCCGTGCGCTGCTGACGCAGCCCAAGGCGGCCTGAGCATGCAACTCACGCTCTGGACCTACGAAGGCCCGCCGCACATCGGCGCGATGCGCATCGCCACCGCCATGCGCGGCCTGCACTACGTGCTGCACGCGCCCCAGGGCGACACCTACGCCGACCTGCTGTTCACGATGATCGAGCGGCGCGACCGCCGCCCGCCCGTCACCTACACCACCTTCCAGGCGCGCGACCTGGGCGGAGACACGGCCGAGCTGTTCAAGACCGCGGTGGCCGAGGCCTACGAGCGCTTCCAGCCGCAGGCCATGATCGTCGGCGCCTCGTGCACCGCCGAGCTGATCCAGGACGACCCCGGTGGCCTGGCCGCCGCGCTGGAGCTGCCCATACCCGTGGTGCCGCTGGAACTGCCGGCCTACCAGCGCAAGGAAAACTGGGGCGCTTCGGAAACCTTCTACC
>CAYREA010000020.1:0-43802 GCA_964423075.1 uncultured Rubrivivax sp. | reverse complement strand
CCGGCATCAAGATGTGGTGGGCCGCCGGCAAGGAGCCCGACCTGGAGAGCAACCCGGCGCTGAAGCTGCTGCGCCGTCTGATGCCGGTGAGCAAGCACTTCGACGGCGAGCGCTTCTTCACGGTGGAAAACGGCAAGCGCGTGGCCACGCCGCTGCTGCTGGTGATTGCGCTCGTAGGCCTGACCGACGTGATCTTCGCGGTGGACAGCATCCCGGCCATCTTCGCCATCACGATGGACCCGTTCATCGTGCTCACGAGCAACATCTTCGCCATCCTCGGCCTGCGCGCCATGTACTTCCTGCTGGCCGCGGTGGCCGCCAAGTTCCACCTGCTGAGCTACGGCCTGGCGGTGGTGCTGGTGTTCATCGGCACCAAGATGCTGCTGATCGACGTGTTCAAGATCCCGGTGCTGGTGTCGCTGGGCGTGGTGGTGGCGATCCTGGGCGTGACGATGGTGTGGAGCCTGAAGACGGCTCCGGCAAGCGCCAGTCGCGCATCCTGAGGCCCACGGGGCTGCGAGGCCCCTGATCGCTGCGCGGCCGCCGCACACCCCTGTGTGGCGGCCGCCACATTTCCTGAGGTCGCTTGCTGCATATCAATGCGAATCATTCGCATTACTGTTAACGTAGCACCCCATGAGTGCCCCGCCTCCCAGCCCACCTATCGCGCCGCCGCGCAGGGCCCGGCCCTGGCGCCGCAATGACGGCCTGTCGCCGGCTCAGAGCCGGGGCCTCGTGGCCTTCGTCGCCTGCGCCCACCTGGCGGGGTTGTGGGGCCTGCTGCAGGTGGCCGCGGTGCGCGAAGCGGTGGCCCAGGTGGCACCGATGGTGGTGGACCTGATCGCGCCGGCCCAGCCCGAGACACCGCCCCCGCCCCCACCGCCCGCCGCCGCGCCGGTGCAGCAGCCGCGGCCCGAGCCGCCCATCCTGGCCGCGCCCTCGCCCGTTCCCGTGCCCGCCGAGACCTTCACCGCGCCGCCACCGACGCCGGCCGAACCGGTGCAGGCCGTGCCGGCCCCGCCCGCGCCGCCGGCCCCGGTGGCCGCGCCGGCGCCGCCACCGGCCCCACCCGCGCGCAAGGTGATCCCGGCCACCGCCGTGCAGTACCTGGTGGAGCCGCCCTTCGAGGTGCCTCGCGCCTCGCGCCGGGCCGGTGAACACGGCTTGGTGTGGCTGCGCGTGGTGGTCAGCGCCGAAGGCCTGCCGCTGCAGGTGCGGGTGCAGAAAAGTTCGGGCTACCCGCGCCTGGACGAACAGGCCCTGTGGGCCATGCGGCAGGCGCGCTTCAAGCCCTACACCGAAGACGGCCGCGCCATCGAGGTGGAAGCCACCGCGCCGGTGGACTACCCGCTCGACTGAACCACGCCAACGCCCTTCCCCCATTCGCCCCCATCGAGACCCCACCCCATGGAAACCGCCCCCAGTTTCGGATTCGCCCACTTGCTTGCGCAAAGCGACGCCATCGGCAAGACGCTGCTGGCCGTGCTGGTGTTGATGTCCATCGCCAGCTGGGCGCTGATCGCCGTCAAGGGCTTTGCGCACTGGCAGCGCCGGCGCCGCGGCGAAAGCTTCCTGAACCTGTTCTGGAACGCCAGCTCGCTGGATGCGGTGCAGCACGAGATCAGCACCCACGGCGCACGCGACCCCTTCTCGCACCTGAGCGCACACGCCATGCACGCCAAGGCCCACCACGCGCGCCACGGCAGCACCAAGCTGGCCGAAGCGGGCAGTTCCAGCGACTACATCACCCGCACCATCAAGACCGTGCTCGACGAAGAAACCATGCGCCTGGAAAGCGGCCTCACGCTGCTGGCCACGGTGGGCGCCACGGCGCCGTTCGTGGGCCTCTTCGGCACCGTCTGGGGCGTGTACCACGCGCTGGTGGCCATCGGCATGAGCGGCGCCGGCACGCTGGACAAGGTGGCCGGCCCGGTGGGCGAAGCGCTCATCATGACGGGCATCGGCCTGGCCGTGGCCATCCCCGCAGTGATGGCCTACAACGCCTTCACGCGCAGCAACCGCGTGCTCGCCGCGCGGCTCGACGCCTTCGCCTTCGAGCTGCACAGCTTCCTCACGCTGGGCCAGGCGCCGGGCGCCGCCGCCAACGCGCCGGCACCGGCCGAGGTGCGCACGCTCAAGACGGCCTGAAGGAAGCGCCATGGCCTTCGCCTCCTTCGACCGCAACCGCGCCGCCGCGCCGATGGCCGAGATCAACATGGTCCCGCTGATCGACGTGATGCTGGTGCTGCTGGTGATCTTCATCGTCACCGCGCCGCTGCTCACGCATGCCGTGAAGCTGGACCTGCCCAAGGTCAGCTCGCTGCCCAACCAGCTCAAGCCCCAGAAGATCGACCTGGCCATCGACGCCACCGGCCAGCGTTTCTGGAACGGCGAGCCGGTGGCGCGCGAAGTCGCCGCGCAGCGCTTCGCTGACGCCGGCCAGCGCCAGCCGCAACCTGAGATCCACCTGCGTGCCGACCAGGCCGTGGCCTACCGCACGGTGGCCGAGACCCTGGCCGACGCCACCAAGGCCGGGCTCACGCGCGTGGGCTTCGTCAGCGAACCCGAGCCGGTGCGCTGAAGACCCGGCGTCCCTTCTTTCCCTTCGCCCCTAACGACCCAGCCAGCCGCCGCCAGCGGGTCCCGTGGATGCGCCTTTTCCCTTCCCACACCACGAGGACACGATGAGCCAACCCCCGTACGCGCCCAAGCGCACGCCCCGCCTGCTGCCCCTGGGAGCGATGGCCGCAGGCTTCGGCCTGGCCCCCGCCGCCCTGGCGCAGACCGCGCCCGCCGCCCCGGCCGCCCCCGCCGCGGCCGCCAGCGCCGCCGCACCGAACAAGACCCTGCCCGTGATGCGCGCCAGGGTCACCGCCGAGCCGCAGGGCAAGGACGGTGTGCAGGCCACCACCACGCGAATCGGCAAGACCCAGCAAGACCTGCGCGACGTGCCGCAGTCGGTGACCGTGGTGACCGAGAAGCTCATCGACGACCGCAACCTCGAGACCATGAAGGACGCGCTGCGCAACACCGCCGGCATCACCTTCATGGCGGCCGAAGGTGGCGAGGAAGACATCCGCCTGCGCGGCTTCGCGCTGCAGAGCACCGGCGACGTGTTCGTCAACGGCATGCGCGACCCCGCCTTCTACGAGCGCGACACCTTCTTCCTGGACCAGCTGGAGCTGATCCGTGGCTCGGCCTCGCTGATCTTCGGCCGCGGCTCCACCGGCGGTGCCGTCAACCAGGTCACCAAGCAGGCGCGCCTGGTGCCCGAGAACCAGGTCGACGTCACGCTGGGCAGCCACAACTACGCGCGCGGCGTGGGCGACTTCAACGTGCGCGTGGGCGAGAACAGCGCGGTGCGCATCGGCACCATGGTCACCAAGGCCGACAACAACGGCGCCGGCACGCGGCTGGACAAACAAGGCCTGGCCGTCAACCTGCGCTGGGACATCGGCCTGCGCGACGAGTACGGCATCACCGCCTACTACCTGGACAACAAGAACGGCATCAACTACGGCATGCCCTACATCCGGCCGACGCCCACCTCGCCGGTGTCCGAGACCACCCTGCTGCCGCTGTCGCCCACCGCCTACTACGGCATGGCCAGCGATCGCAACAACGGCAAGGCCAGCACGCTGACCTTCAACCACACCCACCGCTTCGCACCCGGCAGCGAGCTGGTCACCAAGGTGCAGGCCGGCGCCTACAAGCGCGACCAGCGCGCCGGCACCGTGCGCTTCGCAGGCGCCACCGCGCAGCCCGGCGGCGCGCCCGTGAGCCTGGCCACCTTCGGGCCCAACACCGTCATCACGCGCGGCTTCCAGCCCAAGATCCAGGACCTGGACACCCTCCTCGCGCAGAGCGACTACACCCAGCGCTTCCAGTGGCTGGGCTTCGGCCACGAGCTGCAGGCCGGCGCCGACCTGTCCAAGGAAAAGAAGACGGTCTACGCGGTGCGCAGCGCGGCGCAAGGCGGCGTGGTGCCGGCCAAGCCCACCACCACCGTGGGCCAGCCCGACGACGGCGCCTCGATCAATGAAAGCCTGCGCGTGCTGCGCACCAACAACTACTACAAGTCGCAGGGCGAAGGCCTGTACGTGCAAGACTTGGTGCAGGTGGCCGCGCACTGGAAGATCCTGCTCGGCCTGCGCTACGACCACCTGGTGGGCGACTACACCACGCTGGCCATTCCCAACAACGCCGCCGGCCCGGAAACCGCCACCCCGTACCGCATGAAGGTGTCTGAAGTCAGCAAGCGCGCGGGCATCCTGTTCCAGCCCACGCCGCTGATGAGCTTCCACCTCGGCGCGGCGACCTCGTTCAACACCTCGGGCGATTCCTACTCGCTGAGCGCGAACAACGTGAACATCCCGCCCGAGCAGGCCATCAACGTCGAACTCGGCGGCCGCATCGACAGCGCCGGCGGCAACTTCACCACGCGCTTCGCCATCTTCCGCACCACCAAGCTGCACGAGCGCAACACCGACCCGCTGGTGAACCTGGTCACGCTCTCGGGCAAGCGCCACGCCGCCGGCCTGGAGCTGGACCTCACCGGCCGCCTCACGCCCGAGTGGGAGGTGTTCGGCTCGTACATGTGGATCCCCGTGGCCAACATCGACGAGGGTGTCGAAGGCGCCGAAGGCAAGGGCACGCGGCCCAGCCTGACGCCGGTGCACTCGGGCACGATCTGGAGCACCTACCAGGTGACGCAGAAGCTGCGCCTGGGCGGCGGCCTCAACGCGCGCAGCAGCCAGCAGCCCAACCGCAACCCGGGCTTCTACGTGCCACGCTTCATCACCGCCGACCTGATGGCGGAGTACCACGTCATCAAGGACAAGCTGTTCTTCAGGGCCAACCTGAGCAACGTCACCGACAAGCTCTACGGCGACCAGCTCTACACCGGACACTACATTCCGGGTGCCGGCCGCATGCTGCAGGTGACGGGCTCCTACAAGTTCTGAACGAGGGCCGGCCTTCAGCGCCGGCGCAAGCACCATGCTGCTGCACATCCCCGCCCTGCTCCACGCCGCCGAACTGGCCCAGGCCCGCACGCTGCTGGCCGAAGGCCCCTGGGTCGACGGCCGCCAGACCGCCGGCCCGCAGGCCGCCGCGGTGAAAGACAACCGTCAGCTGCGCGGCGACAGCGAGGCGGCGCGCACGCTGCAGGGCCTGGTGGTGCAGGCGGTGCGGCGCCACGCGCTGCTGTTCTCGGCGGCGCTGCCCAAGCGCGTGCTGCCGCCGATGTTCAACCGCTATGGCGGCGCCGACAACCCCGGTGGCCGCTACGGCAACCACGTCGACCAGGCGGTGCGCTACCACCCAGCCACCGGGCAGGCCATCCGCACCGATGTGTCCTGCACCGTCTTCCTGTGCGAGCCGGCCGAGTACGACGGCGGCGAACTCGTGATCGAGGACACCTATGGCCACAAGCAGGCCAAGTTCGCCGCCGGCGACGCGGTGATCTACCCCGGCACCAGCGTGCACCGCGTGCAGCCCGTCACGCGCGGCCAGCGGCTGGCCAGCTTCTTCTGGATCGAGAGCATGGTGCGCAGCGACGAACAGCGCCGGCTTCTCTTCGACATGGACATGGCCCTGATGCGCCTGCGCGAACGCGACCCCGACAGCCCCGAGGCCGTGGCCCTGACCGGCACGTACCACAACCTGCTGCGCATGTGGGCCGACACGTGAGCGCACCCGTCGCCTTCAACCTGCACGAGTTCGAGGCCCTCGCCCACGAGCGGCTCGATGACGCGGCCTGGGCCTATTTCGCCGGGGGCGCCGGCGACGAGATCACGCTGCACGCCAACCGCGATGCCTGGGACACGCTGCGCCTGGTGCCGCGCGTGATGCGGCCCCTGGCCGGCGGCGACACCGCGGTGACGCTGCTCGGCCGGCGCTGGCCCACGCCGCTGCTGCTGGCGCCGGTGGCCTACCAGCAGCTGGCCCACCCGCACGGCGAACAGGCCAGCGCGCTGGCCGCCGCGGCGCAGGGCACGGGCCTGGTGCTCAGTGCCCAGGCTAGCGTGCCGCTGGAAGACGTGGCGCGCCTGGTGCAAGGCGACGCCGGCCGCGGCCCGCTGTGGATGCAGCTGTACCTGCAGCCCGACCGCGGTGCCACGCGCGCACTGGCCGAACGCGCACGCGAAGCCGGTTTCGAGGCGCTGGTGCTCACCGTCGATGCCCCGCTGCATGGCGTGCGCGACCGCGAACGCCGCGCCGGCTTCGTGCTGCCGCCCGGCGTGCGCGCCGTGAACCTGGCGCCCGGGGCCGCACCGGCGGCCGGCACCAGCCGCTTCGACTACGCCGCCGCCCACGCCCCGGCCTGGAGCGACATCGAATGGCTGGCCGCGGCCGCCGACCTGCCCGTCATCGTCAAGGGCGTGCTGCACCCCGACGACGCGCGCGCGGCCTGCGACAGCGGTGCCGCCGGCCTCATCGTGTCCAACCACGGCGGCCGCACGCTGGACGGCTGCGTGAGCACCGCCGAAGCCCTGCCCGCGGTGGCCGAGGCCCTGGCCGGCCGGCTGCCGCTGCTGGTGGACGGCGGCATCCGCCGCGGCACCGACGTGCTGAAGGCGCTGGCGCTGGGCGCGCAGGCTGTGCTGGTGGGCCGGCCGCAGGTGATGGCACTGGCCGCCGGCGGCGCGGCCGGCGTGGCGCAGATGCTGCGCCTGCTGCGCGACGAACTGGAAATCGCGATGGCGCTGTGCGGCTGCCGCAGCCCGGCCGAGGTTTCAGCGGCCCTGTTGCGGCGCTGAAGCCGCAGCACGGCGGCCGGCCTCGAGCTGCTGCAGCCAGCCGCTCCAGTCCTTGGGGCCCTTCTCGAAGCGTTGCTTCAAGCCGTCGAAGACAAAGCCCCAGGCCCGGTCGAAGTAGGCGTAGGCCTGGTCCCATTGGCCGCCTTCGCCCCAGCCCACGTGGTGCAGCGTCACCCGCGTGTGCGCATCGTCCACCGCGGCAAAGCGCACGATCACGAACGTGCGCTGCGCGCGCGCCTCGGGCAGCGAAGGCGGCGCGTTCCAGTCGAAGCTGATCATCTTCCGGGGCTGCAGGGCCAGGATGCGCATGTCGTCGGCGCCCTTCATGCCGGGCGCGGCACCGGGGTCGAAGTGGATCTGGAACGGGCCGCCCACACGCGCCTGCACCACCGCATCGGGCGCGAAGAAGCTGCGCAGGCCCTCGCGTGTGGTCCAGGCCTCCCAGGCCTGTTCGAGCGTGGCCTTGATCACCACTTCCTTGTCGAGCGCGCGTTCGGCGGCAGCCGCGGTGTTCTGCAGGGCCACCAGGCAGAGTGCCGCGGCCCAGGACATCCAGCGTTTCATCGTGTGGCCTCCTGGCCGGCGAGTTGAAGGTAGTGCGACAGCACCCAGCCCCAGCCCTGGTCGTAGTTGCCGCGCATCGCGCCGGCACCATCGCCCAGCACGTCCCAGCCGCCGTGCACCAGGTGCACCTCGCAACCACCCGCCACGGCGGAGAAGCGCACGGCCAGCTGGGTGGCCCTGGCCACGTCCTGGCCGGGGTGCCAGGTCATCGCAAAACCGTGCGGCGGGTCCCAGGCGGTCAGCACGCCCCAGCTGTGGCGCGCGCCATCGGCGCCCACTTCGGTGACGGTGCCGCCCACGCGGGCTTCGAAGACCACGTCCTGTGCGTCTTCGCCGCTGCACGAGTGGCCCTTGAACGGCCACCAGCGCGCCAGCCCGCGCGTGAAAAGCTCGAAGGCATCGTCCGGCGCCAGCCTGACGACGATACGTTGTTCAACTGGGGGCAAGGCACTCATGGCGCCGCCTTCCTCTTCCTCGATGCCGGCGTGGTGTTGTCTGCCACCAGGGCGTAGCGCGAGAGCGCACGCCGCCACATCGCGTCGAGCTCGTCGCGCAGCAGGGCCAGCGCCTCGGGCTGCAGCGCGTAGACGTTGCGCGTGCCCTCGCTGCGAAAACTCACGAGGCCGGCACCTTCCAGCAAACGCAGGTGCTTGCTGACGGCTGGGCGGCTGACGGGCAGCTGCTCGGCAATCTCGCCCACCGAACGCTCGCGCTCCACCAGCAGGCGCACGATGGCCCCTCGCGTGGGGTCGGCCAGGGCCGACAGGGCGGCATTGGCGGCGGCTTTCATTGGGGCGGCTGCAACGTAACCATGCGGTTACCGTAATCGAAGAGCTACGCTTCGTCAAGCACCCCGCGGGCGCGGCTCAGCGCACCGCCAGCGCAGTGCGGCGGCGCGGCGGCGGGAAGGCGGCGTCGATCTCGGCCAGGTCGGCGGCGCTCAGGTGCAGCTGCTGCGCGGCCCAGTTGTGGCGCAGGTGCAGCGCGTTGCCGGCCTTCGGTATGGCCATCACGCCGCTCTGCTGCAGCAGCCAGGCCAGCGCCACCTGCGCCGGCGTGCAGCGCTGGCGTTCGGCCAGCGGGCGCAGGGCCGGGTGGTCGGCCAGTTCACCCTGGTCGAAAGGGCTGTAGGCCATCAGCGGCATCTGCTGCAGGCGCTGCCAGGGCAGCAGCTCGAAGCCGGCGCCGCGCTGGCCCAGCGAGTAGTACACCTGGTTGGTGGCGCAGGCCTTGCCACCGGGCACGGCGCCGAGTTCGCGCATGTCGGCCAGGTCGAAATTGCTTACGCCCCACAGGCGGATCAGGCCGCGCCGCTGCAGCGTCTCGAATCCGCGCACGGTTTCGGCCAGCGGCACGCCGCCGCGCCAGTGCAGCAGGTAGAGGTCGATGCGGTCCAGCTGCAGGCGGCGCAGGCTGTTCTCGCAGGCCGTCTGCAACGCGCGTTCGCCGGCGTGCTGCGGCAGCGCCTTCGACACCACGAAAAGCTCGCCCCGCGCCAGGCCCGAACGCTGCGCCTCGGCCAGCGCCTGGCCGGTGACTTCCTCGGCGCCGCCGTTGCCGTACATCTCGGCGGTGTCGAACACTCGGTAGCCGATGTCCAGCGCCTGCCGCACGGCGGCCACTTCCGCCGCGCGGCGCGCGGCCGATTCACCGAAGCGCCAGGTGCCCAGGCCCAGCGCCGGGCGCTGCTCGCCGCTGGGGAAGCCCACCTCGGGGCCGGCGCGTGAGGGGCTGTCCATGCACCGATGCTAAATGCGGTGCCGGCCGGCTGCAGTCAACGAAGATTTATCATAGGGGCTGAATTCGCTATGCAAGCAGCCGGCCCCCTAGACCTCGCCCAGGTACGCCTGGACAACGCGCTGGCACTCTTCGAAGAGTTCGTGCGCGCCACCGCACGCCATGCCGACGCCGCCACGTTGCGTGGGCTGGAGCGGCGTTTCGCCGAGCGCGTGCAGATCCAGCCCAGCTACTGGAGCCAGATCAAGAGCCGCTCGCGCCAGATCGGCGAACGCCTGGCGCGCCAATTCGAGCACCTGTGCCACAAGCCCAGCGGCTGGATGGACCAGCCGCACGGCCCCGGCACCGAAGCCCTGGCCGCACCACCGCCGCGCGACGCCGCGCCGGCCGAGGCTTCGGCCCCGCGCGACGACGACGAGCGCTTCATCATCGGCCTGGTGCTCACCTACTACCGGCGCCATCCGCAGCGCGCGCGCACCCGGTTGCTGGACCTGCTGGGCGAAGTGCTGGCGCCAGCCCCGTCACCCGCACCGCCACCCCCGGCCGCCGGCACACGCGGCGCACCCGCGCCCCTCACTGCCGCGGCCGAAGACGCCCATTCGCTGTGGCTGCGCAGCCAGACCGGCGTGGCGCCGCTCAAGCGCAAGAAGTAGCGGGCCGTGGATGCGCCGGGCGTGCGCATCCCACATCCAAGGGATGTCCCGAGGTCAAAAGCGCTTGCGCATTGATAACGTCGTCTTTATCATCTGCGCAAGCCCTTGGGGTACCAGGCCTCTTCTTCAAGCCCGGCCCCGAGTCCGATCAACCCACACCGATCTCCCGATGAACCTGTCACTGCGTCCTGCCGCACGTCCCGTCCGCCGCGCTGTCGCGCCGGCCGTGGCCATGCAGCCGGTGCGCGTGGCGCAAGCCATCGCCGTGATCGCAGCAGGCGCCCTGCCCGGGGCGCCGGTGAGCTGAAAGCCGCAACACCAGCGGTTCTTCCGCCCACCACGGCCCGGGTCTGCACCAGCAGCCCGGGCCGTTTGTTTTGGCCCGCCCAGTTCCTTCCACCGCCGCCAAGGAGAGCCCGATGAAGTTCACCGTCAAGACCGCCAAGCCCCGCAATCCGTTCGTGATGGCCGCCGCTCGGCGCGCCGCCGGTGCCCACCGCCAGGGCTCCAGTGCGCGCCGACAGCAGGACCAACGCAGCCTGCGACTGGAACTGCAGCGCCTGCGCCCCAGCCCCTGAACCGCCCCTCAACGGAAGCCGCCCCACACAACGGGCATCGGCTTCCCTCGGAGACCGATGATGACGACGCAAGACCTTCCCTACGACGCCGCCCCCACCGGTGAAACCCGCGTGCGTGACCTGATGGTCGCCGCACTGCGCCTGGTGAGCCGCGCGCTCGACGCGATGGCCCATCGCATGGACCCACCCGGCAAGCCCCGCCTGGCCGACCCGGTGCTGGAGTTCTACGGCGACGCAGCCGCCCCCGAAGGCGCGCTGTACGTCGACGGCCAACTCGTCGGGCATGTGCTCGGCGCCAACCGCCTGTGATGCGGTTGTGAGCCCCGTGGCCCGGCCCGGCAGGACTGTCCTGCCGGGCCGCCAGCCACCCCGCCCTCAAGCCGGCGTGGCTGGCGGCCGATAAACCGGTCAGCGCGAGACTCGCGCCCTTGCCGCCATGCCCGCCACCACCGCCCCCATCCTCAAGCCGCCCGCCACCCTGGCCGGCTGGGCCGCGCTGTTCGAGTACCCCACGCTGCCGGTGTTGGCCGCCACCGCCGCCACGCTGGAGGAACTGCGCACCAACGAGGACGCCGTCGACGCGCGCTGGCTGGCCGAGGTGATCGCCAGCGACCCGCTGATGACGATCAAGCTGCTGGCCCATGTAGCCCACCTGCGCCGCGGCCGCGAAGGCAGCGAGACCGAGACCGTCACAGAAGCCCTGGTGATGCTGGGCATTCCGCCCTTCTTCCGCGCCTTCCCCGCGCAGGACAGCGCCGAAGCCGTGCTGGCCGACCAACCTGAAGCGCTGGAAGGTTTCCAGCGCGTGCTGCGCCGCAGCCGCCGCGCCGCGCGCTTCGCGATGAGCTTTGCGGTGCACCGCATGGACCACGACGCCGGCGTCATCCACGACGCCGCGCTGCTGCACGACTTCGCCGAACTGCTGCTGTGGCTGCGCGCACCCACGCTGGCGCTGCAGATCGAAGCGCGCAAGCAGGCCGATTCGACGCTGCGCTCAGTGGCCGTGCAGCGCGAGCTGCTGAACATCGAGGTGGATGAACTCGAACACGCGCTGATGCTGAAGTGGCGGTTGCCTTCGCTGCTGGTGCAGATCACCGACGAGCACGCCAGCCCGGTGACGGCGCAGATGCGCAATGTGCAGCTGGCGATGCGCGTGGCGCGGCACAGCGCCGGCGGCTGGGACAACGCGGCGCTGCCGGACGACGTGGCGGACGTGGCGCGTTTGCTGAACCTCTTGCCCGACGCGGCAGAGCGCTTGTTGCTCGAGATCGACGCGGAGTGAAGGTGCCGGCTGCGGAGCTGCCAAGAGGCAAGACCTCAGTCAACGATGCGCACTCCACAAACCTCGATACGAGGTTCCGCCGCCCGATACCGCCGAGAGAAGCCCCTCGGCTTGATTCGCACAAACTCCTTGAGGATCCGACCAGAGACCAGCAGTCGATTCCCCACATACCCTTGATCTGCCGCCAGAAGCGCGCCATCAGGCAGACGAATGCGGTCTGGGACAAGCTGAATGTCTGCGGCGGATAGGCTCGGCAGGCTGTAGGCCACCTGCCCGACCCAGCCCTCGACTGCTGCGCCGCAAACCCCGCAGAGCCGCTCTTCGGTTGCGGCAGCCGTGGGCGTGAATCCAGCGACCCATGGCGCATCGACCACTCCGTGGAAGAGCAATTGAAAGTACTCTGCTTCTTCCTGGACTCGCTCAACCGGAACTCCGAACTCCTCTTCCGACCCGGAGTACTTTCGGCCGGCCACCAGGCACGGTTCAAACGATATCCCCGTCGCATCCGCCTCTACGAGTCGGCCCTTGAGTTCTTTGCCCACCAACAGCAAAAAGCGAGCGAAGCCAAGCTCCTCCGTCCCCTCAAGTACGGTGCCCATGCAGTTCAGCGATGAGCCAGTGGCAGAAGCGAGAACCCTGACGCGCCTTTGCTGAGGCAAATCAGCGTGTTGGCATTTCCCTGCACGCGCACCAAAGACATTCGACGCCTGATGAATCCTGCTGAGGCTCGCGGCCGGCGTGAGAGCCATTCGGTAGGCGCCGGCATCTTCAACGCTGCTCAGACGCTCGGCGATGTACTCATTGAAACCGACCACATAGGATCTGTTTCGGCACACATCAAGGAATCGGCACTCCTCTCCAGAGCCCGCTTCAAACCAAAACGACCCCGTTTCCGGGTAGTGCGAAGCAAACGCAGCCACCATTTCTTGCGGCAGGATGCCTCCCCGCAAACCAAACGGGAGTAGTGATCGCTGATCGAACCTGTATTCGCGAAGTGTGCGGCGCAGGCTCGACTTCATAGCAACTTGACCGACTCCACGATGCCCTGAAGTTCACTCACCGTAAGCTTATTGGCCGGGTTCGCCTCGGCCCGCGCCCAGACGTCCATGCCGACTCGATGAATCGGATCGAAAGGCAAAAGGCAAGACCTGGTACCGACTCCCGCATAAAGAACTAGCCAAAGGCAAGACTTGACCCCGAACTCCGGCTGAACCAACAACAAGTCCTCATCTGTCAATTGCCATCGTCGCGCACCTCCAGTTCAAAATAACCATCCGCGAATGGCCAAACTTCATTCAGCTCTTCCGAGTTTTCTTCATTGCCAAAGCGACCCATTAACTCAAGCATCTCACTTGTGAGACTCCCTCCCGCGCGATCAATGCGTCTCAGGTCCGCAATCGAGTAGTGCTTCAGAATATTTGCGGAGTCACTTGGCGGCGGGCCATACCTCCTTTGCAGACCCTCAGCTATCTCTCGTACTGACCTAGCGGTATCCAGAAACTCCGAAACCGCTGACGCCGCATCAAGTGCAGAGTCAGGCACGCAAATCGCGCGCCGGGCGCCAAAGAAGCCACCAAACCCGCGAGCTAGCGAGACCACCTCCTCTTTGCGGTATCCCGTACTAAGCAAGGAGAGCCAGTCCACCGGGCAACGCACCAGCACACCGCCCGCCTTGATGACGACCGAATAGCCCATGGGACCAAATGTCTCGACGCCCCCCCGCGACAGGCTTAATGCATTTTCGACGAATTCTGCCGAGGAGGGGGCAACCTCCCACTTCCCACGAGCCGCAAGTTCCGGCGGGGCCGCCGAAGCCAATGCGGACTCAAGCCTTCCTTGCCAAAACTTCAAAGGCGAGCACTCCAAAAGCACCGAGCAATCTACTGACACACGAACTCCCATCTGGCTACGGCCAGTATAAGATGGCCCCATTCTTGTCTATGCCAATCACTTCGGATGGTACTTTTCTGTCGCGAATTGCATTTCGAATTCCGTCGTCGAAGTGCTTGGAATTCATTCCCGCGGCTCGTCCGTCGACAATTACTCGCGTACTTTGATTTCGCCCAATTGCAGCCTTTATTCCCGAATCGACGCCCCGCGCTGGGTTGGTTGATGCGACATCTAGCACCTTTAGCTCCCAGCGCTGGCCATTCATGAAAAAATCTGCACCCTCTCTAGACTTGCCGCCTCTTATATAGATCTTCGCCCCAATCTTCTCTGCCAAATGTTCAGCGGCCGCAGTCTCCTTCGGAAGGGGTTTGAACTTCCGCAGAATGGCGACCTTCCCCGCTCCGATGAATCTCGATTCAATACTTCGGCCAAGAAATTTTGTGGCTCTCGGCAAGAGGGAGGCAAGGATGCCTATTCCAACGGCCGACGCCACATCGGTGTCTTGGTTGGCTAGGCCGTCGAAGATGTTGAATCCACTCTCTGCTTGGAGGCCTGCCAGCGTGCCCCGGATGCTTTCGGCTGCACCAAACTCGCCAATCCCGAACATTCCGGATGGATCTCGCTGATCGGTCGGCCGCGCGCACGTGTATGAATAAGCATTGGCGGTACACGGCTCTCTCTCTCGCCCAGCGTAAGCGTCACGGGAAATAAGGCGCCCAGATCCTGCGGCGTACCATCGAGCTCGAAGATAAGTTAGCCCCGCTTCGCCGTCCCAGTGTTCGCCAACGTACTGGTGCTTGAGGCTTGGCCAACTATTTGCCAATTCGCCCCAAGCACTTGCCTCATATTCTTGAGATGCAACACCAGTCATGCCGACGCCGGCAAGGTTGGTTCCCAAATGGCCTGGCAGTGCGGCCAGATCTTCGACGCTCGCTGCGCTCACCGATGCTTGACGCGCAAGCCCAACTCCCCAGACGTAGATCGTCTTACTAGCTTCCGACACTTCAAGCACCGCTTGCGGCCACATGGTCGTTGGATCAATTAGGAAACGCGTGCTCTCGACAGGCGAAGTTCTGCGAATCCGCTGCCCGTCCGCGTCGTAGCTGTACTTCGCCACGCTGGAGGCCGCCGCTTGGTTTGGCCCCCGCTTAACCTCAATCAGCCGGTTGTCCGCATCAAAGATGTACCCCGAGTACTCACCCGGGCTGGCCTTCGACGCCATGTTCCCATTCGTATCCCACGTGTAGGTCGTGGTCACGGTGCTTCCAGTGGCCGTCGTCAGCGTCTCGGTTGTCAGCCGGTCGTTCGTGTCGTAGCTGTAGCTCGTGCTCTCCGTGCCCGCCGGCGTCGTGACGACCTTGCTGACTCGGTTGCCCACGCTGTCGTAGCCATACGTCGTGGCCTTGGTCGCCTGTGCCTGGTTGTTCGTGAGCCAGGCCTGCAGCTCCGCCCCCTTGTATTCCTTCTCGCTCGTCAGCCTCGCATTGGCGTCGTACGCAAATGCCTGCACGCGGCTTGGGCTACCCGTGAAGCCCCCAGCCGCCTCATCGAAGCCGGCTTGTTCGTCATACGTCTCCAGCCTCTGCACCGCCCCGCCCTGCCCTCTGACGATGGCCTGCCCCGCGATCAGCGTCTTGGCGGTGCTGGTCTGCTTGCTGTGCGCGATGTGCGTCTGCCGGTCCTGGTTGTCGAACCGCTTGTCCGTCACCAGTTCGATGCCGGGGTTCAGCTGCTGCACCGTCCGAGTGTTTCTTCCCGCAGCGTCGTAGGTGTAGACCACGGTCTTGCCGTCCGGCGCCGTGAGCTGGGTCATGCGCCCATCGCCGTCGTAGACGTAGCGCGTGGTGCCCTCGGAGGTGGTCCGCTCCGTCACCCGGCCCTGGTTGTCATACGCCCAGCTCAGGGTGCCTTGCGGCATGGCCTGCTCGATCAGCCTTCCCTTGGCGTCGTACTTGTAGGTGGTGGTGCCCTGGCTGGATGTCTCACCGCTCTCGGTCTGGGTGAGCCTTCTGCCTTCCTGGTCGTAGGTCCACTGGATCGTCCGTGCTGGCACCTCAGCCGTGGCCGGGATGATTCTGGTGATCTCGCGCCCCGCCGCGTCGTAGGTGCTCTGGATGCGATGGCCCCCGAAGGTGGTCCTGGCAATGAGCTGCCCTTCCAGGTCGTACTGGAAGCTCTCCTTGGAGCCGTCGGGCAGCGTGCGGCTTGTGGGCCTGCCCGCCGGGTCGTAGGTCCACTTCACTTCTCGGCCCAGGGCGTCCTTCTGGGTGGCCTTGGCGCCTTGTTCGTCGTAGGCGTAGGTCGTCGCGGTGGTGATGCCGCTTTGCACAACGCTGGTGAGCTGGCCCTTGGCGTCGTAGCCGTAGGTGCTGGTGGTGCCTCGGGGGTCGGTCTCGCTTTGCTTCCTGCCGTCGGGGCGGTAGCTGATGCTGTGGGTGCTGCCGTCGGGGTACTCGGTGCTCGTCAGGCGGTTGAGTTCGTCGTAGGTCTGCTTGATGAGTCTTCCGTCGGGCAGCCTGGTCTGCGTGCGGTTGCCGTTGACGTCGTAGCTGTGCTCGGTTCTCCTGCCGCTGGCGTCCACGCTGGCCGTTTGCTGCCCTGCTGCGTCGTACTCGCTGGTCTGGCGCGCACCCTGGGCGTCGACGCTGGCCGTCACGCGTCCCGCGGCGTCGTACTCGGTGCTCTCGCTGGTGCCGTCGGGGTGGGTGGTCTTGACGTGCCGGTTCAGCGCGTCGTACTCCATGCGCGTGGTTCGGCCTTGCCGGTCTGTGCGGCTTGTCTCGTTGCCGTTGGCGTCGTAGCTGGTGGATTCGCTCGTGCCGTCTGGGTGCTCAGTCTTGGTGAGCCGGGCATTGGCGTCGTAGCTGTGGCGGGTGATGCGGCCCAGCGCGTCGGTGCTGGTCTCGACCTTGCCGGCCTTGTTGTAGGTGGTGTGTCGGGTGGCGCCTGTTGCGTCGGTCTCGCTGGCGACGCGGTTCTCGGCGTCGTAGGTGCGGGTGGTGGTCTCGGTGCGGGTGACGCCGCCCACGGTTCGGGTGACGGTGCGCGTGAGCTCGTTGCCGTTGTCGTCGTAGCTGTAGCTGGTGACCTTGCCCAGGCCGTCGGTCTCTTTGGTTCTTCTGCCCTTGGTGTCGTACTCGTAGCTCGTGGTGATGCCGGCCACGTTCAGGGTTCTGAGGTTGCCTCGTGTGTCCAGGCCGATGGCGGTGGTTCGGCCCAGCGGCTCGGTGATGAGGCTGGGCACGGCGCCGGGCTGCTGTTCCTGGCCGGAGTCGTAGCCATAGCGGGTGACGTTGCCCTTGGGGTCGGTCACGCTCAAGGGGTTGCGGCGCTGGTACTCGCGGCCCACCGTGGGGTAGGCGGTGGTGGTGGTGCGGCCCAGGGGGTCGGTCTCGGTCAGGGCCGTGCCGGTCAGGGGGTCGTAGGTCTTGGTGTGGGTGTGGCCCAGGGGGTCGGTGCGGGTGAGCTCGTTGCCGTTGGCGTCGTAGCTGAGTTCGGTGTTGCCGTTCAGGGCGTCCTGGATGCGGGTGACGTTGCCTTGGGCGTCGAAGGTGTAGGTGCTGGGGTTGCCGCGGCGGTCGACCACGCGCATCTGGCTGTTGGCTTCATCGAAGCTCTGCTGGGCGCTCTGGCCTTGGGCGTCGGCGGCGGCCGTCAGGCGGCCGTACTCGTCGAACTGGCTTTGCAGCACCACCTGGCCGCGCGGGTCGGTGATGCGGGTGAGCAGGTGGCGGTTGTTGACGCTGCCGGCTGCGGTAGCCAGCGTGGTGCTGCCGTAGTCGAAGCGGGTGGTCTGGCCCAGGCGGTCGGTGACGGCGCTGAGTTCGCCCTGGGCGTTGTAGGCGTAGCTGAGGCTCTTGCCTTGCGGGTCGGTGGCCTTGGTGATGCGGCCTTGGGCGTCGCGGGTGAGTTCGATGCCGATGCTGGCCGAGTGCTGGTAGCCGTTCGGGCCGTAGCTGACGGTGTTGCCATACGGGTCTGTGACCTGGATGACGCCCACGCCTTCGCGCAGGATGTACTTGAAGCCTTCGGGGGTGGTGAACTTGAAGTCGCGCGGGTTCCAGATGTCGCCCACGTCGGTGATGAGGTGGCCGCCCTGGGCTTGCACGAGTTCGGTGAGGATGACTTCGAGCTGGCCGGTGCCGGCGCTGCTGCCGGCAGATCCGCCCACGGGCAGCGGCAGCGGGTCCATCACGATGTTCAGCGGGGGGATGGTGCCGAAGGCGCATTCGGGCTCGTTCCTGGCCTGGAAGCGGTAGACGCCGCCGTCGGGCAAGGTGACGGTGACGCGGCGCTTGCCGGCGGCCGGCACGATGCACAGCTGCAGCTGGCGCGGCTGCACTTGCCAGGCGCTGCCCAGCACCATGTTCTTGCGCAGGCTCACGTCGTTGGCGCTGGCGAACCAGCCCCAGCCGAAGTCGCCGGAGATGTCCTTCTTGGTGCTGTCGTAGCTGCGGGTGAGCAGCAGGGGCAGGCCCACGGCGTCGGTGCGCACGTCGGTGAAGCTGATGCGGAAGGGGCCCAGCTTGCGTTCGCGGGTGATTTCGATGGGGATGAGGACGCTGTTCTGCTGGCCGTTGACGTCCACCACGCGCAGGCCGAGCTGGTATTCGCCGTTGGCCAGGGTGCTGGGGTCCAAGCTGCCCAGGGCGCCGGCGGTGACGGGGGCCAGGCCGCGGGTGATCTCGGTCCAGGGTGGGTTGGCGCCGGTGGTGTCGGCCGGGCGCAGCAGCAGCTGGTAGTAGGCGAAGGCGGCGTCGGTGGCGGTGCCGGTGACGGTGATGCGGCTGGTGACTTCGGCGTCGGCCTCGGGGCTGGTGATGGCGGCCACGGGGGGCGTGGTGTCGCCGGTGTCACGGACGGTCAGCAGCAGTTCGCGGGTTTGCGGCGGCGGGGCGCTGCCGCCCGCGGGGGCGGCGCTGGCCTGGGCTTGCACGCGGTGAACGCCGGCGGCAGGGGCGGCGAAGGTGGCCACGCCTTCGGGGCTGAGGGTGAGCGGGTTGCCGTTCAGGCTGGCGCTCTTGGTGATGGCGCCGCCGTTGCCGCCGGAGGCCAGAACCGTGAGGGTGACCACCTCGCCGGCGTTGGCGATGCTGGGCAGCAGGGCCACCTGCAGCTCCAGCGGAGCGGGCTCGCTGCCCACCGTCAGGGTGTAGCGCTGCTCGGCGCTGGCCACGCCGTCGTCCACGCGCACGACGAGGGCGTAGCTGCCAGGGGTGGCCGCGCTCCAGCTGATCAGGCCCGCGGGGCTGATGGCCAGGCCGGTGGGCACGGGGCCTTCGACGCCTTGGAGGGCGTAGCGCAGGGGGTTGCCGTCGGCATCCACCGCGGTGACGGCGTAGCTGTAGGCGCTGCCGGCGGCGGCATAGGTGACGGGGACGCTGGTGATCTCGGGCGCGTGGTTGACGCCGTTGCTCAAGACCAGGCCGCTGCCCAGCTGGCTGGCCAGCAGGCTGCCCAGCCAGTCGCAGGCGCTGCCGGTGCTGGCGCTGTTCAGGGCGGCGCTGAACAGGGTGTCGATGAGTTCGTCGCGGGCCACGAAGGCGGGCCAGGCGATGCCGTCGATGTCGCCCAGCACGGCGCGGCTGGTGTTCAGCGCGGCGGCGGTCTTGGCCAGCGCGGGGGCCAGCTGGGGCGCGGCGGCGCTGGAGTCGAGCAGGCCCAGCCAGCCCAGGGTGCTGGCGCTGCCGCCCAGCTGGCCGGTGGCGGTGGCCCAGGGTGCCTGGCTGCCGCTGATGGTGTAGCTGCCGGCGCCGCTGGCGGGTTCTTCCACCACGGCGGGCAGCGGGCTCAGGCCGCCGGCGGTGACGGGGTTCTGCGCCACCAGGGCGGCCAGGCCGTCGCTGGTGGCCTGGGCCAGGCCGGCTTTGAGGTTCTCGGGCCAGGACAGTTGCGGCAGGGCCGTGGTGGCGTTGGCGGCGTCGATGCGGTAGATGCGCTGGCCGGCTGCGGTGGCGCGGGCCAGGTCTTTGAGGGCCGAGTGGGCGCCGGGGTCGGCCGCGTTGTCGCCCAGCACCTGCTCCAGCAGCTGGTGGGCGGCGGCGCTGCTGCGTTCCAGGCTTTGCTGGGCGTAGACGCGCAGGTTCTTGGGTAGGCTGTTGGGTGAGGCGGGGGCCACTGCACTCGCCAGGCGGTCGGCCACCAGGGCCACGCCGGCGGCGCGCACGCTGGACACCACGCCGTAGGACAGGCCAGGCTCCAGCCGCGACACGGCGCGCACGATGGTGGGCAGGCGGTGTTCGCGCATGCCGGCGGCGCGCTGGAAGAGCTTGGCGCTGGCGTCCAGGCCGGCGGCGTAGGCGGTGGCCAGGCCGGCCAGGGTGTCGCCAGCTGCGTCGTGGCGCGCCAGGCCGGCGAGCTGGTTGGTGTCGATGCGGGCCTTCAGGGCGTTGAGGCGCTGCGCTGCGGCCTCGGCGCCGCCTTCGCCATAACCCTGGGGGTTGATGGCCCAGGCGTGCAGTTCGCCCGCCACCAGGGTGCTGTTGCCGCTGCTGGCGAGTGCGCCACCGGCTGCACCCAGGGTGGTCTGCAGGGCCAGGGTCTCGCCCAGGGCCCAGCTGCCGCCGCTGGCCAGCAGCTGGCCGTTCAGGCGCAGCTCGGCTTTGACGCGCACCAGGTAGGCGGGGATCTGCAGCGGCAGGGCGCCCCCGCCGGGCAGCAGCGCGGCCAGGGTGCTGGTGTCGTCTGCGGTTTCCGGGGCGAAGGCCAGGGTCAGGCGCTGGCCCTGCAGTTCGCTGAGTTCACGTTCGATGTCGACGACGGGGGGCAGGCCGGGCAGGCCCAGTTGCAGGCGCAGGCGGTGGCGCAGGGCGGCGGGCAGTTCGGCCATGCCGGTGCTGCGCACGGTGACGGCATAGGGTTGGGTGCCCAGCAGCACGGCGTAGTTCTGGGCCTGGATCTGGCGCTGGCCCAGCAGGGCCGACACGGCGCTGCCGCTGCTGGCCAGCTGGCCGCTGGCGCGCTGGCGGAAGGCGCTGTAGGCGCTTTGCAGGGCGGGCAGGTTGAGCGACTGGGCGTAGTCCACGGTGCAGGTGGCACCGGCCTGCAGCGCGTCGAGCACGCCGCCGGGGTTCAGGCCGATCTGCGAGACCAGGTCTTGCGGCGGGGTCTGGAGTTCGGTCTTGAAGGCCGCGTCCAGGCTCCACCAGCTGTCGGCGGCCACCTGGGCAGAGGCGCGCACGCCGCCGCGCGAGGGCACGCCGGGCACCCAGGCTTCGACCCAGACGTGTTCCAGCTGCAGCTGGCTCTGGCCGCCCGCTGAGAGGGCCAGGCGCGAGGGCACGCCGGCGCTGGCCATGAGCTGGGTGGCCCCACTCAGGTCGGTGCCCAGCCAGCGCTGGGCAACGGCAGCAGGCATCTCCACGGTGCCGTAGACGTAGCGCGCGGGCACCTGGGCCTGGCGCAGCATGCTGACCAGCAGGGTGGCAATGTCGTAGGCGTTGCCCTGGCGTTGGGCGTAGGTGGCGGCGGCCGTTTGCGTGACGCCCCAGCCGGGCACGTAGCGGATGTTGTTGCGCACCCAGTTCTGGATGGCCACGGGGCGGGCGGCCAGCTCGGCCACCTGGGCGATGAGGGCGGCGTCGGGTTGCGTGAGGGGGGTGAAGGCGAGGTCGGCGGCGGTGGGTTGTGCCAGGTCGTCGGCCTCGGGGAGTTCGATGCCCGAGAGGCTGCCCGCGGCAGCCAGGCGCAGCGGGCCGTGCAGGCGGGCGTGCAGTTGCAGGCGGTTCTGTGCGGGGTGCGTGTGCGGCAGGTGGGTGGCTTGGGGGGCCTGGCTGGTTTTCCAGTTGGGCTTGAAGGTGGGCGCAGGCGTGGTGGGGCCGAGCAGGTCCAGCACTTGGCGGGCCAGGGCGCGGGTGGGCTCTGCCTGGCGGGCCGAGGCGGCTTGGGCCAGTTGCTGGGCCAGGGTTTGCAGTTGCTGCGAGCGTGTGGCGAGCTGGGCCGCCATCTGCTGCTGGCGGGCGGCGGCGGCGGGGGGCAGTTGCGGCGTGGTGGCGCTGGCTTGCTGGGCGCGCCAGGCGGGTTGGGTGCGGGCGACGGCGCGGGCGCGTTGGGCCAGCTCGTCCAGCTGCTGGCTTGGCGTGCTTTGCGGGGCGGCTGCGAGGTAGGCCGCGCACTGCGCTTGCAGGGCGCTGGCAGCTCGCTCGGCCTGCTCTGGGGACGTGAGCGTGGTGGCCGCCGCTGGGCCGGGGCCTTCGGCGGCCCAGGTGTTGGCGCTCAGGGCCAGGCCGAGGGTCAGGCCGAGGAGTCTCAAGGCGGTGGCGATGGTGGGCTGCATGGCTGCGGGTTTGATGGGCAGAAGTGGCGTCTCGCGTGAAGGGCGCGGTGCCGTGCGGGTAGGGGCTAGGTGGGTACTCATCGGCCGCACCCCGGTTGAGTGCATTGCAGAGCGCAGAGGCGACCGTCTCCGGAATTGATAACTCCGTCGTTGTTGGGGTCTCGCGGGTCGCCCGGGTATGGCACTTCGCGTGCCAGCATGGCCTTCTGTATTAGGGTTAGGTCTGCGATGTCCACCACCCCGTCGATGTTGACGTCGCAAGACAGCGGCACGATCGTGAACCGCGCCCGGGCCAACGCCACCTGCACCCCCTGGCGCTTGGCCAGCAGCAGCCCGTCGAGCGGGTCGCCCGCCTGCCCCACCGCCTTGAAGTCGGCCTGGTTCTCGTCGGCATAACCCGGCACCAGGTCGAGCTGCTCCTTCATGTCCGCCAGGCTCTGGCCGCTGTTGCGGTTGCTGAGCTCGGCGTGGATGTCCCAGGTGCCTGCCGGAACCGGGCAGGCGTTGGTGGTCTTGCGCCGGAACTGCGCCGAGGTGTTGCGCGGCACCTGCAGCACCGGCTGGCCCGCGCGCAGCACATCCACTTCGCCGGCCACGCAGGCCAGCTCGGGGCAGAGCGCACGGGTGGTGGCCTGCAGGGCACGCGCCACGGCCGCCGCCGCCTGCGCCGAGGTGGCCGGGGCGATGGGGTCCAGCTCGCGGGCGGCTTGCAGCCACGAGAGGCGGGCACCGAAGTGGTCACCGCCCAGCCCTTCTTCCACGGCCTGTACCGCGGCCTTCAAGGCGTAGGCCCGGGCGGTGGTTTCTTCGGGGGTGGCTGGCACCAGGGCCGTCACGGCCTGCAGGGCCTGGTCTGCCAAGGTGGCTGCGGACTCGGCGAGCACCGTGGTGGTTTGTGTGCCCTGGCTCTGCAGGGCCTGCCCGGGCAGGCCGGCCAGCACGGTGGCCTGGAACTGCGACAGGCCCGCGGCCCCCAGGCCCACCCGCAGCACGAGCAGCTGGGTGCTGCCGGGCTCCAGGGTCTGCTCCCACGCCACGACGCCTTGTGCATCGGGCACGGCGCCGGGGGTGGCGCTGAAGAAGCGCGCACCGGCCGGCAGTTGCACCTGAAGCCGGGTGTGCTGGGCCTGGCTGCCGTCGTTGCGCAAGGTGTAGCCCAGTGCCACGGGTGCGCCCACGCTCACGGGGTCGGCGGCCGCGTTGGCCAGGTACGCAAGGGACTGCACCAGGACATGCTGCTCGAGGGCGTCGTTGCCGTTGGACTCGAACAATGAGGCGAGGTCGAAGGCCGCGACGAGTACTCGACCCTGGCCGAACTCGCGGCTGAGCAGAGTTGGGGTCGGCATCACCACGCCGCCAAGACGCGCATGAACTTGGGCGCCCGCAGCCTGGACTGACTGTGCGGGCCCCCTAAGCGGCAGCGGCAACGAGCCAGCACCGAACAGGCCGCCGGGCACCGGCGACCCAGGGCCAAACATTCCGCTGGACATCAGCTCGATGCTGAGTCCGGCGTACGGATAGGCGCCGAGGCGGCGGACACCAGCAGCAGTGTGCAGCAGCGGATCGAACGGGCCGGGCGGCCCATCGAGCAGCAGGCCGTCACCCCGCCGCACAGCTTCGCGCAGTTCGACGACCACACCCTCGGCCAGCTTGGTGCTGCCGCCGCTGAGCCAGTGGGCGTTGTAGTGGCCGCAGCGCAGTTCGGTCTCGTACTCGGCGGCGGTGGTCACCACCTTGAGTACGGGGACCAGGGGCGTGAGCAGGGTGCGCAGTGCGTCCGCGCGGGCCTGAGCACAGGCGGCTTCCGTCGGTGCGGACTGCAGGCCCCAACCCTGCCCGCCGGGGCCAGGTGGGCAGCTGACGAGCACGAGCAGGCGCGTCTCCGCCCGCCGCTGCACGTCGAGGTGTATGGAGGCCACCGGGGGAGAAGAACCCACCTGCACGCGGTCCTGCGCCAGCGTGACGGCGCCACCGGGCAGTTGCGCCACCAGCGCGGCGACGTAGGTCTTGCCGGCCTGGGCTGCCCCCGGCGTCCAGTTCTGCGCCGTGTTGAAGCTCTGCCCCACCGCCAGGTCCACCGGCGTGGGCAGCTCGGCCACCACGGCCGTGCCGGCATCGGGCGCCAGCGGGTCGATGATGCGCACGGCCATGGGCAGGCCCGTGTAGGCACCACTGCCCTGGTTGACGACGCTCCATTGCAGCACCGTGGCCTGGCCCACCGCCACGCTGCGCGGCGTGGCCTGCAGGCTGCCGCCCAGGCCGCTGGCGCTGCCGCTGCCGACGTCGAAGTGGCCGCTGTCGCTGGCCAGCAGCGCTTGCGCCGTGTCCAGCACGTCCAGGCTGATGGTGTAGCGGCCCGGCACGGCGTTGGCCAGGACGATGGCGTAGTTCAGGTCCTTGTAGAGCCCCGCACTCAGCTGGGCCAGTGGCTCGTTGCGCTGCCACACCAGCCCGCCGCTGGCGTTGCGCACGATGGTGCGGGCCGTCAGGCCTTCCAGCGCGGTGTTGCTCTGCAGGTTGCTGATGCGTTCGCTCAGCAGCACGGTGTCGTTGGGGCCGTACAGCGCACGGTCGGCCGCGATGCGGGCGCTGACGCCGTTTTCGAGCAGGCTGGTGATCGTGAAGCTGGCCTGTGCGCTGTTGACGGTGCGGCCCTGGGCATCGAGCAGCGTGGCCACGGCGCGGTAGCCGGCTGCGGCTGTGCTGGCGCCGGTGTTCCAGACGGCATTGACCTGCAGCGTGGCACCGGCCGCGATGGGGCCGGTGGCGTAGGTGCCCAGGCTGGCCAGCACCTGGCCGCCGGGGGCCTGGATCTCGATGGCGACCTGCGAGTCGGCAATGGCGGCGCCGCCCCGGTTGGTGACGGGCACGCTGACGAGCACGGGCAGGTCGGCGCCGTAGGACGGGCGGTCGGTCGCTGCGCTCAGGCCCAGGCCCAGCGGGTAGCCGGCCAGGTCGAGTTCGACGCGGTTGTTGCTGCGCTCGAAGTCGTCGGTGGCGGTGATGCCGGTGCCGTCGTCGTCGGCGACGACAGCAAGGCGAGCGGCGCCATCGAGGAACAGGGGTGCGAAGTCGACTTCGACGAAGTCGCCGCTGGCCAGGCCGGCGGCCAGCGTGGCCACCGCCAGGCGCGTGTTCGTGCCCGATGCGCCCACGCTGTACAGCGCCACCTTGGCGCCCGCACCCAGGCTGCGCCCGCCGCCGTTGCCCACGCGGGCGCGCACGCCCACGCGGCCGTCGGTGCCCAGGCTCAGGCGCAGGTAGCCCGCCGTGATGTCGGGCACCGCGGTGGGCGACAGGCCCAGCGTGGAGTTCAGCCGGAAGGTGTTGTGCGCCACCCAGGACGGCACAGGCTGCGCCGGCACCGTCAGGTCGTCGTTGATGTTCGTGATGCTGTACGCGTGCTGGTTCCACACCGGGCGCACGTTCACCCAGGCGTTGTTCTGGTCCTGGAACGCACGCAGGCCGGCGATCATCAGCGTGGCGTTCGGTATGGCGCGGTAGCTGTTGGCGGCCACCAGCATGTCGGCATGACCGTCGCCGTCTACGTCGGCCACCACGGGGTATTCAAGCCCCGTGGCCGACGAGTTGGGCAGCTGCCACAGCAGCGCGCCACTGGCGCCGCTGTAGGCACGGGCCATGACCTCGTCGGCGTACAGCACTTCGGCCTTGCCGTCGCCGTCGAAGTCGAAGACGGTCGAGCCCGTGACCTGGGACGAACCGTCCTGCGTCACCTTGGACCAGATGACGGTGCCATCACCGCGGAAGACGGTGTAGCGCGTGGCGCCAGCAACGCCGATGTCAGGTGTGCCGTCTCCGTCCACGTCGGCCACGGTCGGAGGGCCACCGTACCCGCCACCGGGTATGGCCACCTGCCAGCGCAGCGAACCGCTGGCCGAGCGCAGGGACAGGACGCCATTGTTCTGGATGGCCAGGTCCGGCGTGCCATCGCGGTCAAAGTCAGCCACCGCCGTGCTGCCTTCGCTGGCCTGCCAGATCAGTGCGCCCGCTGCCGAGTAGACCGACGCGCCAAGAATCACGTTCTGGGTGCCGGTGTTGAAGAGGTCTGCGACGACGGGAATGGAGTAGTGCGGGACGAAGTTCAGCGCCGTGCCGGAGTAGCTGCCCGTGCCACGCCACTTGAGCAGGCCCGTGTGCGAGAAGACGCTCTTCTCGTAGACGACCTCGGGCCATCCATCGCCGTCCAGATCCGCCACGGTCGGTGTGCCGCCGCTGCCCCAGGCTGCAGCGGCCACCACGACAGGTGTCACCCACCACCGACTGCCATCGCCGCGGAAGACGATGACGCGGTTGTCACGGGTGAGGGCCACGATTTCCGGGCGACCGTCCTTGTCGAGATCGGCCAGAGCCAAGCCACCCATGTTGCTGATCGGGAAGGCCGCGTCCTTGATGGCCAGCAGCTCGGCACCGTTGGAGCCGCGCACGACACGGATGACGCCGTCTTCGATGCCGGCGTTGGCGCTATCCGAGGTGAAACTCGTGAAGACCACGAGCACGTCGTCGGCCGCATTCACGCTACCGTCGCCATTCGTGTCCAGCAGTCGCCCGACGGTTGGCGCCATCAGCACGTTCTTGTGGTTCGGGTACTGCGATCCCGCCCCCGTCCAATGCCACTTCAGCTGAGGCACGAACGCCGAAGCCTGCGGCAATATCTGCGCACTGCTGGCGGTGCTGGCCACGTTGTTGTTCTCGTTGCTCTCGGCCACTTCCTGCTGGCTGTCGGCCCACACCAGCATGGGTGCGTCCCGGAAGGGCAGCGTGCCGCGCACGGGCACGGCCACGGCCGTGCTCGCGCCGGCTGGCAGCGCCAGGGGTCCGCGCCACTGGCCCAGTACCGTGTCGGTGTCGTCGTAGCGGCCGTTCCTGTTCAGGTCGATGAAGGCCTTCAAGGTCAGCGTGTCGCTGAGCGCCGCGTCGCCGCGGTTGTGCAGTTGCGCAGCCAGTTGCCCGTCTACGCGCAGGCTCTGCGCGTCGCTGATGGCGGTGCCGCGCTCGAGCCTGGTGATCAGGAGGTCGGGTCTCTGGACGCCGGGCGTGACCGCGATGGGCACGTCAGCTTCGGCCAGCAGCGTGAGGGTGGCCACGTCGAACACGCGCAGGCGGGCCTGGTAGGCGGCGGGCGTGGTGCCGCCGACGTTCCACTGCAGCCGCACCGGCAGGCTGGCGGCCTGGGGGATGAGGAAGTCGCTCTGGCCCTGCCCGCTGTCGCCCAGCGCCGAGCCGGCTCCGGCGTACTGGCCGGCTTCGTCCAGCAGTTCGAGTTCCAGCCGCACGGTCTGGGCCGCGGTGCCGGTGTTGGTGATGCTGGCGGCGAAGCCGGCCAGGCCGGCGGCGGCCACGGTGGGGGTGTCGGCGGTGAAGCTGGTGATGCGGATGTCGATGCCGGCGGCGGCCACGCGCTGCAGGGTGAAGTCCTGGACGTAGCTGCCGGCACTGCCGAAGTCGACGCTGGCCTCGCGGCTGAGGTAGCCCATGGCCGTGACGCGCAGTTGCGCGGCGCCGAGTGCGATGGCGTTGAGGGTGTAGCTGCCGTCAGTGGCGGTCAGTGCGGACTGGGCCGGGCGGGCCGGCCCGAACAGCGCCACCTTGGCGCCTGCCACGGACTGGCCGTCGTCGCCGAGAACGCGGCCTCGGAGTTGTGCGTCGGTGGCTTGCGGCGACAGGGCCACGGTGCCGACGTTGAGGTTGCCAGCCACGGTGATCAGCAGGCTTTGCTGGGCGGCGTTGAAGCCGCTGGCGCTGTAGCGGGCGGTGTAGCTGCCCGCAGCCAGGCTGGCGCTGAACTGGCCGTTGGCTGCGGTGGTGACGGCGCTGGTGCTGCCGCTGGTGGTGTGGGTGATGTCGATGCGGGCACCGGGCAGCGGTGCCTGGTCAGCGGCGTTGACCACCCGGCCGGCGAAGATGCCAGGCCCGGTGGCGGTGGACCCGGTGCGCACGAGGGCGGGTGAGAAGACGAGGGTCTGGCCGGCCACGAGGGTGGCGCTGGCGCTGCTGGCCTGGTAGCCGCTGAGGCTGGTGCTCAGGCTCACGGTGCCCGGGGTGACGGCGCTGAGTTCGTAGCGGCCGTTGGCGTCGGTGGTGGCTCTGTGCGTCATGCCCGCCACCGTGGCGGTGACGACGACGCCGGGCAGCGCCTGGCCGCCAGCCTGCGCGGTGACGGTGCCGCGCACGATGCCGGTGCTGCTGTTGGGTTGCAGGCGCACGAGGCCCAGGTTGGCGCTCTGGCCGCCGGCCAGTGCGATGGCGGCAAGCTGGCTCTGGTAGCCGGGCCGGCTGATGACGACGTTCCAGTTGCCGGCGGCCACGCCGCCCAGGCTGAAGTTGCCCAGTACGTCGCTGGCGGCGGACAGGGGCGCGTCGCCGGGTTGTGCGGCTGCGGTGATGGCGATGCTGGCGCCTTCCAGGGGCAGGCCGGTGCTGGCGTCGAACACCTGGCCGCTCAAGCTGCCGTTGCCGACGGGGCTGGGCCGGGCTGTGAGGGCGCGCAAGGCCACGGCGGTGATGTACGGGTCGCCGTTCCAGCTGCCGTCGGCGGCCTGGCGGCTTTGCAGGAAGGTGGAGGCGGCGTTCTTCAGGCCGGTGTCGTTGCTGACGGGGGCGACGGCCAGCAGCACCCAGGCGCTGACGAGGGTGTCGCCGGCCCAGCCGCCGTCGGTGCCTTGTTGGCTGGCAAGCCAGCCGGTGATGAGGGGCACGGTCTGGGTGCTGGGGGCGTCGCTGCCGGTTTGCAGGGCCAGGCTGGCCAGGGCGGTGGTGTACAGGCGGACCAGGGCCGGCGCCGGGCGGCTGCCGGGGTTGTCCTGGAGGGCACCGGCCAGGGGGCCGGTGGTGTTCACGCGGCCGGCCAGCCAGCTGCGGGCCTGCACGGCGACGGGGGTGGAACCTTGGCCCGCCTGGGCCTGGGCCAGCAGGGCCCAGGCGGTGTCCAGCGCCGCGCTGCTGTAGCCAGGGCCACCGCCGTAGCCGCCATCGTCGTTCTGGCGTTCGGCCAGCACGCTCAGCAGGGGCTGCAGGTCTTGGCTCGTTGCAGCGCCGGCCACGATGCGGCGCGACAGGGTCTCGGTGTCGGCATCGCCGGCATCGCCCGCGAACACCGAGTCGGCCAGTGGCGCGGGCAGTGCGGCCAGGCGGCGCAGAGTCTGAATGGCCTCCGAGCGGACTTGCGTCGGGTTGGCCGCGGAGGCGGTCTCGCCTTCCACCTGGCCGGCTTGCACCCGCGCGCTCAGCCAGTCCAGGCCGCGCTGCAGTTCGGGCGCCAGTTGGCCCACGGCCAGGATCGGGACGAACGCGCACACGGCGACGAGCAGGGCACGTTGAACTGACTTGCGCATGGTCTGGAAACCTGTGGACATAACGGTGCCTTGAGCCAACGCGGCAACGCGTGGCGACAGCAATGCATTCGGGTTGGAGCCCGCCCCAGCGGGCCGTGTGCTTCAGCGTTAGGCCGTTGAGGCCAACGACTTGGCCGGCCCAGTGGGCAGGCGGCCGGGCCAAGGCCCGCCGCGCATGAGACGCCTATCCAGCATGGATCCTCCCAGGAGCCGTGCGAACCATCGTGCCCTGAGGGCATCTGGGTCCGTGCATGCACATCGGGCGGCAGCGCGTGCGCTGCACTCCCCTCGTTTAGGGAGCCATCATCGCTGAGCCGTGCGACGAGTCAACGGGCACTGGGGGAAATTCCACCCCCGATCTGCGGGGGTGGGTGACGACGGAAGTGAGTGCGGCCTACGGCCGCCTGGCGCTGATCACCACCTCGACCCGCCGGTTCGGCAGCAGGCATTCCTGCAGCTCGGCCGGCCGCGGGAAGCGCGCTTCGCAGCCCGTCACCTGCTGGCTGTCGCCCGCCGCTGCCGTGCTCATCACCTTGGCGTCCAGCCCCAGGCGCGCGAGCTCGGCCTTCACCGTGGCCACGCGCTTTTCCGACAGGCGCTGGTTGTAGTCGCCGGCGCCGGTGCCGTTCAGGCGGTCGGCGTGGCCACTGAGCTGGATGCTGTCGACGATGAGCTTGTCGCGCTGCACGCGGCGCACCAATTCTTCCAGCTGCACCACCGAGAAGGGGCGCATGTTCTTCGCGTCGTGGCGGTCGAAATTGAACAGCACGGCGGCGTTCAGCACCACTTCCTGCAGGGCCGCGGGCGCGGCCTTCGGCGTGGGTGCAGGGATGGGCACCGGCAGCGGCACGGCAACAGGCGCAGGTGCGGGTGGCGGCGGCGGCGGGTTGCACGACTCGGCCAGCTGCTGTGCATCCGCCAGCAGGTCTTCGGCGATCTGCACGTAGGGCTTGGCGTGGCGCCACTGCTGCTGGTTGTGCTCGTTGCCGGCATGCACCAGCTCCACTTCAGCGCAGGCCGTCTTCTGCTGCGCACAGCGGAAGCCGGCGTGGCCACGCAGCGCGGCGGCACGCTCCCACAGGTCGGGGCGCAGGCGCGCGGCACCGTTGACCAGCGGCGTGTCGGTGGGCAACGGGCTCACATTGCCTTCCATGCCGACGATGAGCTTTTCCGACTCGGTCATGGCCTCCTGCGGGAAGGCGCTGCGGTCGTTGCGCGTGTACTCGTGGAAGCTCACGTCCAGCCAGCACTGCGCCTTGCTGACGTGGTAGTCGCGCACCGGGCGGCCGCGGTCGTTCAGGCCCTTGATGCGGCCTTGCAGGCTTTCGTAGGCTTGCTGGTCGGCGCTGATGGCCTGGTCGCTGATGCGCTGGGCTTGCGGGTTCAGCTGCGTGGCTTGCGCCCACGCAGCAGGAGCCGCGAAAGCCAGGGCCAGGGCCAACGGGATGTGCATGTTCATCGGTCGAGGCTCCTGTTGACCTCGCGGTCACGGCCCTTGAAGAGGTTCTCATCGAACTTGAAGCGCAGGCGGATGTAGACGCCGCGCCGCGTGTATTCGTAGCCAACCAGGTCGGCGTCGCCGGCAAAGCCCGTCTTGTTGACGCCGGCGCTCACCCACAGGTTCTGCTGCAGCAGGTAGCCCACTTCGGCGCCGTAGGCCGTCTGGCGCGCGCCGTTCTGACCGGCCTGCACCGCAGCCAGCACGCCGATGTCCCAGTTCTCGGTGATGTCGTAGACCAGGCGGCCGGCGGCCAGCGCGGCCTTGAAGCTGCTGGGCACGCCGCCTTCGAACACGTCGCGCTGCCACTTGGCAGCCAGGCGGCCGGTGGTCCACCAGGGGCGGCTGGGGTGGTAGTCGCCGTGCAGCGAGCCGATCCAGGCGCGGCTCTTGAGTTCGCCCACCGCGGCGTTGCTGGCATCGGTCTCGTGCTTGTATTCGATCTTGGCCAGCGCGTTGATGCGGTTGCGGTCGGTGTCGCGGTAGGCCAGGCCGAGTTGCGCGCGGTCCTGGAACACGTCGCCGCGGGCGGCGTAGTCGGTCTTGAGCAGGTGGTTGCGCGCCAGCAGCGTCCAGTCGCGGTTCAGCTTGCGCGCCACCAGGCCTTGCCACAGCGTGGTGTCGAAGCGCTCGTTGTCGGGCGTGGCGGCGATGTCGCCCGAGCGGCGCAGTTCCAGCTTGGTGGCGGCGCGCCACAGCGGGTGGGCCGTCCAGTCCAGGCCCACGCTGACGGCGTTGACGCCGGCGGTCTGGCCCGAGATCACGCGCAGGTTCTCGTAGGCGGTGCTGATGCGCCAGCCTTCGGCCACGTTCCAGTTGTTGCGCACGCCGCTGGCGAGCTGCAGGTCGCGCTCGGCGATGGCGTCGCGCAGGCGGTACTCGCTGAACACCTGGGTGTCCTGCATGTAGCTGCTGTCGACGCCCAGCACGAAGGTGTTGGCGCTGCGCCCGGTGTCGGACACGCCGCCCAGGTTCACCCAGCCGCTCTGGCGCTCGAGGCGGCCGTAGAGGCGGGTGCGCTCGGCGATGGCGTAGTCGCCGCCCACGGTGGCGCGGCGGCGGCGTTCACCATCGATGTCGCCTTCCACCTCGGCGCCGAGGCTGGCCCGTTCGCTCAGCCGGTAGCCGGCGCCGAAGCGCACGGTGTCGCTGGAAAGCCGGGTGCCCGCCGGCAGGCTGCTGGTGGCGTTCTGCAGGCCGCCTTGGGTGATGACGGGCAGGCCCGTGGCCGGGTCGACCACCTGGTTGCCGAAGCCGAGTGCGCCGCCGCCCGAGCCGCTGCCGATGCTGCTGCTCAGGCCCAGCGTCTGGTCGTAGGGCCAGGTGAGTGCGCTGCTGCCTTGCGTGCCCACGGTCTCGCGCGCGCGGCGCAGGCTGGCGTCGAGCGTGAGGCGCTCGGTGGCGGCCCAGCGCAGGCCCACGCCGCCCTGCTTGCGCTCACCGCCGCCGAGGTTGCGGTCTTCACTCTGGCTGCCTTCGGCGTAGAGCTTGAGCCCGGGCGTGAGCTTGAAGCCACCGCGGGCGTAGATCTCTTCGCGCCCGCCGTTCAGTGGCGCCGCCAGGTTGTTGAAGAGCGTGGACGACTTGCCCCAGAACAGGCGCGCGTCGGTGCGCTCGCCTTCGTGCGCCAGTTCCACGCGTGCCGCCTTGCCGGCCACCTCGCCCACGCGGCCGGATAGCGCGGTGGACGTGCTCTGGTTGGTCGGGTTGGTATTGACCGTGCTCGTGCTCTGCGCACCTTCCACCACGATGGCCGTGGTCGGGCCCAGGCGCAGCGTGGCGTTGCCGCTCACCAGCTCGTAGGGCGCGAGTGCATTCTTGTCCTGCACCGCCGAGCCGCCGACTTCCAGGGTGTCGTTGATGCGCACCTGGCCGTCGGCACCGACGATCCAGAACGACTCGCCGCCCTGGTCGACCTCGTAGGTGACACGCAGCGAGACCGGGTTCAGATCGGGGTCGACGCTGGGCAGGAAACTCGTCAGCAGGATGCGGCCCGAGAAGGGCTCGAAGGTGTAGTCCACCAGCCGCACCAGGGCGCGCACGCTGAGGATGCGCGAAGGCTGCAGCCGGTCGCGCACCAGCACCTCGACCTTCTCGCTGCCTTCCAGCACGCCGTTGTTGCGCAGGCCGTAGGGGCCCGAGCCCTGGCTGGCGATTTCCTCCACCACCTGGCGCAGCGTGTCCCGCGAGGCAAACACATTGCCCGTCAGCTTGCCTTCTTCGTGGTGCAGGCGCACGCCGGTGCCGCTGCGGTTGTAGTTGCCCAGGCTGCGCTGCTTCAGCGCCGCCACGGCACCCTGGCCCAGGGGCTGCGTGAAACCGTCGCCGGTGACGAAGTCGCCGTAGAGCGCGTAGCTCTTGTTCTTGTCGATGCGCACGTACAGGCGGTCGGCCGAGCGCGCGTCGAAGCTGCGCAGCGAAGAGTCGCCGTAGACGGGGTACAGCTCGTCGGGCCGCACGTCGCGCAGCAGGCGGGCGCGGGTGTCCTTGTCGCTGTCGTAGGCGGCCGTCAGCAGCAGGTCGCCGCGGATGGTGCCCTTGAGGAAGAAGGCGGTGCGCGCAGCGGCGTTGGCCTTGCCGCGGTTGAAGTCGCGGCTCCAGCTTTCGATCTCGCGCTCGAAGCCGTCGCCGCGGCGCACCGGCGTCAGCGTGGCGCGGTTGCGGAAGTTGACGATGCCTTCGATCAGGCCCGCAGCCACCATGGGCCGCAGTTCGGGCACGAAGCTGATGACGCCGGCGGCCGTCTCGCTGCCGGCGGTGACACGCACGCGCACGTCCTGCGCTTCGGCCGGGGCCAGCAGCGTGAGCGTGGCCACACCGCCCTCCACCTTCAGCTGCACGCCGGGGGTGACGCGGTCGGCGTCCTGGCGGCGCGGGCCGTATTCGTCGGTGCGTGCGCCGGGCAGCAGCAGGCGGCCGCCGGAGTGTTCGATGGTGGCAAACACGGTCTGCGCCAGCGGCTGGCCGTCCTTGCCGAACAGGCGCAGCGTCAGCTTCACCGGCGCCTGGCCGTCGGCCGGCACGGCGTTGCGGTCGACCTCGACGACGATGCGCGCCACCGCGGCGTTGGCCGCGTAGTCGACGCCGGCCTGTTCACCACGGAACAGCACCGGCGGCCGGTCGGCACCCGGCGTGGGCTCGGTGGTGCGCACGTCGCTGGGCGTGCCCGGCGGTGGCTGCGTCTGCGCCAGGGCCTGCACGGCCAGGGCCACGGCGCCCAGGGGCAGCAGGCGGCGGATGAACTCAGCGCGTGCCATCGGCGGCTCCGTCGGTCGTGGCGCGCGGCTTGGGCACGGGCTGGTTGGCACTGTCGGTGCCCTGCTGCGGGGTGCTGGCGGGTGTCAGGCCGTGGGCCTTGCTGTCGAAGCGCAGTGCGGGGCCTTTGTCCTTCTCGCGCTCGGGTGCACGAACTTCGCCTTGCGCACGGCGGGCTTTCACCTGGTCGAGCACCGGGTTGCTGCAGCTGCCTTCGATGAAGTCGGCGCGGTGCAGCTCGCCGTTCTTGATGTCCAGCCACAGGCTGCCGGCGTCGCCCAGGTTGCGGTTGCTCGACGTGGTGAGCCGCGAGCCGCGCGGCAGCGTGATCGGGTCGACCTTGAGGATGGCGCTGCGCGGCGGCACGCCGCAGACGCTGTACTTGCCTTCGCTGTCGCTGATGAGCGTGGTGCCGTCCTGCATGAAGAGGCGCACGCCGGGGATGCCGATCTCTTCGGCGTCCTGCACATGGTTGCCGTTGCAGTCGACATAGATCTTGCCCAGCACGCAGGCCTCGGTGGTGAACACGCCGCCGCTCACGCGCACGCGGTAGGCCGCTTCGTTGGTGGCCACCGAGCCGGCGAGTGGCTCGAAGCTTGCGTTCACGCAACCGGCCGGCGCGCCGCAGGCATGGCCGCGCGCGCGGTTGATGCCGTCGCCCTGCTGCGCACCCACGCCTACGCGCACGCGGTAGCGCAGCACCAGCTGGCGGCCGGCGGGCATGGGGCCCAGGTTGAAGGCCAGGGTCGGGCCGACACCGCCTTGCGGGTCGGCAATCGGCACATCACCCACCATCGCCGTGCCCTTGATGTAGGTGAAGCCGGCCGGCAGGCGGTCGACCACCGTGGTCTGGCGCGGCAGCGCGCCGGCGCCGACGCTCACCGTGATGGTGTAGCGCACGCTGTCGCCCACCTCGGCCGCGGCCTTGTCGCCGGTCTTGGACAGCGCGATGGCCGCGGGCAGCGCCGGGTCGAGCGGGATGTGGTTGTGGATGATGTTGGCGCCGGCCGAACCACCAGTGAACGTCAAGTAGTACGTCGTGGCAGCGCCGATGGGGCCGGTGGGCGGCGCGGCCTGCGGCTGCACGGGGTAGGTGCTGCCGGGGCCACCGCCGGGCACGAGCGGGCCGGCCGTGGGCGGGATGGCGCTGGACTGGAAGCCGTAGCCCGCCGGCGGCGCCACCGTCAGGGCGAAGCTGCAACTGGCCGGCGCGGCGGGTGCGAACAGGTACTGGTAGAAGCCGTCGGCGCCCACGGTCATCGAGACCGCACTGCCGTTGATCGTGTAACCGCCCAGGTTGCCGCCCACCAGGCTGGTGGCCGGGTTCCAGCCGGTGCAGGCGCCGGTGGGCGCGAGTGTCACCACCGAGCCCGGCACGGGCTGGCGCAGGCCGCTGTCGTAGACCACGCCGCTCGGGTCCACCGGCAGGCTCTGCTGCGGCAGCACCTCGCCGGGCCGCAGCACCACGGTCAGCGCCGGGCTGGCGCCGCTGCCCACGCAGGAACTGGCATTGCCGTTGCTGGCGGCGTTGGCGTCGCAGGCGGCACCGCTGGAGCCGGGCGCGGTTTCGCCATTGACCGGGTAGCCGAAGACGATGCCCGAGCCCGGGTCGCGGAAGCGCACGGCCAGCGGGATGCCGGGCTGCAGCGTGTCGACGCGGTAGCTGCCGTCGGCACCGGTGGTGGCGCGGCCGACGACGGCGCCGGTGCTGGTGTCGATCACTTCCACCTGCCAGCCGGGCAGGCGGCGGTCGGCACCGTCCAGCAGCTTGGCCGCGTTGCCGATGTCGTACCACACCGTGCCGGCAATCGACGCCGCCAGTTGCACCGTGGTGGGCGTGCGGCAGGCGTTGTGTTCGATGGCTGGCGTGCACACCGGCAGCGCAGCCGGGTTGCCGTTGAAGGCATCACGCTCGGCCGCGCTGGGGCCGCGGGCGGGGATCTCGCCGCCGCCTTCCACCAGCACCACGTTGTTGACCGGCGAGGCCGCGGCGGCCGCAGCGGCCACCATCACGTTCGCGGTGATGAGGCTCGGGTTCGCTGCACCGGCTGCGACCACGGCGCTGCTGCTGCAGCTGAAGCTGGCCGCGCCGGCCGCGCCCACGCAGGTCCAGCCGCTGCCGGTGGGCGTGGCGGCGAGCGTCAGGCCGACCGGCAAGCGGTCGTTCACGGTATAGCTGCCGGTGGTCGGCAACTCGCCGCTGTTGCGCACGCTGATCGTGTAGCTGGCCGGCAGGCCCACGGTGAAGCGGGTGCCGACCATGCTCTTGCTGACGCGCAGGTCGGGCGAGTTGCCGATCTCGCCGAAGAGGTTGCCGCTGGCATTGCCGCCCGGCGGCAGCACGATGCTGCCGATGGTCGAAGGCGTCTGGCCCGGCGTGCTGGCTGTGCCACCCAGCGGGCCGGCCACGGTCTGCCCGTTGACGGTGCCCGCGGGCTGCGTCGGTTCGCTCAGCGTGTAGCTGCCGGGGCGCAGGTTGCCGAAGCTGTAGCTGCCGTCGGCCGCCGTGGTGGTGGTGAGCGCGACGGGGTTGCCCAGGTCGTCCGTGCCGGTGAGGGTGATGGTCACGCCGCCCAGTCCGGCTTCGCCGCTGTCGGGCTGGCCGTTGTCGTTGTTGTCGGCAAAGACCAGGCCGCTGATGCTGCCGGCCGGCACTTCGCCGAAGTTGTTCTGGGTCGATACGGTGCCCACGCCCAGCGTGATGGCGCTGAGGGTGCTGGGCATGGTGGCCGGATTGGTGGCGCTGCCGCCGGCGCTGCCGGGCACGGTGCTGCCGTTGACGGTGCCTGCCGGCTGCGTGGGTTCTCGCAGCGTGTAGCTGCCGGGCGGCAGCTGCTCGAAGCTGTAGCTGCCGTCGGCCGCGGTGGTGGTGCTCCGGCTGACGGCAGCGCCGCCCAGGGCCGTGCCGCTCAGTTCCACCGTCACGCCGGCGATGCCGGTTTCGCTGCCGTCGATGAGGCCGTTGTTGTTGCCGTCGAGCCAGACACGGCCGCTGAGCGCGCTGTTGTTGCCGATCTCGGCGTAGTTGTTGCCGGTGGATGCCGCGCCGGCGCCGAGTGCGATGCCGCTGATGGCACTGGGCAGCACACCCGGCGGCGTGGCCGTGCCGCCGGCCGTGCCGGGGCTGGTGATGCCGTTGCCGGTGCCGGTGGGCTGGGTGGGCTCGGTGAGCGTGTAGCCCGCCGGGCCGGCGGCCGGCAGGTCGATGAAGCTGTACTGGCCGCTCGCGTCCGTGGTCGTGCTGCGGATCACCGGGTTGCCGGCCGCGTCGATGCCACTCAGATTGATCGTCACGCCGGCCAGGCCGGTTTCGGCACCCTGCTGCAGGCCGTTGTTGTCCAGGTCCAGGAACACCGTGCCGGCCAGGGTGGCCGCGACTTCGCCGAAGTGGTTGCCGGCCGAGCCCGCCAGCGGCAGGTTGGTGAGCGTGATGGCGTTGGGCGTGGTGCTGCTGCCGCCGGCGCCGGGGTTGGTGCTGGCGTCGCCGTAGCCCACCGGCTGGGTCTGGCACAGCGTGTAGGTGAGGCCGGCCGAGACGCCGATGAAGGCGTAGTTGCCGGCAGCGTCGGTGGTGGTGGTGGCCACCACCGTGCCGCTGCAGGTGCTGCCTTGCACCAGGCGGATGGTGACGCCGGGCAGGGCGCCGTCGGCCCCGCCCAGGCTGCCGTCGCGGTCGCGGTCGATGTAGACGGTGCCGGTGATGGGTGCCAGCGCCACTTCGCCGAAGTTGAAGGCGCTGCCGCTGAGGCCGGCGGACAGGTCGATGTTGGCGATGCGGTCGGTGCCGGCGGCGGGTGTATCGGGCTGCGCCGTGCATCCGCTCGCGCAGGCGGCACCGTTGACCAGGCCGGGGTTCACGGGCCCGTTCGTCAGGCCGGCCGGGTTGGTGGGCAGCGGCTCTTCCAGCGTGTAGGGGATGAGCGGGTCCAGGGCCGTGAAGGCGTAGCTGCCATCGCCGGCCGTGGTGGTGGTGGCCACGACGACGCCGGTGCCGGCGTTGAGCAGGCGCACGGTGGCGCCGCTGATGGGCAGGTCGGTGCCGCTGTCGCGCACGCCGTTGCGGTTGATGTCGACGTAGACGAAACCGGCCAGGCTGGGCTGCGCCACCTCGGGGAAGTTGTAGTTGGCGCCACTCACTCCGGCCGCCAGCACCACGGCGCCGAAACTGGAGTTGCCGCTGGCCCCGCCGCCGGCGTAGCTGCCGCCGGCCGAGGGCGCACTGCCACCGCTGGTGGGCGGCGCAACCGGGCCGTTGACGTAGCCGGTGGGCTGGGTCTGGGTGAGCGTATAGCCGCTGCCATTCGACGGCGACAGGTCGTTGAAGGCGTAGTTGCCGTTGGTGTCGGTGGTGGTGCTGAGGTTCACCACGTTGCCGTAGGCGTCGGTGCCGGTGAGGGTGATCGTCACGCCGGCGATGCGCGGCTCGCTGCCGGCGGCCTGCGGCACGCCGCCGTTGCTGCCGCTGCGGTCGCGGTCCTGGAACACGGTGCCGGCGAGCGACGAACGTTGCACGGTCACCGTGCTGCTGCCGGTGTTGTTGCCGCCGGGGGTGTCGATGCCGCCGGTCTTGTCGGGGTCGGTGTCGACGGTGGCGCTGTTGTTCAGCGTACCGGCCGATGGGTAGCTGTTGATGCGAACCGGGATGGTGACGTTGGCCTCGCCGCCGCTGTCCAGTTGCCCCAGCGCGCAAGCCACGGCGCTGCTGCCGGTGAGCGTGCAGTTGCCGCTGGCGGGCTGCAGCGTGCGCGTCCAGGTGATGGGGCCGGTCACTTCCACGCCGGCGGGCAGGTTGTCCGTGAGGTCGGTCTGCAGCGAATTGCCGGGGCCGTTGTTGATGACGCGGATCAGCCAGTTGAAGGGCTGGCGCAGCGCCGGGCTGGCCACCGAGGCGGTCTTGGTGGTACGCAGGTCCACACGCTGGCGCACCGTGGTCTGCTCGGATTCGCTGTCGTTGGCCGACTGCGAGTCGGGTTCGTTGGCCGAGACGGTGGCCACGTCGCTGAACACGTCGCCACGCGGGGCCGGCTGGTCCAGCGCCTCGAAGCGCAGGAAGATGTTCTTGGTGGCGCCGACCGCCAGTTCACCCACCGCCGGGCCGCTGCTGCCATCACCCGCCGGCACGCTGCAGGTGAAGGTGGCCAGGGCCACGCCGCTGGCCGAGGTGACGTTCGACACCGAGCACAGCGGCGACGGGTTGCAGGTGCTGCCGCCGAAGGCCGTGACATCACAGACGAAGCGCACGCGCCGGCCGGCCGGCGGTGTCATGGTCTCGCTGACGCGCACCGCGCTGGCGAAGGAAGGGCCGTTGTTGGTGACGCTGACCTGGTAGCCCAGGAAGGTGCTGCCCGGCACGAAGGGCACCGGGTCGAGGTTCAGCGTGCCGACGCGGTCGGTCTTGTTGACCAGCAGGTCCACCTGCGCGGCGGTGACGGACAAGGTGGCCGTCTGTTCGTTGTTGCCGTTGTCGCCGCCCGCCGGGTTCTCCACCGAACTGGTGTTCACGCGCGCCAGGTTGCCGAAGCTGCGCGCTCCGTTGCCGGCCTGGAAGTTGGGCCGCACGCGCAAGGTGATCGATTCGGTCTGCCCGTTGGCCAGCGTGCCGATGGTGCAGGTGAAGTTCGGCGCGGCCGGGTTCAGCACCGCGCCGGCGGTGATGCTGCAGGTGGAGCCGGGCGCGGTGCTGCTGATCTGCGTCACCGTCACGCCGCTGTCGCCGCCGGGGAAGGTGAAGCTGTCGCTCACCGTCACGCTGGCGGCCGGCGAAGGCCCGTTGTTGCGGTAGGACAGCACGTAGGTCGCCACCTCGCCCGCGCGCACCGAGCCGGGGGTGACGGACTTGCCCGTCATCTGGACATCGGCGATGGGCTCGATGGTCACCGTGTCGGTGGCCTGGTTGTTGTTCGGGTTCGGGTCGCCTTCGTTGACGTTGTTGATCGACGCCGTGTTGGTGAAGGTGCCTTCGCGCAAAGGCCGGTTGACGACGATGACCATCGTGACCGACTGGCCCTGCAGCAGTTGGCCGCCGGTCTGGTCGCACTCGGCCAGCGAGCCTGCGCTGGCGCAGCTGAAGGTGGCCGTGCTGCCGCCCGAGGGCGTGGCGGTGATGCTGGCGTAGCTGGTGCGGCCGGCTATGTAGGCGGGAATGTCGTCGTAGATGCGCAGGCCGGTGGCGGCCTGCGGCGTGGCCGACACGTTGCTCACCACCAGGGTGTAGGTCACCGTCGCTTCGCTGGTGCTGACGATCTTGTCGCCGCCGGTGGGCGTGCTGGTGAGCTTGGTGATGGCCAGGTCAGGCTGCACCGTGGTGCTGGTGGACGTGGTGGTGCTGCAGTCGTTGCTGCCGTTGGCATCACCTTCGGCCGGCGGCTGGGCACTGGCGGTGGCGCCCAGCGGCACGCTGTTGCCGGTACAGGCGGTGTTGATGGCGCTGCCGCTCACGTCGGCGCGCGTCACGATGTTCAATGTGGGCAGCGAAGCCCCCACGGCCAGGCCGCCGGCATTGGCGTGCGAGCACACGATGGTGGGCGCCGCGGTGGCGTCGCAGCTCCAGCCGCTGCCGCTGACGCTGATGTAGGTCTCGCCGGTCAACAGCTCGATCACGCGCAAGGGGCCGGTGGCGCTGCGCGGGCCGTTGTTGGTGACGGTGATGGAGGAGGTCATGTTCGACCCCTGAGCCACCGGGTTGGGCGTCTTGCTCTTGGCGATGCGCAGGTCGGCACCGTCGGGCAGCACGGTGATGTTGACCGAGCCGCTGTTGTTGCCGCTGTCGGGGTCGGTGCTGCTGGCGCTGATGCTGGCGCTGTTGGTGTAGGTGCTGCCGGTGCCGCCCACGGCGGCGCTGTCGGGCGCGCGCGCGATCACGGTGATGTTGTCGGTGGCCGTGGTCGACAGGCTGGTGCGCGTGCAGCTCACGGTATTGGCGGCGCTGCTACAGGCCCAGCCCGGGCCGCTGGCGGACACGAAGGTCCAGCCGGCGGGCAGCGGGTCGGTGACGGTGACGTTGCTGGCCGCTGCCGGGCCGCCGTTGCGCGGCTGGATCAGGAAGCTCACGTCGCTGCCGGCCACCGCGGGCAGCGCGGAGGTGACGGACTTCTGCGCGATGTTGACGTCGGCGCCGGGCAGCACGGTGGTGTCGACGGTGGCGGTGTTGTTGGTGGTGTCGGGGTCGACGACGCTGGAGCCGGTGGTGTCGGGCGCCACCGACGCGCTGTTGGTCACCGTGCCGCCGGACGCGTTGACGCGCCCCACCAGCGTCACGGCCGGAATCGCCGCACCCACCCCGTGCGGCCCGGCACGCCGGCAGGTGACGACGCCGGCGCTGTGGCTGCAGCTCCAGCCCGGGCCCGCAGCCGAAACGAAGCTCACCGAAGGCGGCAGGTTGTCGGTGATGACGATGTCGCCCGAATCGTTCGGGCCGGCATTGCTGGCCGTCAGCGTGTAGCTGATGGTGGCGCCACCCACCACCGGGTTGGGCGTGCCGGTCTTGGCCATGCCCAGGTTGGCGCCGCTGATCACGCTGGTGGTGGCGGTCTGCGTGTTGTTGCCGTTGTTGATGTCGTTGTCGGCCGACACCACGGCGCTGGCATTGATGGTGGTGGGCCCCGGGCCCAGGGCGCGCCAACGCAGCGTGATGTCACGCGGGTCGGCCCCGCCGCCACCCACGGTGCCCAGGTTGCACAGCACCTGGGTGGCCGAAGCAGGTGCGCAGTTGGCACCGGCCGGCGCGGCCGAAATGAAGGTGGCGCCGGCCGGCACGGTGACACGCAGCCGCGTATTGAGCGAGGCGTCGGCCTGGTTGTTGTCGACACGCAGGTCGTACTGGACGATGCCGCCGGCGGGCACCGGGTCGGTGTCGGTGAAGGCGGTGATCTGCGGGTCGGCGGCCCAGGCCAGCGCGGGAATCAACAGCGCGATGGCAAAGGCTCGCCCGAAGGCGCGCGAGCAATCCGCGGCGCGGCTCTGCCAGATGGCCAATCGACTCTCCGTCCTGTGATTTGTCTTCCAAGCTGGCGATTTCTATCGCCATGCTTTCGGCGGATCGTAGTCGGCGGGTGATTTCTTGGCCCCCATACTTTGGCTGGGCAGGCACGCAAGGGCGTATGCAATAGTTGCAGGCGGCCCACGCCCTCTGTTCGCCCCACCATCCTCCGCAGGCGCCCGACCATGGACATGAGTTCGATCCAGACCTTCCTCAGCACCACGCTCACCGACCTGGCCATCAAGATCCTGGCGGCCATCGCGTTCTGGATCGTCGGCCGCTGGCTGATCGGCAAGGTGATCGGGCTGATGCAGGCGGCGATGAACCGCAACCACGTCGACCCGACGCTGACCAAGTACCTCGGCTCCATCGTCGCCATCGCGCTGAACATCGCGCTGGTGCTGGGCATCCTGGGCTACTTCGGCATCCAGACCACCAGCTTCGCCGCCATGCTGGCCGGCGCGGGCGTGGCCATCGGCGCGGCCTGGAGCGGCATGCTCGGCAACTTCGCGGCCGGCGCCTTCATGCTGGTGCTGCGGCCCTTCAAGGTGGGCGACTTCGTGCAGATCGGCGGGCTCGTGGGCACCATCCACGAGCTGGGCCTCTTCGGCACCGTCATCGTCACGCCCGACAATGTGCACACGCTGGTGGGCAATACCAAGGTGTTCAGCGAAACGATCCTCAACTACTCGGCGCGGCCGGTGCGGCGCGTGGAGCGCACGGCGCAGCTGGCCGGCAGCGTGGACCCGCTGGACGCCATTGCGCGCTTCAAGGCCGAGCTGGCGAAGATCCCCAACGTCGCCACCGAGCCGGCGCCCGAGGTGAACCTGCTGGACATCAACCTGCTGGGCGCCGTGATCGCCGTGCGGCCCTATTGCCACACCGACCACTACTGGCAGGTCTACTTCGACACCAACGAGATGATGGTGCGCGTGGGCAAGGAAGCCGGCTGGGCGGCGCCGACGCCGGTGCAGATCATGAAAACGACGCCGCTGTAAGGGCTACAGCGGCACGGCCGTCGTGCCCTTCAGGCGCCGCATCATGAAGCTGGTCTTGCAGTCCTGCACCGCCGGGTGCTTGAGCAGCTGGTCCATCACGAAGCGCGAGTAGTGCGCCATGTCGCGCACCAGCACGCGCAGCAGGTAGTCCATTTCGCCGGTGAGCGCCACGCACTCCACCACCTCGGGCCAGGCCATCACGGCGGCGGCGAAGGTCTCTATCGGGTTGCCCTGCCCGCCGGCCTTGGCCAGGCGCACGTTGATGTAGGCCGCCAGGCCCAGGCCCACGCGCTCGGGCGCGACCAGCGCCACGTAGCCGGCAATGACACCGCTTTCCTCCAGCCGCTTGACGCGCCGCAGCGTCGCGCTGGCCGATAACCCCACGCTCGTCGCCACTTCGTCGTAGGTGGCGCGGCCTTGCTGCTGCAACGCAGCAAGGATGCGCCGGTCTATCGCGTCCAGCTCGAACTCGGTCTCCATTCCGGCCATTCTTGCAGCTTTGCTGCGCAGAAGTCGATTTCAGCGCCGGACGACGCACACACCCTGCGCCACCTCGCTTCTACAGTGCGCGCTTTCGGTCTGACGACACGAGGCGGCACATGCAATTCACCCCCTGGGACAACCCGATGGGCACCGACGGCTTCGAGTTCATCGAGTACGCGGCGCCCGATCCCGCGGCGATGGGCGCGCTGTTCGAACGCATGGGCTTCGTGGCCATCGCGCGGCATCGCCACAAGAACGTGCTGCTGTACCGCCAGGGTGGCATCAACTTCATCGTCAACGCCGAACCCGATTCCTTCGCGCAACGCTTCGCGCGCCTGCATGGGCCGAGCATCTGCGCCATCGCCTTCCGCGTGCAGAACGCGCGCATGGCCTACGAGCGCGCCCAGTCGCTGGGTGCCTGGGCCTATGCGGGCACGGCCGGGCCCGGCGAGCTGAACATCCCGGCCATCAAGGGCATCGGCGATTCGCTCATCTACT
>CAYREA010000019.1:0-44780 GCA_964423075.1 uncultured Rubrivivax sp. | reverse complement strand
CGGCCTGCTTCATCACGCGCGCGCTCTTCACCACCTGGGGCAGGAACATCTTGCCCTGGCCGAACAGGTCACCCACGATGTTCATGCCCGCCATCAGCGGGCCTTCGATCACGTGCAGCGGCCGGCCGCCGGTGGCCTCGATGGCACGCCAGGCTTCTTCGGTGTCGACGGTGATGAAGTCGGTGATGCCGTGCACCAGCGCGTGGCTCAGGCGGTGGTTCACGTCGCCCACGCGCCAGGCCAGCTTGGCGCTGTCGTCCTTGGCCAAACCCTTGGCGCTTTCGGCAATCTCCACCAGGCGCTCGCCGGCGTCCTTGCGCCGGTTCAGCACCACGTCTTCCACACGTTCGCGCAGCACCGGCTCCAGGTCGTCGTACACGCCCACCATGCCGGCGTTGACGATGCCCATGTCGAGGCCGGCCCGGATGGCGTGGTACAGGAACACGGTGTGGATGGCCTCGCGCACCGGGTCGTTGCCGCGGAAGCTGAAGCTCACGTTGGACACACCGCCGCTGACCTTGGCGCCGGGCAGGTTCTGCTTGATCCAGCGCGTGGCCTCGATGAAGTCCACGGCGTAGTTGTTGTGCTCCTCGATGCCGGTGGCGATGGCGAAGATGTTGGGGTCGAAGATGATGTCCTCGGCCGGGAAGCCGATCTCTTCCACCAGGATGCGGTAGGCGCGCGCGCAGATCTCGGTCTTGCGCTGGAAGGTGTCGGCCTGGCCCTTTTCGTCGAAGGCCATCACCACGGTGGCGGCACCGTAGCGGCGCACCAGGCGGGCCTGGCGGCGGAACTCGTCCTCGCCTTCCTTCATCGAGATGCTGTTGACGATGCCCTTGCCCTGGATGCACTTGAGGCCCGTCTCGATGACCGACCACTTCGACGAGTCGATCATGATCGGCACGCGCGCGATCTCAGGCTCGCCGGCGATGAGCTTGAGGAAACGCTCCATGGCCGCGGCGCTGTCGAGCATGGCCTCGTCCATGTTGATGTCGATGACCTGGGCGCCGTTTTCCACCTGCTGGCGCGCCACGCTGAGAGCATCTTCGAAGCGGCCTTCGAGGATCATGCGCGCAAAGGCCTTGGAGCCCGTGACGTTGGTGCGTTCGCCGATGTTGACGAAGAGCGAACCCTGCCCGATCAGCACCGGCTCCAGGCCGGAAAGGCGCATCGGCTGGACGTTGGCGGTGGTGGCTTGTTCGGTACTCATGCGGCTCATCCCAGGGTTGGAATGAGCGCCGTTTCAAGGCCGCGGCTTGGGCGCCGGGGCGGTTCCGAGCCTGGCAGCCGTCATGGCCGTCGCAACGCTCCTCGGAAGGGCCCAATTCTACGGGGACGGTTCAGCCGCGCGCCACCCAGTCGCTGCGCAACAGGCCGTAAAGCGCCGAATCCGACACCTCGTCGCCGACGATCCAGCGTTCGCGCAGGAAACCCTCGCGCTGGAAGCCCAGCCGTTCCAGCGCCCGGCCCGAAGCCAGGTTGCGCGGGTCGATGTCGGCTTCCACCCGATTCAGCCCCAGCGGGCCGAAGCCGTAGTGCAACAGGGCCGTCAGCGCCTCGCCCATATAACCCTGGCCCCAGGCGGCGCGCGCCAGGCCATAGCCCATCTCGGCGCGGCGGCTGCTGCGGTTCAGGCCGAAGAGGGTGCAGTTGCCGACCAGGGCCCCGCCGTCCCGAAGCTCCAGGCCCAGGCGCACATAGTCGCCGCTGCGGTGCGCAGCCTGGTCGCGGGCGATCAGGTCCTGCGCCTGCTGGACCGAGGTCCAGGGCAGAGTGCTCCAGTAGCGCATCACTTCCGGGTCCGAGAAGATCGCGAACAGCGCCTGGGCGTCCGCTTCACGCAGCGGCCGCAGGCGCAAACGCGGCGTCAGCAGTTCCAGCGCCTCGAAGGTGGGCGGCGGCGGTTCTTCGAGGTGGGGCATGGGCGGTTCCGCTCAGCGGCTGTGCGAGGTGAGCCGGGCCAGCGGCCCGGCGGTGCTGACGCCCGGCGCCACACGCTGCGCCGCGGCGGGCTGGGTGGGTTCGGGCTGGGCTTCGTCCAGCCCGTTGGTGGCTGTCTGCGGCAGCGCGGCCACGCCTTCGCCGCCCAGGCGCATGGCCACGCCCACCGCCAGGATGTCGATCACCAGCAGGTGCAGGATGCGGCTGACCATGGGCACGTGCGTGGCCAGGTCTTCCACATGGTCCACCAGCAGCGCCACGTCGGCCCGCTTGGCCAGCGGCGAATGGCTGGCGGTGATGGCCACCACCGCCGCGCCGCGCTGGCGCGCCAGGTCGGCCACGGCCAGCAGGTCGTCGATGCGGCCGCTGCTGCTGATGATGACGGCCACGTCGGAAGGCTTCAGCACGTTGGCCGCCAGTGCCTGCAGGCGCGGGTCGGTGTAGCTCGACGAAGGCAGGCCGAAGCGCAGGAACTTGAACTGCGCGTCGTCGGCCACCACGCCGTAGTGGCCGACGGCGAAGAAGTCGATGCGCTGCGCCGCGGCCAGCAGTTCGATGGCACGCACCAGGTTGTCGCGGTTGAGCTGGTCGCGCACCTGCAGGATGGCGCTGGCCGTGTTGCCCAGCACCTTCACGCCCAGCTCCAGCGCCGAGTCGCTGCCGGTCACCTGCGTGTGCGTCAGCGGCACCGTGCCCGACAGGCCCGAGGCCAGGCGCAGCTTGAAGTCGGACAGCCCCTCGCAGCCCAGCGTGCGGCAGAAGCGGATCACCGTCGGCTGGCTCACCTGCGCCGCCCGGGCGATCTCGACGATGGGGTCAGACAGCGCGGCGCGCGGGTGCGCCAGCACGTGGTCGGCCACGCGGCGTTCGGCCGGCGAGAGCTGGTCGCGCGCACGCTGGATCTGGCGCAGGATGGCCGAGCCGTGGTCGGCCTCCAGCGCGCGCAGCTGGTTGGCCAGGATGGCCGAAGCGCCCACGAAGGTGGCCTGCTCGGCCGTCACCACGTAGGTGGGAATGGCCTTCACGTAGTCGCTGAACCGACCCTTGTCCTCGAAGCGGGCGCGAAAGCCCGAACGGTCGAAGTACTCGCCCAGCCGCGGCACGATGCCGCCGCCGATGTAGACACCGCCCAGGGCGCCCAGCGTGACCGCCAGGTTGCCTGCGGCCGTGCCCAGCATGGCGCAAAAGGCCTGCAGGGTGTCGCCGCAGACCTCGTCGGTGCCGTCGAGCGCGCGGCGCGTGATCTCGGGCGCCGACAGCGCTTCGGTGGCGCGGCCGGCGCGGTGGCACAGGGCGCGGAAGATCAGCTCCAGCCCCGGGCCCGAGAGCAGGCGTTCGAAGGACAGGTGCGGGAACTGCGTCAGGCCGTAGCGCAGGATGGCGATCTCACGCTCGTCGCGCGGCGAAAAGCTGCTGTGGCCGCCTTCGGTGCCCAGCGCGACGTAACCGTCGGCCAGCGGAATCAGGCCGCTCACGCCCAGGCCCGAACCCGAACCCAGGATGCCCACCACGCTGTTCTCGCGCGCCGCACCGCCGCCCACCTGGCGGCGCTGGTTCGGCGCCAGGCGCGGCAGCGCCATCGCCAGCGCGGTGAAGTCGTTCACCACCACCAGCGTGGTGAAGGCCAGCCGCTGGCGCATCTGCTCGATGCTGAACTGCCAGTGGTAGTTGGTCATGCGCACCTGGTCGCCTTCCACCGGGTTGGCGATGGCGATGGCGGCATGTTCGATGTGCCCCACCGCGCCCGCCGGCAGGCCCGACAGGTAGGCCGAGACGGCGGCGTGGAAGTCGGCGTGTTCGGCGCAGCGCAGCGAAGCCTTGTGCTCGAACACACCGGCCGAGGTCTCGATGGTGAAGCGGGCGTAGGTGCCGCCGATGTCGGCAAGCAGGCGCGGGCTCGGGTACGGCGTCATGGGCGATGGAGGTGCGGCTGGCGGGTGCCGGCACCGGGTGGCGCAGCACGGCACGCATTGTGCGTGACACTGGTCAGCCCGCTGCGCCTGGTAACCGTAGGGCATGGAGCTGTAGCTTCACTACAGGTATTCCCGAAGGCCGATCGGAGACGCTGCTGGGTAACGCGCAAACGGCCCGTGTTTGCTCCCTTGTTCGTGACTTGTAGTTTTGCTACCGTGCCCATGACCGTCTCTACCGCCCGCGCACCCAGGCTGGGCGAGGCCCCTGTTGCCCAGTGCCCCATGTCTGATCGCGAAGCCGCCGTCCCCCCGCAGCCCGCAGCGCCCGGTGTCGCCAGGCCCTGGTTGCTGGCCGACATCGGCGGCACCAATGCGCGCTTCGGCTGGCTCGACGAGAGCAGCACCGAGGTCGTCCATGTGCGCACCCTGCCCACCGCCGGACACGCCGGCCCGGCCGAGGCCGCGCGTGCCTACCTGGCCCAGCTGGCGCAGACGCTGGGCCCGGCCTACCGCGCGCCGCGCGGCGGCGCCTTCGCGGTGGCAACGGCCGTGGGCGACGACCGCATCGCCTTCACCAACAACGGCTGGAACTTCTCGTGCAGCGCCACCCAGGCCCAGCTGGGCCTGGACCAACTGCTGCTGCTGAACGACTTCGAGGCGCTGGCGCTCTCACTGCCGCGCCTGGCGCCGGGCCAGAAACGCGCCATCGGCCCCACGCCCGCCGCCGCGCGCGGCGCGCTGGCCGTCATCGGCCCCGGCACCGGCCTAGGCGTGGCGGGCCTGGTGCCCACCGCGCATGGCTGGGTGGCGGTGCCGGGAGAAGGCGGCCACGCCAGCCTGTCGCCGGCCGACGACTTCGAATCGGCCCTGCTGGCCGCCGTGCGGCGCGAGTTCGCACATGTGTCGGCCGAGCGCCTGCTGTCGGGCATCGGCCTGCCGGTGCTGCACCGTGCGGTGGCCGAGGTGCTGGGCCGCCCGGGCGCGACGCTGGCGGCGGAGGACATCGTCGAGCGCGGCCTCGCCGGGCACGACGAAGTCTGCGCGCAGACGCTGGACAGTTTCTGCGCCCTGCTCGGCAGCTTCGCCGGCAACGTGGCGCTGGTGCTGGGCGCCCGCGGCGGCGTGTACATCGGCGGCGGCATCGTGCCGCGGCTGGGCGAACGTTTCTTCGCATCGCGCTTCCGCGAGCGTTTCGAGGCCAAGGGCCGCTTCCAGAGCTACCTGCAGGCCATACCCACCGCGCTCATCACCGACACGCTGGCCGCCCTGGGCGGCGCCGCGATGGCGCTGGAGCAGCACGGGCGCTAAAGGTCGGCGGCCTTGCGCATCCTGATCACTGGCCTGAGCGGCACGCTGGCCCCCGTGCTGGCTGAAGCCGCACGCGCCGCCGGCCACGAGGTGCTGGGCTGGGACCGCCAACGTGTGCGCCCCGCCGACGCCACGGCCGGCCATGCCTGGCTGCACGCGCAGCAGCCCGAGGCCATCGCCCACCTGGCCACGGGTGACGAAGCCTGGGCCGAACTGCTGGCCGCCTGGGCTGCGGCGCGCGGCCTGCCCATGGTCTTCACCAGCACCGCGATGGTGTTCCACCACGAACCCGACGGCCCGCACGGCCTGCACGACGAGCGCACGGCACAGGACGACTACGGCCGCAGCAAGATCCGCCACGAAGACGCGGTGCGGCGCGCGCACCCCGAGGCCAGCGTGGTGCGCATCGGCTGGCAGATCGACCCGGTGCGCCCCGGCAACAACATGCGCATGCAGCTCGAAGACTGGCAGCGCCTGGAAGGCCACGTGGCGGCCAGCCGGGCCTGGAAGCCGGCCTGTTCGTTCATGGCCGACACGGCGCAGGCGCTGCTGGCGCTGATCGAACAGCCGCATCCCGGCTTCGTGCACCTGGACAGCAATGCCGACGAAGGCCACAGCTTCGACCGTGTGGTCGCAGCCTTGAACCAGGCCTTTGCCGGTGGCGCCTGGCAGCTGCGGGTGCACGAGGACTATCGGCACGACCAGCGCCTGGCCGGCGGCGCGGCGCGTTTGCCGGCACTGTCGGAACGGCTGCCCCTGCTGCGCGGCGGCTGAGCATCCGCTGCGCGCTGCGCTGCGTATCAGGCGCGCATGAATCCACGCCTCCTGCTGCTGGCCATCACCCTGGCCACACCCACCGCCTGGGCCCACGACACCTGGTTCCAGCGCCTCGACGCCGACGGCCACACGCCGCGCCTGGCCCTGGGCACGGGCAACCAGTTCCCGCAGCAGGAAACCGGCATCGACACGAAGTACATCGTGGAGAGTGCCTGCCGCGCCGCGCGCATCACCACCACCCTGAAGCCCGGCGGTCAGGCCGACACCGCCTTGCACTTGCGCGCCACGCCCGGCGCCAGCACCTGCTGGGCTCAGACCGCAGCCTTCGAGGTGACGCTGGACGCCGACAAGATCGCGCCCTACCTGCGCGAGGTCAACGCCAGCGCAGAGCAGCGCGCCACCTGGGCCGCCCTGCAGCAACGCGGCCTGCCCTGGCGCGAGCGTTACGTCAAACATGCACGCATCGAACTCGGTGCGCCGAGTGCGCTGCCGGCGCCGCTGGGCCTGGACCTGGTGATCGAACACCCGAGCGCCATCGAACCCGGCCAGACCTTCACCGTGCGCGCGCTGCGCGACGGCCAGCCGCTGCCGGGCCTGGCGGTGGAGCTGCGCAGCGAAGACAGCCCGCTGGGCATCTGGCGCCGCAGCGACGCGGCCGGCCGCCTGACGCTGCCTGCGCCTTCCGCCGGCCGCTGGCTGCTGCGCGCCATCGACCTGCGCCTGTCCACCACCACCCCCGACACCTGGGACAGCCGCTTCGCGACCACGGCCTTCGAGATCGGCGCGGTTCAGAACGGCAGCAGCTTCAGCTCGAACGCCCTCTCGACGAACCAGGCCGCGGCCAACGCCGCGATCAGCAGCGAGCCGCCCAGCAGCACCACGCGGCGGTAGAAGGCGCTGCGCCGCAGCAGGTAGGCCGTGGGCAGGAAAGCGGCCACGATGGCCAGCTGCCCCACCTCCACACCCAGGTTGAAGCCCAGCAGCGCCAGCGCCAGCGCGCCCTGCGGCAGGCCCAGGTCGGCCAGCACGCTAGCAAAGCCGAAGCCGTGGATGAGGCCGAAGGCGAATGCCATCATCCAGCGCCGCTCGTGGAAGACGGGCCGGATGTTGTTCAGCGCCGCCAGCACCACGCTGGCCGCGATGCACGATTCCACCAGCCGCGAAGGCAGCGACACCAGGCCCAGCGCCGCCAGCGACAGCGTGATCGAGTGCGCCACGGTGAAGGCGGTGACGATGCGCAGCACGTCCCAGAAGGCCAGGCCGAAACGTTCCACCGGCTGCCAGTGGCGGCCCGCCCACAGGCCCACGGCCGGCAGCAGCAGCGACAGCAGGAACAGGATGTGGTCGAAGCCGATCCAGATGTGCCACACACCTTCGCGGCCGTAGTCCAGCAGCTGCAACCAGCCGCTGGCGGCGACAGCGAGATCGAAGCTCTGGCGCGGCGCCTGCGGCCCGAGGATGGCGGTGCGCGTGGTGCCGCCCACGTTCAGGTTCAGCAGGCCGCGGTGCTGCGGGTCGAGGTCGGCGAACAAGGTGTAGGCCAGCGTCAGCGTCTGCGGTGGCCGCGGACAGGCCAGGGCCAGCGGCAGCACGCTGTAGGCGCCGTCGGTGTGTTCGTCGACCTGCTGCGTGCCGATCTGCAGCGTGCAGGCCGCACCGTCGGCCTGCACCTGCAGGCGCGCCGCCGCGTAGGCGGCGATGTCGGCGTGGCGGCTGCGGACTTCGCCCCAGGTGATGCGGCCGTCGCCGTCGGCGTCCAGGCCGATGGCGACGTCCAGGTCGCGCAGCGCGATGTCCCAGCGGCCGCTGACCCGGCCGCCTTCGACGGCCAGGCTCAGGTAACTGTCCGAGGGCTTGTGCGCCCAGGCCGCCGCTGCGGCCAGCAGCGCCAGCAGGCCGAACAGGAGGCGCTTCAACGCGGCGCCTTCAGCCGTTCGGCCAGGCCGCGCAGCGCGACGCTCTCGATGACCGAGGCGGCCATCCAGTCCAGCACCGGCTGGGCCGCCGCCGGGTCGCGCGCCGCGACGGCTGCTTCGAGCAGGATGCGCGCGTCGGCCGGCTCGCGCTGCACGGCCCAGTTCTCGCGCGCCAGGGCCAGCGCGCGCGGTGCGTCGCCCACCACGGCCTGCACGTAGCGCGACTCTTCCTTGCGGTGCGTGCTGTCGCCGCGCTGCCGGGCGGCGTCGAAGCGGGCCGCCAGTTCCTGCGCCAGCGCGGGTGCGCGCGGGTCGGCCACGGCCTTGGCGGCGATGGCCAGGCGCAGCAGCAGCACGTCGGCACGGCCACCGTCCTTCAAAAGCGCCAGCACCTCGGCGTGGCGGCCGCGGTCGAGCAGGAAGTCGGCATAGGCGGCCTGCAGGTAGATGTCGGGCACGCCGGTGGCCAGGCCGGCGCGGAAGGCGGCCTCGGCGGCGGTGTTGTCGCCGCGGCGCTCTTCGGTTTCCGCCAGACGGGTGAGGGCCCACAGCCGCTCTTCGGGTGCGGCGTCGGTGGCGGCAGCCAGCGCGGCCCGCAGCGCCGCGGCCGCCGGGCCGGCGCGGCCGGTGGCGGCGTCCACCTGCGCGCGGCAGGCGGCGGCGATGAGCGGCGTGGTCAGCGGCGCCATGGCCTCGCAGCTGCGGCGCGCTTGCGCGTAATCGGCCTGCACCATCAGGATGGCGGTGCGCCAGGCCCAGGCCGGGCCGTTGTCGGGCTCGTCGCGCAGGGCGCCGTCCAGGTCGGCCAGGGCCGGGGCGAAGCGGTGGTCGAACTGGTAGACCATGGCGCGCAGCACACGCACCGGTGCCGGCGGCGCGGGATCGTCCCACCACGGCGACAACGCGGCCTGGGCGTAACCCACGTAGCGCGGGTCGCCGCTGGCCGCCACCTCGTCGAAGTAGCGCCGCGCCAGGCGCACGGCGGCGCCGGCGTCCTGCGGCGCGGCGCGCCAGGCCTCGCGCAGGGCGCGCAGCTCGCGCTCTCGCGGGTCGGTGGCACGGGCCGGCACGGTGGCCAGCACCTGGGCGTCGGAGCTGGGCGTGAACGGCGCGGCGCGAGCCGCCACCAAAGGCAACAGCAGGCAACAGACGGCAAACAGGGGGCTACGCACGGCGGGCATCCTAGCCCGGCGCCTTACGCAAGGTGGCGCAACGCGGATGCGGCGACACCTGTCAACGGATCGGGCGAAGCCCCGTTGTGTCCCAAGCCGATGCGTTGGCGCGCCCCTTGGCGCCCGATCCAGCGGCCGCTTGGCAGCCTGGGCACAGCCCCGGGGACCCCAGGCTGGCGTTTCCCCCGAAAACCGTTAGACCCGAACCGAGAGACTCCCATGACCAAGCTGATCACCACCCTGTTCCTGGCCGCCTTCGCCTTCAGCGCCCAAGCCGCTTCGCACGCCGGTGGCGCCCCGATGAAGGACGGCGCCGCCAGCGCCGCCAAGCCGGCCAAGGCCGCCGCCAGCGCCGCCAAGAAGGCCGAGAAGAAGCCCGAAATGAAGAAGGAAGAAGCCAAGAAGTAAGACTTCCGCGCTTCCAGCAGACGGGGGCCGCAGCGCAAGCTGCGGCCCCCGCTGCTTTTGTGCCGCCCGCGTCGGGTACATCGGGTTACGGCATGCCCGCCGGCCGGGCCCACGGCGCCGACTAGGCCTCAGACGTCTGCTGTTGTTTCTTCGCAATGTAGTTTCGCTACAAGTCCCCCGCCTCGGGGATGGCTACGGTACAGACCCCACAGGACCACCCTCCTTTACCTATGAAGGAAGGCCCTCTCAATACCTTCGTTGAGGCATGAGGAACGGCACATCCTCAGAGGCATCTAGGGTTTCCGAAGGTATCCAGCGAATCTAGTTTTGGTACACATTGCCAAGCCTAGAGACCGTACCCGTCATCCGGTTGGAGCGCGCCGCAGGCCGCGCCGACCGAATTTCGATGTTCCCCGAGAGACTCAGGAGACACCCATGAAAAGAACCAACCCCCGGCGCGGGGCCAGCCAGCATCTGCTGCGCACCACCCCCGTGGCCGCCGCGGCGGCCGCCGTGCTGTGCACCAGCGCCTGGGCCCAGCAGGCACCCGACGCGCCCGCGCAGACGGTCACCGTCACCGGCATCCGGCGCGGCATCGAAAGCGCCATCAACGTCAAGAAGAAGTCCGACTCGATCGTCGAAGCCGTTTCCGCCGAGGACATCGGTAAGCTGCCCGATACCAGCATCGCCGAGTCGATCGCGCGGCTGCCTGGCCTGTCCGCCCAGCGCGTGGCCGGCCGCGCGCAGGTGATCAGCGTTCGCGGCCTCTCCCCCGACTTCGCGACCACCCTGCTCAATGGCCGCGAGTTGGTCAGCACGGGCGACAACCGCAGCGTGGAGTTCGACCAATACCCGTCAGAGCTGCTCAGCGGTGTGACGATCTTCAAGACTCCCGACGCTGCGCTGGTCGGCCAGGGCCTGTCCGGAACTCTGGATATGCAGACCGTGCGGCCGTTGAACTTCGGCAGCCGCACCATTGCAGTGGGCGGCCGCTTCGAGCGCAACTCGCTGGGTGCTGCGGCCAACGCCAAGGCCACGGGCAATCGCTTCAGCGTGAGTTACATCGACCAGTTCGCGAACCGCACGGTGGGTGTCGTGCTCGGCTACTCGCATCTGGAAACGCCCGTCCTGGAACAGCAGGTGGGCCTGTACGAACCCTGGAAGAACGACGCCCGGCCCGGCCTGCCCGCAGGCACTTTCGCGTCAGATGGCATCAAGTCCCTGGTACGCACCGGCGTCAACAAGCGCGACGGCGTCATGGCGGCCATCGAGTGGCGGCCATCGAAGGAGTGGACGTCGACGTTGGATCTCTTCACGTCCAAGTTCACCAAGACCGACACGGCCAACCAGTTCGAAGTGAACCTGGGCGACTACAACGGCGGGTTCACGCCGGGGCTGAACTACACGTCGACCACGGTCAACAGCAACGGCACGCTCACGGGTGGCGTTGCGACCGGGGTCTATCCGTTGGTGCGCGGCATGTACAACGACCGCACCGACAAGATCAACGCGGTCGGCCTGAACAACAGGTTCAAGCTCGGTGGCGTTTCGGTGCTGGCTGACGTCAGCTGGTCAAAGGCCAAACGTGACGAACTCAATCTCGAGAACAACACGCAGCTCACGCCTGTGCCTTCGCTGGACACGCTGACGCTCAACTACGACACGGGTGGCTTCCCGACCTTGACCCCTGGTCGTGACTATTCCGACCCCAGCAGGCTCTTCCTGCGCGGCACGATCTACGGCTCGGGCTATGGCAAGGTCCCGCATATCGACGATGAACTGAAGGGCTTCAAGGTCGCGGCCACGGTGCCCGTGCCGGAGTCTTTCACGGCTGCAATCCCCGACATCGAGATCGGTCTCAACTACGCAGACCGCCAGAAGAACAAGACCCAGCCCGAAGGCAACATCAATGTCGGCGCGCAGGGTGACACCACGATCGCGTCGGATCTGCAGTACGGCCTGGTCGACCTGGGGTTCTCCGGCACCGGCAAGATTCCTTCGTGGAACGTTCCCGGCGCCGTGGCGCGCTACATGACCTTCGAGCCAGACGACGAGGCCAGTTACCTGATCTCCAAGGCCTGGCAGGTGCAGGAGAAGATCACCACCGTCTACGCAAAAGCCAACCTGGACACCCGCTGGGGCAGCGTGCCGGTGCGCGGCAACTTCGGCGTGCAGATTCAGGCTGTCGACCAGTCCAGCAATTCGCGCTACTACGATGGCACGGCTCCCGATGGCAGCCGCGTCAAGCCGATCAACGACGGCAAGACCTACACCGACGTGTTGCCCAACCTGAACCTGGCGTTCGACCTGGGTGGAGACCAGACCCTGCGCCTGGGCCTGGCCAAGCAGGTGGCTCGTCCGCGAGTGGATCAGTTGCGCTCGGCACTGGATTTTGGCGTTGACACCGCCACCGGTCGTCCTGGCGCCAGCGGTGGCAACCCCAAGATCGACCCCTGGCGCGCCACCGCCTTGGACCTGTCCTACGAAAAGTACTTCGGCACGCGGGCCTACTTTGCCGTGGCCGGCTTCTACAAGGACCTGAAGACCTACATCTACACGCAGTCCAGGGACTTCGACTTCTCGGCCTTTGTCGCCGGCTATGTGCCGCAGCCCGGCCAGCCGCCCGCGCAGTCGATCGGTACCTTGACCGCGCCTTTCAACGGCAACGGCGGCAAACTGTCCGGCCTGGAGTTGTCGGCCTCGTACCCGCTGGGTATGTTGACCCCGGCGCTGCAGGGCTTCGGCTTGGTGCTCAGCACCAGCGTGACCGACAGCAACATCAAGGTCCGGGATCCGGACAGCGCCTCCAGCGTGGGTTCGGGCGACATCTCCCTGCCGGGGCTGTCCAAGACCGTCACCAACCTCACGGCCTACTACGAGAACGGTGGCTTCGAGGCCCGCATCAGCCAACGCAAACGCTCCGACTTCATCGGTGAGATCGGCAACTTTGCAGGCGCCCGCACCCTGCGCTACGTGGTGGGCGAGAGCATTGTCGACATGCAGGTGGGCTACAACTTCAACGAAGGCGCGTTCAAGGGCCTGGGCCTGCTGCTGCAGGTGAACAACGTCGGCAACGAGGCCTACAAGACCTATGCCGGCACGAAGGACAGGCCGCTGGAAACCATCAAGTGGGGCCGGTCGGTGCTGCTGGGCGCCAACTACAAGTTCTGACGGCGAGTCGGCATTCGAGCGACAGGGTCAGCCCTTCGCGCGGATTCGGCAAAGTCGGGCTGGGGCCGGGGCCGGCGGAAATCGAACTCATGGGCCGCAGCGTTGAGCTGCTGCAGCCGGCGGCCGACGGCCGCTGCGCAGATATCGAGCTGACGCTCGAAGCGAGCGGCGCGTCGGAGTGCGGCCTGCTCTTGCACGCTGGCGGCGCCAAGGGCACACGCATCGGCTATGACGCGGCTTTGAGCGCGGCGTTCGTCGACCGCTCCGCATTTGGCTGGCTGGCCGACGGCGCCGTGCTCTACCCGCAGCGCCGCCAGGTGCCGGTGCCCCCTGCGCCGGGCCGGCCGCTGCGCCTGCGCACCGGCCTTCAGAACCGGCAGCGCAGCGCCAGGCCGGCCGTCGACACGGTGGCCTTGTCGCCCCGGTACTCGGCCTCCGTGCGATCCAGCGTCAGGCTGGCGGTCCAGGCCGACGTAAAGAAACCGCTCAGCGTGAGCCGGCCGTGCGCGGGAAGTGCATTCAAGAGGGCCGGCCGACATCCGCCGAATGAAACAGGCCGCCGTCGTAGAAGATCATGCGGTTCCACGCCGCGGGCACGGTGGCCACGCGCTCGAAGTAGGCGTTGCTGTCGCCCATGTAGCCGGCCTGCAGGCCGTGGCGGGCGCCGAAGGCGCGGGCGTCGAGCCGCATGCTGTCGGCGATCAGTTGATCGGTGTCCGCGGCCGGCAGGCGCGGCCGGTAGAAGCTGGTGCTGCCCAGGGCGGGGTCGCGGAACAGGTACAGCACAGAGGCCGCGAACGGCAGGCGGCCGCTGTCGTCGATGCGGTCGCGGTGGCACAGCCACTGGCGCGGTTCCAGCTCTTTCGGTGGCACCGTCACCAGCGACAGGCGCGCCGTCAGCTCCAGCGTGCGCCGCGCGCCCAGACGGGTGCGTGCGTGCAGGACGAAGAAGTCGGCCACGCGCTGCGTCAGTTCGGCCGGCGCCTGCAGCACCAGGCCGGGGTACGGATAACCGGCCGGTGGCACGAAGCGCTGCGCGCCGGTCCAGTCCACCAGCGCCTGCGGGTCGACGAGCGCGTCGTCGGCGACCACGCAGTCGGCATGTGGCCCGAGCGGCCACAGGCTCAGCCGTGGCCGGGGGTTGAAACGAAGGAAGTCCACCGATGAGCTCCGGCCCGCCCACCCTGCGTCGCCGCGTGCTGCTGCAGCAAGCGGCAGCGGTGGCGCTGGGTGCACCGGGCATCGTAAGCGCTGCGCTACTCGGGGCATCGCGATGCACGTGTGGACGCTGAAGGGCTGCTACGAGAAGGCGACTTCGCCGCGGCGGCCATCCTCTCGGGCCTGGCCGCCGGCGGCGTGAAAGGCTGAGCCGCCTGGGCGGACAATCGCAGCCCATCGCTGGCGCCGGGGCATTGGCACCCGGGCCTGGCGCATCCAAGCATGACCCGCGACGAACCCCACCGCCCGCAGTACCACTTCTCGGCCCGGAAGAACTGGATCAACGACCCCAACGGTCTGGTCTGGCTCGACGGCGAGTACCACCTCTTCTTCCAGTACAACCCCCACGGCGACCAGTGGGGCCACATGAGCTGGGGCCACGCGGTCAGCACCGATCTGCTGCACTGGCAGGAGCTGCCGGTAGCCATACCCGAGGACGAGCGGGTGTCCATCTTCTCGGGCAGCGTGGTGATGGACAGCCGCAACAGCAGCGGCTTCGGCAGCGGCGACACGGCGCCGCTGGTGGCCGTCTACACCGGCTGCCTGCGAAGACCTGAAGGGGGCCAGGCGCAAGAGCTGGCCTACAGCACCGACCGCGGCCGCAGCTGGACGAAGTACGCCGGCAACCCGGTGCTCGACCTGGGCCTGCGCGACTTCCGCGACCCCAAGGTGTTCTGGCACGAACCCAGCGCGTGCTGGGTGATGATGGTGGTGGTGCCCGACGACCGCCTGGCGAAGTTCTACGCCTCGCACGACCTCAAGGCCTGGGCCTGGCTCAGCGACTTCAGCGCGCCTTTCGAAGGCGAAGGCATCTGGGAGTGCCCCGACCTGATCCCCCTGGCCGACCCCGCCGGCGGCACCGCCTGGCTGTTCAAGGTGGACGTGTTCGGCGGCCACCCCTCGGGCGGCACCGGTGCGCGCCTGTTTCTCGGCCGCTTCGACGGCACGCACTTCGTGGCCGAGCCCGAACCCGCGCCGCGCTGGGCCGACTTCGGCGCCGACTTCTACGCTGCGCTGTCCTGGGCCAACCTGCCCGCGGCGCAGCCGCGCCCGGTGTGGCTGGCGTGGATGAACTGCCACCGCTACGCCAAGCTGCAGCCCACCTCGCCCTGGCGCGGCGCGATGAGCGTGCCGCGCACGCTGGCGCTGCAACGCCCGGCCGGTGGTGGCTGGCAGCTGCAGCAGCAGCCACTGGACGGCGTGCAGGGGCTGTGGCGGCAGCTGGCGCAGCCGGCGGACGTTGAACTCATGGACCGCAGCGCCGAGCTGCTGCCGCCGGCGGCCGACGGCCGCTGCGCAGACATCGAGCTGACGCTCGAAACGAGTGGCGCGTCGGAATGCGGCCTGCTCGTGCACGCCGGTGGTGCCGAAGGCACACGCATCGGCTACGACGCGGCTCGGGGCACCGTGTTCGTCGACCGCTCCGCATCCGGCTGGCTGGCCGAAGGCGACGTTCTCTACCCGCAGCGCCGCCAGGTGCCTGTGCCGCCCCCTGCGCCGGGCCGGCCACTGCGCCTGCGCGTGCTGGTGGACCGCTGCTCGGTGGAGGTGTTCGTCGGCGACGGCGAGGCCGTGCTCACCGAGCTGGTGTTCCCCAGCCCGGCCAGCCGCGGCCTGCGCCTATACGCGGCCGGTGGCCGCGCGCGCTTCGGCCAGTTGCGCGTGCGGACGGGCCTTCAGAACCGGTAGCGCAACGCCAGGCCGGCCGTCGACACGGTGGCCTTGTCGCCCCGGTACTCGGCCTCGGTGCGGTCCAGCGTCAGGCTGGCGGTCCAGGCCGGCGTGAAGGCATATGCCAGCGCCAGGCCCACGTAGGGCGCGGTGTTGGTCTCGCCGTCGCTGCCGCCCCGGCCACCGGCCGAGCCGCTGATCGTGGTGCGGTTGGAAGCCACGCCCAGCCGCGCGGTGAGCGACAGCGCATCGGCCAGCGGCCAGTTGCCGGCCACGCCCAGGCCCACGCTGCGCAGGCGCGCCTTGGCTTGCACCGTGCCGATGCCCGGCACGAAGGCCGCGGCCTCGATGCGGCCGAGTTGCGCCAGCGAGAACTCCACCGCCCAGTTCGGCGCGAACTGGTAGCCGGCGGTGGCGCGCACGAAGCTGTCGCTGTCGTCGCAGGAACTGGTGCCGGTGCAGTCGACGCTGGCGTCGCTGCGGCCGGCGCCGAGCTCGAAGTAGGCGTTCTGGGCCAGGGCCGGAACGGTCAGCAGGGCCGCGGCGGCGGCCAGGAGGATTTGTCTGGACTTCATGGTGAGGGTCTGTGGTTCAAGGGAGCCGCACTGTCGCGGGGGCGGCGTGACCGGGCCGTGACCGCCCGCGCTCCGGCCCTTCAAGCCGCAGTGCTGCGCATGCGCCGCCGCACTTCGCGCGCATGCGGCACCCAGGCCAGCGTGGCCCAGCGCCGCCACATCAAGAGGCCGCGCAGCCACTCGTCGGCGGCGTAGGCGATCCACACCCCGGGCAGCCCCCAGCCCAGGCCGGCGTCGCTGCCCAGCAGCCAGCTGCCGCCGGCCAGCACGATCAGCATGCTGGCCGCGCCCGCCACCACCGGGTAGCGCGCGTCGCCGGCGGCGCGCAGGGCGTTGATCACCACCAGGTTGAAGGTGCGGCCGGGTTCCAGCAGCACCGTCCACCACAGCAGCACGCAGCCGGCGCTGATGATGGCCTCGTCCTGCGTGAACACGCGCAGCAGCCAGGGCCCGGCCAGCGCTGCCAGCAGGGCCACCCCCACGCTCACCGCCAGCCCGCGTGCCAGCGCACGCCGAACCAGCTTGTGCGCCTCGTGCAGCTTGCCGGCGCCGATGAGGTGGCCCACCACGATCTCGGCCGAAAGCCCGGTGGCCAGGCCGAACAGCAGCACCAGGAAGATGACCTGCATCGTGTAGGCGTGCGTGGCCAGCGCCGTGGCGCCCAGCGTGCCCACCACCGCGATGCTGACCAGGAAACACAGCCGGTAGCCGGCGTTTTCGGCCGCGCCGGGCAGGCCGATGTGCGCCACCGCAGCCAGCTGTGCGCGGCGCAGCTGCCACCAGTCGGCCCGCTGCGGCACCAGGCGCAGGCGGCGCCGCCACAGGCTCAGATGCAGCGCCAGCGCGAGCGACCGCGCCACCACCAGCGCCAGCGCGAAACCCGGCAGGCCCAGGCCCTGCCAGCCGAAGGCGCCCAGCATCAGCGGCCCGGCCAACGCCAGGTGCGTGAGGTGCATGACGATCATCACCACCAGCGTGTCGCGCGCGTGCAGATGGGCCCGCATGACGGACGCCATGCTGGCGTTCCACGCATCCAGCAGCAGCGCCGGCGCCAGCGAGCGCAGCAGCGGCACCGCCAGCGGCAGCACCTCGGCCGGTGCGTTGAGCAGCGCCAGCAGCGGCCCCGCACCGGCCAGCGCCACCACCGCGGTGGCCATACCGATCCAGGTGCTGGCGCCCAGCACGGCGCGCGCCACGGCGTCGGCGCCTTCGCGGCGGCCGGCGCCCAGGTTCTGCGTCACCACCACGCCCACGCCGGCGCCGACGATGCGGAACAGCAGGAACAGCATGGCCGTGACGTTGCCGGCCAGCGCGAAGGCGCCGCCGGCGTTGTCGGAGATGCGCGAAGCCAGCATCGTGCCCAGCACACCGACACCGATGCCCAGCAGCAGTTCCACGAACATCGGCCAGGCCAGGGCGAACAGGCGCGGACGCGGGCGGAAGCTGCGGCTGAACGGCGGTTTCATCTGCCCAGAGGTTAAGGCCGCCGGCGAAGGCCGCTACGATGCGCGGCTGCAACTTGTACCCATCAGGAACCACCGATGACACCCTCGGCCCCGCACCGCCCCCTGCTCCTGGCCGCCGCCGTGGCCGCCTGCGCCGCATTCACCGCCGCCGCGCCCACCCCGGCCGCCGCGGCCGACTTCCGCAACGAAGTGGCGCTGGAATGGATGCCCGGCGCGCTGGCCAACGACGGCCGCCGCTCGCGCGACATCTCCTACAACCGCGAGTTCGGCAACGGCTTCGCCTTGGGTGGCTCCATCGGCTACGGCAACGTGCACAAGGAAAAGAGCGACGACGGCCTGCTGGTGCTGCTGCGCGGACGTTGGCGTTCGCCCTACATCAACGCGCTGGGCTTCATCAAGCCGCAGATCGGCATCGAGTACGGCGGCACCACCAACGTGTTCCAGACCGCCGACCTGGCTGGCATGTTCTTCGGCGTGCACCTGGAAGCCAGCCCCGAACTCGGTGTGACGGTCGACTACTGGACGGGCAAGTCGCATTACGAGTCGGGCAACCGCAACGAAAAACGTTCGGTCAACGGCGTGCGCCTGGGCCTGGCCTTCCGCTACTGAATGCGCCGGCTGCTCGCGGCGGCCCTCGCCTGTGCCCTGGCCTTCAGCGCGCAGGCGCAGGCGCCCGCGCCTGAGCTGAGTGCCGAACAGGCACAGCGGGATCTGCGCATCCTCAAGCGCGCCTTCACCGACCTGCACCCCGGCCTCTACCGCTACGCGACGCCGGCGCAGATCGACGCCGAGTTCAGTGCCGCCGAAGAGGCGGTGAAGCAGGGCAGCACCCGCGCACAGATGTTCCTGCTGGCTTCGCGCCTGGCCGCGGCCGTGCGCTGCGGCCACACCTGGGCCAGCCGCTACAACCAGGGCAAGGCCATCGAGGAAGGCCTGTTCGCGCGCAGCGACAAGCTGCCCTTGACGCTGCGTTTCGTCGAAGGCCGCGCGCTCATCACCGGCAGCAGCGCGCCGGGGCTGAAGGCCGGTGCCGAACTGCTGGCCATCGACGGCCGGCCCATGGCCGACATCGTGGCCGCACTGCTGCCCTACCTGCGCGCCGATGGCCAGCACGAAGGTGCACAGGCCAAGCGCCTGTCGCAGCTGGACAGCGGCCCCAACGGCGGCGCGATGGACCGGCTGTTCCCGCTGCGCTTCGCGCCGCAAGCCGGCCGCTACCGCTTGCGCGTGGCCGATACACCCGGCGCCGCGCCGCGTGAACTCGACGCGCCCGCCACCTCTCTGCCCGAACGCGACAAGGCCCTGCCGCCCGAAAGCGCACAGTGGGCCTTCCGCGTCGAAGGCGAAGTGGCCACGCTCACCCTCCCCACGTTCGCCTTCTGGCGCGGCGAGTTCAAGCCCGACGTGTTCCTGGCGCGGGCCTTCGGTGCCATCCGCAACGTGCCCTACCTCGTGATCGACCTGCGCCGCAACGAAGGTGGTGACGACGCCATCGGCCGCCTGCTGCTGAGCCACCTGCTGCGAGAACCCGCCAGCTTCCCCGGCTACCGCGTGGAAAGCGCCTACGAGCGCGTGCCCTACGCGCTGGCGCGTTACCTCGACACCTGGGACTTCGGCTTCTTCGACCGCACCGGCCAGGTCACCAAGGGCCCGGGCCGCAACTGGCAGCTGCCCGACCGGCCCGGTGCGCGTGTCGAGCCGAACGCACTGAACTACCCGGGCCGCGTGATCGTGCTGGTGAGCGCGCAGAACAGCTCGGCCGGTTTCCTGCTGGCGCGCGCGCTGAAGAGCACGGGTGCGGCCACGCTGGTGGGGCAGACTACCGGCGGCAACCTGCGCGGGCTTAACGGCGGGCAGCTGGCCTGGATCACGCTGCCGGCCTCGGGCGTGGGCGTGGACATCCCGCTGCTGGCCAGCCTCTACCCCGGCGACCCGCCCGATGCCGGCGTAACGCCCGATGTGCCGGTGCCGCCACGCTATGCCGACGCCGCGGCTGGCGTCGACACCGAGATGCGCGCCGCCTTCGAGCTCATCGCGCGCTGGAAGGCCGGCGCGCCGCCGCGTCCCTGACCTTGATCTAGGTCTTTCCGCAGCCCTTGGGCCCGGCCGATGATGGCCGTCCCCAAGATCGGAGACACCCCCATGGCCACCAAGCCCGCCGCGCCCAAGGCGCTGTCGCTGCACCTCGGCTTGAACAGCGTCGACCCCGGCGCCTACGAAGGCTGGGACGGCCCGCTGGCAGCCTGCGAGTTCGACGCCAAGGACATGGCGGCCATCGCCCGCAGCAAGGGCATGAAGCCCACCGTGCTGCTGACGAAGAAGGCCACGCGGGCGGGTTTCCTGGCGCACCTGCGCATGGCGGTGAAGTCGCTCAAGTCGGGCGACCTCTTCTTCCTGACCTTCAGCGGCCACGGCGGCCAGGTGCCCGACAGCAACCGCGACGAGCCCGACCGCAAGGACGAGACCTGGTGCCTGTTCGACGGCCAGCTCATCGACGACGAGCTGTACTTCGAGCTGAGCCGCTTTGCCGCCGGCGTGCGCGTGCTGGTGCTGTCCGACAGCTGCCACAGCGGCAGCGTCACCCGCGCGCGCCCCACGCCGCCGCCGGCAGGCTGGCGCGCCAAGCTCATGCCCGCTGGCGTGGGCATGCGCGTGTACGACGCCCACAAGGCCTTCTACGACAAGCTGCAGGCCGAGGTGGCCAAGGCCGCTGGCGGAAAGGCCGTGGTCGACCCCGACGCGGCGCTGGCCAACGTGGCCCTCACCGGCCCGGCGGCGCAGGCCACGGCGCTGGTCGGCACCTTCAAGCCGGCCGTGATCCTGATCTCGGGCTGCCAGGACAACCAGACCTCCCTCGACGGCGACCACAACGGCGCCTTCACCGAGCAGCTGCTGCAGGTGTGGAACCACGGCAAGTTCAAGAACGGCTACGCCAACTTCCACGCCAGGATCAAGGCGGCGATGCCCAGCAGCCAGACGCCCAACCTCTTCGTGCTGGGGCCGGCCTCGGCCTTCCTGAAGCAGACGCCCTTCAGCGTCTAGGCGCAAGCAGGAACTGCAGCGGCGCGTCCAGGCGCGCCGCCCAGTCGCGTTCGTTGTGGCCCGTGCCTTCGAAGACGCGCGTCATGGCATCGGCTTCGGTGTAGCCCTTGTCACGCAGCAGGTCGGCAAACAGCGCCAGCGTAGGGGCGTAGAGGCTGTCCAGCGCGTCGGTGCCACGGTCCACCCACAGGCGGTGCCGGCCCGCCGGGGGCAACTGCACCGCCAGGTAGCTCAGCAGGGCCAGCGGCAGCGCTGCGCTGCGCATGCGCGGCTGCCCCCAGGCCGTGGGAATGCCCACCCAGTGGGCCGACAGCGCGGCCGCGCCGCCGAACACCTGCGGGTATTCGCACAGCGCGTACAGCGAGATCAGGCCCCCCATGCTGGAGCCGGCGATGAAGGTGTCGCGCGGGCCGGCCTTGGTGCTGAAGCGGCGGTCGATGGCGGGCTTGAGCTCTTCCACCAGGAAGCGCAGGTAGGCATCGGCCTGGGCCTTGCCGTTCTGCGCCTTGCTGACGTATTCGTGGCGCAGCGTGGTGGGCGCGCCGGCCAGCACCTTCTGCGGGAAGTACTCGGCGTAACGCTGCTCGCCGCCGTTCCACACGCCGACGATGAGGGTGTCGGGGATCTTGCCCTCCTGCACCAGCCGCGCCACGGTGGCGTCGGCCATCCAGGCCTGCTGGTTCCATGTGCTGCGGGCGTCGAACAGCATCTGCCCGTCCTGCATGTAGAGCACGGCGTAGCGCTTGGCTTCGCTGTAGTCGGCGGGCAGCCACACGTCGACATGGCGCGGCGCCACGTTCTTCGAGGCGAAGTTCGCCAGCCGTTCGATGCGGCCGGTGGAAGGTGTCGGCAGCGGCTGGGCGGCGGCGGCCAGCGGCAGGATCATCAACAGCACACGCAGCAGGAGCTTCATCGCCCGCATTCTGGTGCCAGTCGACAAGCCCGCGGCCCGCGCCTAGCATGGCCGCGCGATGAACATCCCGCTCGACGACAAGACCCTCTTCGGCAACGACGCCGGCGAGGATGAAGACGAGTCGGTGCTCGTTTCCTACTTCGTCGACCAGCCGGCCTTTGCGCCTTTCCTCGACCCGCACGAAGGCCTGCGCGTGGCCACCGGGCGCAAGGGCACCGGCAAGTCGGCCCTGCTGGTGCGTTTCGCGCACGACCTGCGCCGCGCACCCGGCCGGCCGGTGGTGCTGCACCTGCTGCCTTCGAGCCTGGCAGCGCTGAAGGAGCCACCCGCCACCGACAACACGGTGGTGCTCGAGAACTACTGGAAGCAGGTGATCTGCGCCGCCATCAACATGGAGCTGGCGCAGGACATCGGCTTCGCCTGGAACGACGACCAGATCGCGCTGGTGGAATCGGCCGAGGTGGCCGGCTTCAAGGGCAAGAACCTGGTGAGCGCGCTGCTGTCGCGCCTGATCACCAAGTTCAACGTCGGTGGCATCGTCGACCTCACCCCCACCGCCCGGCCCACGGCCAGCCACGAGCAGCTGCTGCAGCGCCTGTCGCAGGCCGCCGGCCAGGCACGGCCGGTGTGGCTGCTGATGGACGACATCGACACCAACTTCCAGAACTCGCCCGCGCAGCGCGCCTACATCGCCACCTTCTTCTCGGTGGCGCGCACGCTGCGGCGCGAGATCTCGGGGCTTTCGATCCGCGCCACGGTGCGCAGCGACGTGTGGAGCAGCCTCTCGGCCGAACACCTGGACAAGGTCGAGCAGTACATGACCACGCTGCAGTGGAGCGCCAGCCTGCAGAAGACGCTGCTGGCACGGCGCGTCTCGGCCTACATCCGGCGCAACCAACCCGATTGCGAGCAGGCCGCCTGGCCCGTGGCCGAGCACGAGGACGAACTGATCGACCTGGTCTTCGCGCACCGCATGAAGTGGGGCGGCGCCACCGCGCCGGCCTCGCACGTGCTGCGGGTGCTGGGCGGCGGCCGGCCACGCTGGATGGCCCAGCTGTGCCGCCAGGCCGGCGTGGCCGCGGCCAAGGAGAAGGCCGCGCTGATCGGCATCCGCCACATCAACCAGGTGATGGCCGAGTTCGGCGCGCGCCGCCTGGCCGACCTGTACAAGGAACATGGCCACCAGTTCACCGACCTCAAGCGCCTGGTGGAGGCCTTCAGCGGCGGCCCGCGCCGCTATGGCACCGACGAGTTGCTGCAGCGAGTGCAGACGCACTACCTGGCGCTGACACCGCCCGAGAAGATCCCCGCCGTCGACGGCACACCCTGGCGCGACGCGCGCCAGCTGGCGCACTTCCTCTTCAAGTGCGGCTTCATCAACGGCAACAACAAGGAAGGCGCGCGCATCGACCGCCCCGAGTTCGTCAGCTACGACAGCCGGCCCGACCTGCTGCAGGTGGACACCAACCTCGACGACGGCATGGCCTGGGAAATCCAGCCCGCCTACCGCGGCATCCTGAACATGGTGGGCTGAAGGTGGACCGGCGCCGCGTCGCCCACGAGCTGCGCCAGCCGCTGGCCGCCGCCGAGATGCACATGCACCTGCTGGCCGGCCGCCTGGCCGCGCTGGGTCTGGCGGCCGATGACCCGGCCCGCGAGCATGCCCAGGTGGTGGGCGAGCAGCTGCGCGCGCTGGCGCTGGCGCTGGACCAGGCCTTCGACGAAGCCGCACCCGAAACCAGTCGCGCTGCCACCGACGAAAGCCCGCTGCAGGGCGCGCTCATCGCCCTGGTGGAAGACGATGACGCGGTGCGCCTGGCGCTGCAGACCGTGCTGCAGCAGGCCGGCGCCTACGTGATGGCGGCAGCCAGCGGGCCGGCGGCCCTCGCGCAACTGGCCCACGCCGACCGCATGCCCGACCTCATCCTCACCGACTGGCGCCTGGAGTCCGGCGGCGACGGCCGCGCGGTCATCGAAGCCCTGCGCCAGCGCTGCTTCGGCCGTACGCTTCCAGCCTTCGTGCTGACCGCCTTCGAGCGCGAGGCCGCCTCGGCCCTGGCCGGCGTGGCCCGGGTGCAGGTGCTGCGCAAGCCGGTGGCCACGGCCACGCTCCTGGCGCAGCTGGCGGCGGCCCTGAACCTACCCCCCCTTGGGGACGCAGACACCTAGGGCTTGGGGCCACCCCCCGCAGCGGCGCGGCGCAGAATGAATTCACAAGGGATGGTGGACATCCCGCAGGGAGAACCCCCCGTGAATGTCATCTGCCAACTCCTGGCCGGCCTCTTGGCGGCTTGCTCCATCTCGGCCAGCGCCTCCGTCATCGCCTTGGGCCAGGGCACCTGGGAAACCACGCTGTCCGGGCGCGACATCGACGGCCATGCCGTGGCGGCCGACAGCGCCGATGCTGTGTTCCTGTACGACTCGGCGCTCAACCTGACCTGGCTGCGCGACACCGCGGCCTACGGCCCCATGGGCTGGGACGACGCGATGGCCTTCGCGGCCGGGCTCACGATCAACGGCTTCGGCGGCTGGCGCCTGCCGACCCTGATCGAACCCGGCGGCTGCGACGGCCGCCTGCTGGACGGCTGCATCATCAGCGGCACCACGATGAACAGCGGCACGGTGTTCAGCGAACTGATGTACCTGTGGAACGTGGAACTCGGCAATGCGCCGGGGCTGGACTACGCATCGGTCAACGTCGGCACCTTCCAGAACCTGGGCGTGGCGGACTCTCCCTCGCGCTGGATCGGCGTGCGGGCGTTCGACCAGCCGGGGCCGGATCCGGCGTGGACCCTCTACATGAGGACGGGCACACACATCCCCGACCCCCACGTCCTCGACGACTGGGACTTCATGCTGGTACGCGAAGGCGACATCGGCCTGGTGGTGCCCGAGCCCGGCTCACTGGGCCTGGTGCTGCTGGCGCTGGTGCTCGGTGCGCAGCGGCTTCAGTCCGGATCCAGCCGCACGCCGCGGCGCGCGATCTCGTAGATCAGCGCCTTGGCGTTGTCCACCTTGAAGCGGCGGCACAGGTCGGACACGTACTCCTTGACCACCGCTTCGCTGATGCCCAGCTCGCGCGCGATGCTCTTGTAAGGCATGCCGCGCACATGGCGCACCAGCACGCGGCGGTGCGAAGGGATGAGCACAGGCGCTTCGGCAGCGGCAGGCGGCGGTGCATCGGCCCCAGCGCCCGCCTGCGGCGGCTTGGCCCCGTGGATGAACACGCCGCCCGTCTGCAGCACCTGCAGCGCCAGGCCGAAGACGGCGGCCCCTTCGGCCTTGCCCTTGGCCAGGTAGCCCGCCGCGCCTTCGGCCAGCAGCGCTTCCACGGCCTTGCGGTCCAGTGTCTCGCCCGACATCACCATCACCGGGATGCCGTCGTGCGCGGCCTCGGCCTTCATCCAGCGCAAGAGGCGCAGGCCGCCTTGCAGCTCGTCGCCAAAGCGCAGGTCCAGGAAGACCAGGTCGGGCTCGGCGTCACGCAGCAGCTGCTGGGCGTCTTCGACGCTGGCGGCCTGCAGCACCGTCACGCCCGGCTCGGCCAGGCGCAACAACTGCGCCGCGCCCTCGCGCGCGACGGCGTGATCGTCGACCAGCAGGATGCGGCTGAACGCGGCCATACGGGCGAATGTAGCGGCATGCGCAGGGTGCGGGCCGCGGGCGCGACCCCTACCTTCGCAGGGCCCGCCGCCCCTGCTTCGGCCCGCCATCGGCAGGGTTTCGGGCCGGCGCCGGCGCGCCTAGAGTTCAGTCACCCCGCAAACCCAGCCGAGAAAGGAGACTGCACCATGAACATCCCGCGTGACGGTCAAGGCGCCTCGAACGGGCGGACCTTCGTGCCCCACGGCCTTTGCGGCCTTCCGGAGATCTACATGAACAAGCCGAAGCGCCCTGCCAGTTGGCAGGTGCACCGCGGCGGGGTGGCTCCACCCCAAGCATAGGTTTCGGGCCACCGAGCTCTATGCAATCGGAGCCCCCCGCCCACCTCTGAACCTTCCTTCGCCACGCACCTGCAACGGGTGCCTGTTCATCCGGCGAAAACCTTCCCCCTGCAATCCGACTCTTGCGGCGACTTCAGCGCGCGATGAGCACGCGGCCCGAAAGCGGCGGCAACTCGATCTCGAGCTGGCGCTGCACGCCGACCAGCGGCTCGCCGCCGGCCAGGGCATCGCGCCAGCCGGATTCGGGTGCACCGAAGGGCAGGCTCAGGGTCACGCGGCGCGGCACATCGGCATTGTTCGTGGCCACCAGCGCCCAGGTGCCACCCAGGCGGCGCACCAGCACCAGCACGCGGTCGTCGGCGAACAGCGGCGCGCGCAGCTCGCCGCGGCGCAGCACCGGGTTGTCCTTGCGCAGGTGGATCAGGCGCTTGAAGTCTTCGCGCAGCGCTGTGTCGGGCCGGCCGCCCAGGTCGGGCCAGGGGTAGGTGGCGCGGTTGAGCGGGTCGTCGCCGCCGGTGACACCCACTTCGTCGCCGTAGTAGATGCTAGGCGCGCCGGGAAGGGTCATCTGGAAGAAGGTCGCCAGCTTCAGGCGCGCCTTGGCGCGGGCCATCAGCGCCGGGTCCTGCTCGTCCTCGACTCCGCCGAAGATGTGCAGCGCGCGTGCCTGGTCGTGCGAGCCGATCAGGTTCATCAAGGCATGGAAGGCCTGCGGCGGATAGGCCTCGCGCACGTGTTCCAGGTTCTGCACCAGCGCCGCCGTCTTGCCGCCGGCCGAGTAGTCGAGCACGGCGTTGCGGAAGATGTAGTTCATGGTGCTGTCGAACATGTCGCCCAGCAGGTGCTTGCTGGCGTCGAACCACGTCTCGGCGATGGTGACGGCATCGGGCCGGTGCGCCTTCACGGCCGTGCGCCACTCGCGCCAGAAGTGATCGGGCACCCAGGGCGCCACGTCCATGCGCCAGCCGGCGGCGCCGCGGTCCAGCCACTGCTGCGTGATACCGCCCTGGCCGTAGAAGAACCTGCGCAGGCCGCGGTCGGCCTTGTTCAGCTCGGGCAGGTCGAGCACACCCACCCAGCCCTTGAACTGCTTGTCGGGCTCGGCCTGCGTGGCGTCGAAGCTGTACCAGCCGGCGTAGGGTGAAGCCGGGTTGATGCGGCCATCCTGGAAAGCCCCGTCGCGGCCGAAGTTGCCAAAACGGTTGAAGTAGATGGAGTCGCTGCCGCTGTGGTTGAAGCTGCTGTCGGGCAGCACGCGAATGCCGCGCTTCTTCGCTTCACGCACCAGGCGCGTGAATTCGGCGTTGCTGCCGAAGCCGGGGTCGATCACGCGGTAGTCGGCGGTGTCGTACTTGTGGTTGCTGGCGGCCTTGAAGATGGGCGTGAGGTAGAGCGTGTTGATGCCCAGGTCGCGCAGCACGTCGAGCTTGGCCGTGATGCCGGCCAGGTCACCGCCATAGAAGTCGTTGTTGAAGACGGCGTCGCTGCCATCGCCGCTGCCGGGTTTGTAGGGGCGCTGGTTCCAGTCGCTGTGGAACTCCACCGTGTGCTGGTGGTAGCGCGCGACACCGGGCTTCGGGTCATTGCGCCGGTCGCCATTGCGGAAGCGGTCGGGGAAGATCTGGTAGTAGATGGCGTCGGCCGCCCACTCGGGCACCTTGAAGGCCGGGTCGTAGACGGTCTGGCGGAAGCGACGCACGGCCGACGGCGACTTCGGCCGGTGGGCCAGCTCGGCGCGGCCGCCCGATCCTCTTTCGCGCGTCCAGTGGATGGTGTCGCTGTTGTTGTGCAGCACGTAGGCCTGGCCGTCCACCACCGCCTCGAACCAGTGGCCGTAGACCCCGATGTGTGCGTAGCGGTGGCTGCCGCGCCAGCGGCCGCCCTCGCGCACCAGGGGCACGCGGGCGAGCTCGCTGTAGTCCAGCACGTCCTGGTTGCCTTCGAGGCGGCGCTTCTCCACCACCAGCGTCAGGCTCTGCACGCCGTCTGCGGTCGCCACGGCGTAGCGCACCGTGGTGCCCGCAGGCACGGCGCCGAAGGGCGACTTGAAGTTGGCGTCGCGCGAATCGAAGCGCAGGCTCAGCGCGACGGGGTCGGTGACGGGCCGCGCGCGCGGGTCGGCAAAGGTCTTGGGGCCGACGCTCACCCGCGGCTGCCCGCCTTCGAAGGCCAGGCGCAGCGTGTGTTCGCCGTCGAAGACCTGCACGAAGTTGCTGCCGGCGTTGCTGAAGGTGGTGGTCTCCCTCCACGCCGCGTCGGCGATCTTGAACTCGTGCCGGCCGCTGGCCTTCAGGTTCAGGTAGTGCGCGTCGCAGCTGTACTGCAGCTCGTAGTCGTCGGAAGCCGTCCAGTTGTTGAGCGTGCCGCGCAGGTAGACGGCGCGGCCGTCCAGCGGGTCGGGCTTGCAGGCACCATGCGCGCCAGCCAGCGCCGGCAGCAGGCCGGCCAGCAGCAGCAGGCGTTTCACAACACCCGCTTGTAGTTGGTGTAGCCGCCGGGCGGTGCCACGTCGGGCTTGAGCACGCGCACGCTGCGCGGCGGCAGCGTCACCTGCAGCAGCGCAGCCCAGAGGCGCAGCTCTTCGCCCGAGGCTGGGCCCAGCAGGTCGACCAGGGTGGTGCTGTCCATCAGCTTGCTGTTGGCCACCATCAGCGTCTCGGTGACGGGCTTGTCGGACGGATTGGCGATGACCAGCACGGTCTCGGCCACGCGGTCGGTGTAGCGCTCGAAGGCCAGCAGCTTGTCACTGCTGATGGGCCGGTAGTTGCCCACGCGCAGCGCGCGTTCGCCGCGGTGCAGGGCAACAAGCCGGCGTGTCCAGGCCAGCGCGGCGTTGTGCTCGTTCACCAGGTCCCAGCGCATGGGCGCGCGCATCTCGGGGTCGTCACCACCGGGCATGTCGAGTTCGCTGCCGTAGTACAGGTTGGGCGCACCCGGCAGCGTGAACTGCAGCACCTGCACCAGGCGGCGCGCGCGTTCATCAGGCACCAGGGTCGCCAATCGTGCGGTGTCGTGGTTGTCGAGGTAGATCCAGCTCTTGAGCATGTTCTCGGTGCCAGTCTCTTCGAGCATGCGGCTGAACATGCGGCCGAAGGTGGCGGCGTCGAGCTGCCCGTTCGCCAGGCGCAGCATCAGCTGGCGCAGCGTGAAGTGCATCACCGCGTCGACACTCGGGAACCACTCGCGCGGGTAGTTGGCGATCTCGCCCACCACCAGCGAGCCGGGCTTCTCGGCATGCGCGGCGCGGGTGAGCTGCTCCAGCACGGTGAAGCCGATGTCGAAGGCCACGTCGAGCCGCCAGCCGTCGATGCCGTCGCGCAGCCAGCTGCGCACCACCGAGTCGTGGCCTGCGTACAGGTGCTCGCGCACCGCGGGGTTCTCCAGGTTCAGCTCGGGCAGGTTTTCCGCGCGCGCCCAGGCGCGCGCACCGCCGCTGTATTGCGGGCCGAAGACGAACCAGTCGCGGTAGGGGCTGTTCACGTCGGACTGGGCCTGCTGGAACAGCGGCGAGTTGCGGCCCATGTGGTTGAACACGCCGTCCAGCACCAGCTTCATGCCGCGGCCGTGCAGTTCACCGGCCAGCGCCTTCACGTCTTCGCGCGTGCCGTATTCGGGCGACACCTGCTGGTAGTCGAGCGCGTCGTACTTGTGGTTCGTGTAGGCCAGGCAGATGGGGTTGAGGTAAAGCACCTCGGCGCCCAGGGCCTGCACGTGGCCCAGGTTCGCGGCGGTGCTGGCGAGGTCGCCGCCCCAGAAATCGATCTCGTGGCTCCAGAGCTTGTGGCTGTCGAGATAGCGTCCCTTGCGGGGCAGTTCGTCCCAGGCCCGCAAGGTCTTGGGCGCGGGGTAGAGGTGGCGCTTGGCGGCCAGGTTGGCGCTGGGCGCAAAGCGGTCCACCAGCACCTGGTAGATCACGGCGCCGTTGCGCCAGTCGCGTTCGCGGGCTTCGAAGACACCGGCGAGCTCCCGGTCGTGGCGGTTGGCGTAGTCCATGTCAGCCCTTCACACCGCCGGCCGTCAGGCCGGCCACGATCCAGCGCTGCGCCAACAGGAACACCAGCGTGATGGGCAGGCCGCTCAGCACCGCGGCAGCTGCGAAGTCGCCCCACAGGTACTTCTGCTCGTACAGGTAGAACTTGCTGCCGACGGCCAGCGTGAGGTTCGGTTCCTCGCGCAGCAGCACCGAGGCCACGGGGTATTCGATGATGGTGCCGATGAAGGCCAGCACGAACACCACCGTCAGGATGGGCACGGCCATCGGCAGCAGCACATGGCGGAAGGCCTGCCAGTGCGTGGCGCCGTCGACCTTCGCGTTCTCTTCGATCTCGGTCGGGATGGTGTCGAAGTAACCCTTGATGGTCCAGATGTGCATGGCCACGCCGCCGAGGTAGGCCACGATGAGGCCGGCATGCGTCTCGATGCCGAGCCAGGGCAGCCGGGCGCCGATGCCTTCGAAGATGGCAAAGATGGCCACCAGCGCCACCGCCACCGGGAACATCTGCAGCAGCAGCATGCTGTTCAGCAGGGCCTGCTTGCGCTGAAACTTCATGCGGGCGAAGGCGTAGGCTGCGGTGGTGCTGATGGCCACGATGAGCAGCGCCGAGATCGTCGCCACCTTGATGCTGTTCCACAACCACAGCAGCACCGGGAAAGGCGGCGGCACCACGGTGCCGTCGGGCTGCGTGTAGGGGATGCCCAGCGCCAGCTGCCAGTGTTCGAAGCTGATGGTCGAAGGGATGAGCGAGCCGGTGGCGAAGTTGCCCGGCCGCAGCGAGATGCTCACCACCGCCAGCAGCGGGAACAGCGTGAAGGCCAGCAGCACCCAAAGCGCGGCGTGGGCGCCGATGACACGCCAGCGTTGGCTCTTGCCTGTGACGACGGCCATGTTTACCTCCGGGCGTCTTTCTGCTGCGTGATCTTCAGCTGCACCAGCCCCATCACCGCCACCATCACGAAGATCAGCGTGCTGATGGCCGCGGCCAGGCCGAAGTTCTGGCCGCTGTCGGTGAAGGCGATGCGGTAGGTGTAGCTGACGAGGATGTCGGTGGTGCCCGCCGGCAGCTTGGTGTTCAGGTAATCGGGCCGCCCGTCGGTGAGCAGGCTGATCAGCACGAAGTTGTTGAAGTTGAAGGCGAAGGCGCTGATGAGCAGCGGCGTGAGCGGCCTTGCGATCAGCGGCGCGGTGATCCTGAAGAAGTTGGTCAGCGGCTTGGCACCGGCGATCGCACTGGCTTCATACAGGTCGCTCGGGATGGCTTTGATCAGCCCCGAGCACAGGATCATGATGTACGGATAACCCAGCCAGGTGTTGACGATGAGGATCATCGTCTTGGCCAGCAGCGGGTCGGCGAACCAGGCCGGGCGCACGCCGAACAGCGAGTTCAGGATGCCGTTGATCTCACCGAAGTTCTGGTTGAACAGGCCCTTGAACACCAGGATGCTGATGAAGCCCGGCACGGCGTAGGGCAGGAACAGCAGCGTGCGGTACAGCGTGCGGTGCTTGAGCGCGGGCCACTCCAGCAGCACCGCCAGCGCCATGCCCAGCGCCGTGCTGAACAGCACCGTGAGGCCGGCGAAGATCACCGTCCAGACGAAGATGCTGACGAAGGGGCCGCGGAAGTCGGCGTCCAGCAGCATGCGCGCGTAGTTGGCGAAGCCGACGTAGACCTTGAAGCCGGGCTGCATGCGTTCGCCGGCTGCGGTCTCGAAGAAGCCGGTGTCGCGGTTGGGCCTGAACACGGCGCCGGAGAGCGTCTGTGTCAGTGAACCATCGGCGTTGGCTTTCCAAAGCGGCTCGATGGGGCCGAACTCGCGCAGGCCGGCGTAGCGGATGGTGCTGCCGTCGGGCAGTTTCAACTGCAGGGCCTGCAGCAGATCTCGGTGCTTGATGAGCTCGCGCAGGTTCAGCGGCGGGAGCAGCGGGGTACTGCCCAGCGGCGTCATCACGAGGGGCTCCGTCGTGGGGCTCAGCGGCGGCGACACCAGCTCTTCGCCCGCAGTTCCTTCGGGCGGCGCCAGCTTCAAACGCAGCGTGTTGCCTTCGGCATGCAGCGTGAACGGCCGCGCATGCGCTTCGTCGGCCACGGTCTGGTCGAGCAGGTAAGCGCGGGCACGTTCCTGCTCCAGCAGGTTGTTCGACGAGTAGTTGGTGAAGCCGATCTGCACCGTGTACAGCAGCGGGAAGGCCACGAAGACCAGCATGCCGGCAATGCCGGGGAAGAGGTACTTCCAGGCCACGCTGGTGGCGGTGCCGTAGACGGCGATGGCGGCGCCGCCGAGAGCCAGCACGCCCAGGGCCACGAGGGGCTGGCCGGCGGTCCAGAGGCTGAAGGTGAACCAGAGGAGCAGCAGCGATGCGGCGGTTGCGATGAGTTTGCTGGTCATCGCGAGCGCCCCAGGATCTGCGCCTCGCGGCAGGCGGTGTCCGATGGGGGCGCAGGGTGGGGCGGTCTCCGCTTCGCTACGACTCCGCTGCGCTGCTCGCCGCCCCACACAGCGCCCCCGCCGGCCACCGCCCGCCGCTCAACAACCGGTATCTGGCCTCCGAGAACAAACCCCGGTTCCGCAAAGGCGCGTGCGGGCAGGCCGTGGCACGTGTGAGAGGCGCCGAGGAGCGCAGGGTTCGTGGCGGCGCGCGCAGCGCGCTTCGTAGACTGACTCGTTGCGGGTGTTTGAGCGTAGCGAACGAAGTGAGCGCAGCGAGTTCCGCAACGCGCCACGGACCCGAGCACCGCAGGGCAGTCGTAGCGCAGCGAAGACCGCCGAGCCCTCGCGCCACGGCCTGCCCGCACGCGCCTTTGCTGCGCTGAACTCACCGCACCACCATCCGCGCCGCCGCCCCATCCAGCGCATCCTTCGGCGCCTGACGGCCATTGGTAATGGCCTCCAGTGCCGCATCCATCGCGGGGAAAAAGCGCTGCATCTCCGGAATGTTCGGGATCGGCTCTCCCGCCTGCGCATTGGCCATCGTCGCCACGATGTGCGGGTCACGCCCCAGCTCCCGGAAATACGCCTTGTTGGCCGGCGTACCCAGCGGCACATCCGCCGAAATGATCTTCAGGCTCTCCACCTTCAGCAGGTGGTTCTCGATGAACTCCCGCGCCACGTCCTTCTGCCGGCTGGCCGACGACACCATGCAGCCCAGCACGCCGACAAAGGGCTTGCTGGGCTTGCCCGGCACCACGGCCGGCACTGGCGCCACGCCGAAGTCGATACCTACCTTCTTCGCGTTGTCCCAGGCCCAGGGCCCGGTGATCATCATCGCCACCTGGCCGCGGGCGAAGGCGCCTTCCATCTCGGCGTAACGCGCGCCCTTGGGCATGTGGCCGTCCTTGATCAGGCGGTCGAGCATGGTGGCGCCGGCTAACGCACCGGCGGTGTTGACACCCACCTGCGTCGGGTCGAGCTCACCCGCCGCAGTGCGGCCGAAGACGTAGCCGCCGGGCCCGGCCAGCATGGCCCAGGTGAAGAAGGACTTGTTGTAGTCCCACAGGATCGCGCCCTTGCCCTGGGCCTTCAGCCGCTTGTCGAGCGCGATCACCTCGTCGAAGGTGGCGGGCGGCACCGGCACCAGGGCCTTGTTGTAGACCAGCCCCACAGCCTCGATGGCGAGTGGGTAGCCCCAGACCTGGCCCTTGTAGGTGAAGGCTTTCCAGGCCGAGTCTTCGATCTCGTCTCGCAGGCGCTTCGCCGGCCGCACCGGCACGATCAGCCCGCTCTTGGCCCATTCGCCCGCGCGGTCGTGCGGCCAGCAGAAGACGTCGGGGCCCTTGCCGGCGGCGGCGGCGGCGCCGAACTTGTCGGGCGCGCCTTCGGGGTGCTGAACCACCACCTCCACGCCCGACTCGCGTGCGAAGGTGTCGCCCACCTTCTGCAGGCCGTTGTAGCCCTTGTCGCCGTTGATCCACACCAGAAGGCGCAGCGGTGTCTGCGCTGCCGCCACCGCGCAGCCGGCGGCCAGCACGGCCGCCAGCAGGCCGTGTTCAGGCCGCATGCTGCTGCTGGCCGGCCGCGGCCAGGCGCTGGAAGGCGCGGCCCTGTGCGTCGAAGAGATAGGTCTTGGCCACGGGCACGGACAGCGGCAACGCCTGGCCGCTTGCGATGGGCTTGTCGCCTTCCACGGCGCAGGTGAGCACGTCGTCCAACCCTGGGTTGCTGCAGTAGGCGTAGGTCATGCTGCCCAGGCATTCGACGAAGGTGACGGTGGTCTGCAGGGCGTTGTCGGCGACGCCGGCAATCAGGTGCTCGGGCCGCACGCCCAGCTGCACCGCGTCGCCCGGCTTGGCGGCGCGCGCGTCCACGGCGCAGCGGATCAGCTCGCCGCCGGCCAGCTTCACCAGCGCGCCGCCGGCCGAGGCTTCCAGCACCTCGGCCTTGATGAAGTTCATGCCCGGGCTGCCGATGAACCCGGCGACGAAGACGTTGCACGGGTGCTCGTACAGCTCCATCGGCGCGCCCACCTGCTCGATGCGGCCCGCGTTCAGCACCACGATGCGGTCGGCCAGCGTCATGGCTTCCACCTGGTCGTGCGTGACGTAGACCATGGTGGTCTTGAACTGCTCGTGCAGCTTGGCGAACTCGTAGCGCATCTTCACGCGCAGCGCGGTGTCCAGGTTCGAGAGCGGCTCGTCGAACAGGAACACCTCGGGCTTGCGCACGATGGCGCGGCCGATGGCCACACGCTGGCGCTGGCCGCCCGACAGGTCCTTGGGCTTGCGCTGCAGCAGGTGTTCGATGTGCAGGATCTTGGCGGCCTGCGTCACGCTGCTCTCGATCTCGGCCTTGGGCACCTTCGCCAGCTTCAGCCCGAAGGCCATGTTGTCGAAGAGATTCATGTGCGGGTAGAGCGCGTAGCTCTGGAACACCATGCTGATGCCGCGTTCGGCCGGCGGCACGTCGTTGACCACGCGCCCGCCGATGGTGAGCGTGCCTTCGCTGATCTCTTCCAGGCCGGCGATGGTGCGCAGCAGCGTGCTCTTGCCGCAGCCGCTGGGCCCCACGAAGACCATGAACTCGCCGTCGCGGATGTGCAGGTCGATCCCCTTGAGGATCTTCACGTCGCCGTAGGCCTTGCCGACCCCGGACAGCTTGACTTCGGCCACGTCTCGTCTCCACGCCGGCCGGCTGCCTGCCGGTGGCTTTGTAGCGAATATACAAGCCGCTGCCCTGCCGAACAATCGGCCACGACCCTGGCGAGATGGGCACTTACCCCAGTAAATCAGCCACTTGGGCTGAGCCACCGGGGCCCTCGATGTAGCATGACTACATGAGCGAGGTGATGGATCTGTCGATACGCCGCAGCGGCGTGGTGCTGCATCCCACCTCGCTGCCCGGGCCCTATGGCGTGGGCGACCTGGGCGGGCAGGCGCGGCGCTTCGTCGACTGGCTGCACGCGGCCGGGCAGTCGGTGTGGCAGATGCTGCCGGTCAACCCCATCGGGCCCGGCCACTCGCCCTACCAGTGCCCTTCGGCCTTTGCCGGCAGCGGGTTGATGGTGGCGCTGGAGCCGCTGGTCGAAGGCGGCTGGCTGGCGGCCGAAGCGCTGCAGAACCCACCCGACTTCGATACGCAGCGTGCCGACTACGCCCGCGCCATCCCCTGGCGCTGGGCGCGCCTGCGCGAAGCCGCGGCGGGGTTTGCCGCGAACGCCAGCGCCGTGCAGCGAAGGGACTTCGCCGCCTGGCGCAAGGGCGAAATCTCGTGGCTGGCCGACTGGTCGCTGTTCGCGGCGCTGAAGGATGAACACGGCGGCCAGCCCTGGTGGGCCTGGTCGCCGGCACTGGCGCGGCGCCAGCCGGCCGCCCTGGCCGCGGCGCGGCGCCGCCTGGCCACCCCCATCGCCATGCACGAGTTCGTGCAATGGGCCTTCGACCGCCAGATCGCGGCGCTCAAGGCCTACGCCCACGCCCGCGGCGTGTTCCTGATGGGCGACCTGCCGATCTTCGTGGCCCACGACAGCGCCGATGTCTGGGCCCGGCCTGATCTGTACTTCCTGGACGAACGGCACCAGCCCACCGTCGTGGCCGGCTGCCCGCCCGACGGCTTCGGCCCCGATGGCCAGCGCTGGGGCAACCCGCTGTACCGCTGGCCGCGCATGGCCGCCGAGGGCTACGCCTGGTGGATCGCCCGCGCGCGGCGCGCCATGGTGCACGCCGACGTGTTCCGCATCGACCACTTCCGCGGCTTTGCCGGCTACTGGGAAGTGCCGGCCAGCTGCCCCACGGCACGCGAAGGGCGCTGGGCGCCGGGGCCGGGCCGGGCGCTGTTCGCGGCCATCGAGCGGGCCCTGGGCAAGCTGCCCATCGTGGCCGAAGACCTGGGCACCATCACGCCCGACGTGGTGGCGCTGCGCGAACAGTTCGGCTTCCCCGGCATGCGCATCGTGCAGGAGGCCTTCTCGCGCGACGCCACGCACGAATTCCTGCCGCACCACCACGTGCCCAACTGCCTGGCCTACAGCAGCACGCACGACAGCGACACCGCGGTCGGCTGGTGGCAGACGGCCCCGGCCGCCCACCGCGCGTTCGCTGCCGAGTACCTGCAATGCGGCGAGCACGACCTGCACTGGGCGCTGCTGCGCGCCGCCAGCCGCTCGGTGGCCAACCTGGCCCTGTTCCCGATGCAGGACGTGCTGGGCCTGGACGGCGCGCACCGCATGAACCTGCCCGGCACGGCGCAGGGCAACTGGAACTGGCGCTTCAGCTGGGACATGGTGGGCGCGGAGGTGGCGCCCGCGCTGGCGCGCATGGCCGCCGCCACGGCCCGCGGGCCCTTCGCTGCGCTGGCTTGACTTGGCGCATGCGGCGCCCGCGTGGTGCTTCCTAGAATCGCGCCGATGTCCGAGACGCCCCCCGCCCCGAACCGCCATCTGATGCCGGTGCTGTACACCGGCGTCTTCATGGCGGCGCTGGACACGGCCGTCATCGCCCCGGCGCTGCCGGTGCTGCGCGACACCTTCCACCTCGACCACCGCGCCGCGGGCCTGGTGATGGTGGTGTTCATCCTGTTCTCGCTGTGCAGCACGGCCTTGATGGCCAACCTGGGCGACCGCCACGGCCGCCGCCCCGTCTTCCTGGCCTCGGTGTCGCTGTTCGCGCTGGGCTCGCTGGTCATCGCGCTGGCAGGCGACTTCACCACGCTGCTGGTCGGCCGCGCCATCCAGGGCATCGGCGGCGGCGGCATCATTCCCACCGCCAGCGCCGTCATCGGCGACGCGCTGCCGCAGCCGCAGCGCGGCCGTGCACTCGGCCTGGTGGGCGCCATCTACGGCATGGCCTTCGTGCTCGGCCCGCCGCTGGCGGCGCTGCTGATGCTGGCCTGCAACTGGCAGGCCATCTTCCTGATCAACCTGCCCATCGCCGCCGTGGTGCTGCTGCTCGGCGCACGGGCCCTGCCGGCCTTGAAGCGCACGGGTGCGCTGCCGGCGCTGGACTGGCCCGGCATCACGCTCGTCTTCGCCCTCATCACCGCCCTGGTGCTGGGCATCACACGCGCCGCCGACGCGCTGGCCGGCGCGACGCTGTGGCCGGGCCTGCTGGCCGCCGCGGTGCTGCTGCTGCCCGTGCTGCTGCAGGTGGAGCGCCGCGCGGCGCAGCCGATGATTCCCTTGGCACTGTTCCGGCGCCGCCAGCTGGCCGTGACCTACCTGCTCACGGTGGGTGCCGGCTTCGGCATGGGCAGCGTGATCTTCCTGGCCACGCTGGCGACGCTGGCACACGGCGTCGACCGCGCAAACGCCGGCTTCGCGCTGCTGCCCATGGTCATCGCATCGATGCTGGGCTCGATGGGCTCGGGCCGCCTGCTGCACCGCCTGGGCCCGCGCACCCTGCTGCTGTGGGGCTTCGGCCTGCTGGCCGCGGGGTATGCCGGCACCGCCATCGGGCATCTGGGGCTGGCCGGTTACCTGGTGGTGACGGTGCCGGTGGGCCTGGGCGTGGGCATCGTGGTGGGCGGCGCGCTGCGCAGCATCGCCATCGACGAAGCACCGCTGCCGCAGCGCGGCGCGGCGCAGGGCCTGGTGAACATCTTCACCAGCATCGGCACGCTGCTGTCGGCCACCGTGGTGGGCGCGTTGGCCGACTTCGCCGGCGGCGGGGCCTCCGGCCTGGCTCTGGCCTACGGCTGCGTGGCGGCGCTGATGGCCACCATGCTGCTGGGCACGCTGGCGCTGCGCCGGCACGCGGCCGAAACCGCCGTGGCGCACTGCTAGTCTCGCGGCCATGCGCCGCTGCCCTCTTTTCCTGCTCCTGCTGTTCCTGGCCCTGCCGCCGGCCTTCGCGCAGACCCTCTCCGTCGCCGTCGACCAGAGCCTGGCCGAGGCCGTGCGTGAACTGGCGCGGGGCTTCGAGGCCGGCCACGCCGGCGTGAAGGTGCAGATCGAGGCCGGCGCGTCAGGCGTGCTGCTGGACAAGATCGCCGAAGGCACGAAATTCGACATCCTGGTCAGCGCCGACCTCGACACGCTGGCGCGCGGCACCGACCGCCGCCTGCTCGCCGCCGGCCCGCCGCGGGTGCTGGCCGGCAACGCCATCGTGGTGGTGGCGCCGGCGGGCAGCCAGGGCCTGCAGCGCCTGTCCGACCTGGCGCGGCCCGAGGTGCTGCGCATCGCGATGGGCCGCATCACCAGCATGCCGGCCGGCCGCCATGCGCGCGAGGTGATCGATGCCGAACGCCTGTGGTCGGCGCTGCAGCGCAAGGTGGTGCAGCTGGACAGCATGGGCGCGGTGCTGGAGCTGGTGGTGCGTGGCGAGGTGGACGCGGGCTTCGTCTACCGCACCGACGTGCCCGCGGGCAGCCCGCTGCGCGTGGCGATCACGCCCGAGACGCGCAACCCGGTGCGCCACGCCGCGGCACTGGTGGCCGGCAGCCGCCAGGAGTCGCTGGCGCGCGACCTGCTGCAGGCGCTGGCCGCGCCGGCGGCGCGTGCGGTGTGGCAACGGCGCGGCTACACCACGCCCTGAGCACGGAGCTCAGGAACCCGGCCCGCCCCAGTTTGTAGCGGGCAGGCGCCGCGGCAGCGGCGGGATCTCGAACTGCGCCAGCTCCTGCATGCGGAAGCTGATGGCCAGCATCAGCGTGGGCACGTGGATCAGCAGCACCCAGGCGCCGGTTTCGCGGCCCACCGCGTAGCGCGACAGCACCCACAGGCCCAGTGCCAGCAGCACGAGCGTGAGCACCGGAATGCCACGCCGGAACACCACGCCCCAGCGCGCGCTCAAGAAGCGCTCGTGGAAACGCGGCGGCGGCTCGGCCAGCGTGCGGGCGATGTGCACGGTGGCGCGCTCGAGCTTGGCCACGGCGTCGAGGCTGCGGCGCGGTTCCTTGCGTGCCAGCTTCGCGCGGCTGTGCCAGCCGTGGCGCTGGGCGATCAGGCGCGCCCAGTCCCAGCCCAGCACGGCCAGCAGATCCTGCGGCAGATCGGGGCGCGGGTCGGCGCCGGCGGCCAGGTTCACGTCCGCCGGCACGCCGGGCACCGAAGGCACGGTGAACGTGAGCGTCAGCGCGCCGATGCGTGCCACGCCGTCCAGCAGCACCACCTGCGCCTGCGCACCGCCGGCCCCCGCCGCCAGGCGCTGGTTGAGCGCGATGGCATAACCGTCGCCATGGCGGAACTGGCTCTGCGGCGCCACCGCCTCGATGCCGGCCAGCAGCTCGGCCGGCGAGGCGCCCACCGCACGCAGGCTCGCCTGCAGGCCGCCGGGGTGCGTGAGTTGCCGGGTCAGGCGGAACTGCGTGTTGCCGAAGGGTTCGAGCCGCAGCGTGTCTTCGATGTCGCCTTCGCCCGGCAGCGGGTGCAGCACGGGCTTGAAGACCAGCTGCCGCGTGGCGCGGTCGCTGGCGGCCAGGTCCACCTGGCGGCCGCGCTCGGTGAAGGGCGGCAGCAGCTGCAGGATCTCGTGGTGCGTCAGCGGCTGCATGGTCCGAGCAGTTGGCGGTTCAGCGGGCCGCGCTGCGCACCTGGTAGACCTGCACCACCTGCGCCGGCAGGCGCAGCGTGGCCTGGCCATCGGCTGTCGCGCGCGCAGCGAGCGCATGGCGCGGGAACAGCGGCTGCAGCCGCGCGCCGGACGGCAGCGCGGGCACGGCCACCTCGGCCGCGGCCGTGCCGTAGTTGATGAGCACCAGCGTGCGCTCGCCCTGCCACGCGCGCTGCCAGCCCGCCACCAGGCCCTGCGCGAAGCTGCCTTCGAAGCTGCCGCGCGCGATGGACGCCTGCGTGTTGCGCAGCTTCAGCATGGCCTTGTAGAAGGCCAGGATCGAATCGGGCCGCTGGCGCTCGGCCGCCACGTTCTGCGTGGCGGCGTTGGGTGCGATCGGCCTGAACGGGGTGCCGCTGGTGAAGCCGGCGGTGCGGGCATCGGCCGTCCAGCTCATGGGCGCCCGCAGAGGCAGGTCGCCCTCCAGCGTGTTCACGCCGGCCTGGCCGATCTCTTCGCCGTAGTAGATGTAGGGCGTGCCCGGCTGCAGCAGGTAGCCGGCGGCGGCCAGCTTGTAGCGGGCGAGGTCGCCGCCCACCTGGTCCCACAGGCGCGGGCCGGCAAAGGCGTCGTGGTTGGAAACGAAAGTGGCCATGGTGGGCCGCGCGCTGCGGTAGTAGGTGGCCAGCTGCTGCACCGATGCGGCATCCCCTCTTGCCGCGCGCACGAAGTGCTGCGTGTAGCCGAAGGCGAAGGCGCCGCCGCACACCGCGGGGTCGCCGTAGGCCTGCGGCTCGGCCGTGGCTTCGCACACCACGGTGCGGTGTGCGTAGCTCTTGATCAGGTCCTGCAGCTGCTTCGTGATGGCGCGGCTTTGCGGCTGGTCGTTCCAGTCCTTCGCGTCCTTCTCGATCAGGTGCGGCACGGCGTCGAGCCGGAAGCCGTCGAGCCCGCGCTTGAGCCAGAAGCGCAGGCTGGAGAGGTGGTACTCCAGCACATGCGGGTTGTGGAAGTTGAAGTCGGGCATGTCGGGCCCGAAGGTGGCGAAGTAGTGGCCCGTGGCCGCGGTGGCGTACCAGGGGTTCTTGCCCCAGATGTCCCAGCCCTGCGGCGCGGCGTCGGCCCAGACGTACCAGCCGTGGTAGCGGTTGGCGGGGCCCTTCAGCGCCTCGGTGAACATCGGGTGCGCGGCCGCGCTGTGGTTGATGACGTAGTCGACGATCACGCCGATGCCGCGCCGGTGCGCCTGGCGCAGCAACTCGTCGAAATCGGCCAGCGTGCCGTATTCGGGGGCGATGTCGCGGAAGTCGGTGGTGGCGTAGCCGTGGTCGCCATCGGCGTTCTTCGTGACGGGCATCAGCCAGATGCCGCGGATGCCCAGGTCTTGCAGATGGTCGAGGCTCTGCGTCAGGCCGCGCAGGTCGCCGATGCCGTCACCATCGCTGTCGCGGTAAGCGCGGACGAAGATCTCCATGAAGGCGCCGTGCTGCCAGCCGTCCTGCAGGGACTTCGGCAGGCGGCTCGTGCGGTCGCCCGCCGGCACCGGGCGCGTGTCGATGGCGTGCTGGGCCTGGGCTGCGAGGCTCGCGCTCAAGGCCAGGGCGGCGATGCGGATAGATCGGGTCATGGGCCGGTGCTGCTTGGCTACGATGCTGGCATGAAGCAGCTCTTTGTGCACGTCCTGCTGGCCGCCGCGTCCGGCGCGAGCGCGGCCACGGCGGAAGTCGCAGCCTGCAACGCAACACACTTCCAGACCGTGCTGGCGCCCGAGGCCACGCCCGCGCCGCCGGCCCACGCCGTGTGGTTGGACGCGCGCCGGCTGCGCTGGCCCGACGCGCCGGCCGGCGCCGCTCGCTTCCGGCTCATCCCCTCGGCCGGGCCTGCGCTGCGCCTGGCGCGCAATGCCGACGGCACACTGAGCCTGCCCGGCGCCGATGCCAAGCGCCTTGCATCCCTGCACCGCGGCGCGCTGAAGCTGGTGGCCGAAGACGCCTCCGGGCGTGTGCTGCAGGCCACGTCGACACAAGCCGCGCTGGCGCTCGACGCGATGTACGCGCGCGACGAAGCCTTGCCCGACTTCGGCGTGCGCGTCAGCGCCGCCGGCACCGCCTTCCGCCTGTGGGCGCCCACGGCGCAGGCGGTGCACGCCTGCCTGCACACCAGCGCCACGGCGCCGGCCGCGCGTGTGCTGCGCTTGCATCGCGCGCGCCAGGGCGGCAGCTGGTTCGGCCTGCACGCGCGCGACCTGACGGGCGGCAGCTACACCTACCTGGTGGATGTCTACGTGCGTGGCGTGGGCCTGGTGCGCAACCGCGTCACCGACCCGTACTCGATCAGCCTGTCCACCGATTCGCAGCGCAGTTGGATCGGCCGCGTCGACGCACCCGCGCTGCAGCCCGAAGGCTGGGCCACGACGCCGCGGCCGGATACCGTGCGCGCCAGCACCGACCTCGTGCTCTACGAGCTGCACCTGCGCGACTTCTCGGTCGGCGATGCCAGCGTGCCCGCCGCCCACCGCGGCAAGTACCTGGCCTTCACCCACACGGGCTCGAACGGCATGCGCCACCTGCAGGCGCTGCGCGCGGCCGGCGTCACCGACATCCACCTGCTGCCGGTATTCGACTTCGCCACCGTGCCCGAGGCAGGCTGCGTGACGCCTGAAGTGAACGGCACACTCGACGGCGACACGCAGCAGGCCGCCGTGGCCGCGGTGGCCCGGCAGGATTGCTACAACTGGGGCTACGACCCGCTGCACTACACCGCGCCGGAAGGCAGCTACGCCACCGACGCGGCCGATGGCGCCGTGCGCATCCTCGAGTTCCGCCGCATGGTGCAGGCGCTGCACCGGGCCGGGCTGCGCGTGGGCATGGACATGGTCTACAACCACACCAGCGCCTCGGGCCAGAAGGCCCACTCGGTGCTCGACCGCATCGTGCCCGGCTACTACCAGCGCCTGAATGCCAAGGGCGAGGTCGAGACCAGCACCTGCTGCGACAACACGGCCACCGAGCACCGCATGATGGCCAGGCTGATGATCGATTCGGCCGTCACCTGGGCGCGCGAGTACCGCATCGACAGCATGCGCTTCGACCTGATGGGCCATCAGCCGCGCGCGGCCATGGAGCGGCTGCAGCAGGCGGTGAACGCGGCCACTGGCCGCCACATCCACCTCATCGGCGAAGGCTGGAACTTCGGCGAGGTGAAGGACGGCGCCCTCTTCGTGCAGGCCGCGCAGGGCAGCCTGAACGGCAGCGGCATCGCCACCTTCAGCGACCGCGCCCGCGACGCCGTGCGCGGCGGCGGCTGCTGCGACGACGCGGCCGGAACACTCGCGCGCCAGGGCTGGATCAACGGCCTCCACTACGCGCCGAACCCGCACGCCCAGGCCCCGCGCGAAGACCTGCTGAAGGCCGCCGACCTGGTGCGCGTGGGCCTGGCCGGCACGCTGCGCGACGTGCGCCTGTTGGCCCTCGACGGCCGCGAGAAGCGCCTGGCCGAGATCGACTACGCCGGCCAGGGCGCGGGTTACGCCAGCCAGCCCGGCGAGGTGGTGAACTACGTCGAGAACCACGACAACCCGACGCTCTTCGACATCAACGTGCTCAAGCTGCCGCCGGGCACCAGCCGCGAAGACCGCGCGAGGGTGCAGCTGCTGGGCCTGGCCACCACCGCCTTCAGCCAGGGCATCGCCTACTTCCACGCCGGCGTGGAGATGCTGCGCAGCAAGAGCCTGGACCGCAACAGCTTCGACAGCGGCGACTGGTTCAACCGCATCGACTGGACCTTCAGCGACAACTTCTACGGCAGCGGCCTGCCGCCCCGCGGCGACAACACCAGCCTGTGGCCGGCCATGAAGCCGCTGCTGGCCGATGCCTCGATCAAGCCGACACCGGCGGACATCCGCTTCACGCGCGACGCCTTCTTCGACCTGCTGAAGATCCGCGCCAGCACACCGCTGTTCCGCCTGCGCAGCGCCGACGAAGTCGCCCAGCGCCTGCGCTTCCTGAACACCGGCCCGGCACAGGAGCCGACACTCATCGTGGGCCGGCTCGATGGCCGCGGCCTGGCCGACGCAGGCTACGCCGAAGTGCTCTACGCCATCAACGTCTCGCCCTCGCCCGGCACGCTGGCGCTGCCCGAGCTGCGCGGCCGCGCCTACCAGTTGCACCCGGTGCACCGCACGGGCGCCGACCGCCGCCCGGCCGACCTGTCACGCTGGGACGCGGCCACCGGCACGCTCACCGTGCCGGCGCGGACCGCCCTGGTCTACGTGTTGCAATAGGGCGATGAGAATCTGGACTCGGACCTGCGCCGCCTTCCTGCTGCTGGCTCTGCTTGAGGGATGTGCCATGACCGCTGAACCGCTCCCGGCCACCATCACCGAGCTGCTCACGGCCCAGGCCCACCGCTGGGACGAAGCCATCGTGCGCAAGGACCGCGCCGCCATCGAGGCCAACATGGCCGAGGACTTCCGCCAGATCGACGGCGCGGGCAACGTGGAGACCAAGCAGTCCTTCGTCGACGACCTGATGTCGCCCGACCTGGTGATCGAACCCTACAAGGTGGAAGACTTCGACGTGCGCCTGTACGGCGACGTGGCGCTGCTGGCCGGCCGCACGCGCATGACCGGCCGCTACCAGGGCAAAACCTTCAGCAGCCACTACCGCTACATCGACATCTACGTCAAACGCGGTGGCGCCTGGCAGATCGTCAGCGTGCAGATCTCGAAGATCCCCGGCTGAGGCCGGCGTTCAGTGCCCGGCGTGGGCCTTCTCGCCGGCCTTCAGGCGGTAGGCCGTGCCGCAATAGGGGCAGCGGCCCTCGCCGGTGGAGGCCACGTCGATGAACACCTTGGGGTGGTTGCTCCACAGCGCCATGCGCGGGTTGGGGCAGAAGGTGACGCCGGGGCCGACCAGATCGGCCGCGGCCAGTTCGACCACGGACTTGGGTTCTTGCAGGGTTGCGCTCATACCAGGGTCAGCCACTCGGCGTATTTGGCGTTGCGGCCGTTGACGATGTCGAAGAAGGCGGCCTGGATCTTCTCGGTGATGGGGCCGCGGCTGCCCTTGCCGAGTTCAACCCGGTCGAGTTCGCGGATCGGCGTCACTTCGGCGGCGGTGCCGGTGAAGAAGGCCTCGTCGCAGATGTAGACCTCGTCGCGCGTGATGCGCTTTTCCACCAGCTTCAGGCCCAGGTCCTGGCAGATGTGGAAGACGGTGTTGCGCGTGATGCCGTTCAAGGCGCCGGCCGACAGATCGGGCGTGTAGACCACGCCGTTCTTGATGACGAAGAGGTTCTCGCCCGCGCCCTCGCTGACGAAGCCGGAGGCGTCGAGCAGCAGGGCTTCGTCGTAGCCGTCTTCGGTGGCTTCCAGGTTGGCCAGGATCGAGTTGGTGTAGTTGCTCACCGCCTTGGCCTGCGTCATCGTG
>CAYREA010000018.1:0-45347 GCA_964423075.1 uncultured Rubrivivax sp. | reverse complement strand
GGTGTCGTCGTAGTCCTTGTAGGCGCGCTGGTCCCACACCTTCACGGCGCTCTTGCCGCGGCCCTTGTCCTGGCCGATGCGGATGCCCTGCGGGTTGACGCCATAGGCGCCGAACGGGCTGGTGCCGCCGGTGCCGATCATGCGGTTGCCGCCCTCGTGGCGTTCCTTCTGTTCCTCGAAACGCTTCTTCAGCGTGTCCATCAGCTCGTCCCAGCCCATCTTCTCGATGGCCGCCTTCTCTTCCGGACTGAGTTCGAGTTCCAGGGTCTTGCGCAGCCACTCCAGCGGCACGTCCTGCGTGAAGTCGGTGAGCATCTGCACGCCCTTGAAGTAGGCGGCGAAGGCACGGTCGAACTTGTCGAACTGGGCCTCGTCCTTCACGAGCGAGGTGCGGGCCAGGTAGTAGAACTTGTCGATGGAAGGGCCGCCGTCGTCGTCGATGACGCCGGCCTTGATGGCTTCCAGCAGCGTGAGGTATTCCTTGACGCTGACCTTGAGCTTGGCGGCGCGCAGCGTGTAGAAGAAGTCGATCAGCATCGCGCGGGCTCCTTCTTCAACGCAGCCAGTTCTCGACCTTGAGGCCGGGGACGCGGGTGAACTCGCGTTCGTTGCCCGACACCAGCGTCAGGCCGGCCACCAGTGCGTGTGCGGCGATCCACATGTCGTTGGGGCCGATGGGCGTGCCGCGGCGCTGCAGATCCTGCCGCAGGCGCCCGTAGGCGCCGGCAACGGGTTCGTCAACCGGCAACACGCGAAAGCTCGAGCGCAGGGCGGCGATACGCAGACGGATGCGCTCGGGGGGGGCATTGCGTGCGAGGCCGAATTCGATCTCGCCGACTGCGATGGCCGACAAGGCGATGTCGTGGGCCGGAACGGCCCCCAGGCGAGCTTTCAGCTGCGCGCTGCCATCGCGGGCGGCCACACTGAAGGTGTCCGTGTCCAGCAGGTACTTCACTTGCGGCCCGGCTTGGCCGCCCGCTTGCGTGGGGCGGGTGCCTCACCGAGCCAGGACCAGTCGCGCTCTTCGGGAGGGCGTGTGTCGCGCACGTTCTCGAACATGCGCCGGATTTCTTCAGCGTCCTCGGGGGTGATCGGCGGCAGCGAGTCCAGAACCTCACCCATCGTGCGCGGCTTCTCGCGCAGCACGATCTCGTCGCCGCGGCGGAAGATCTCCACCGTCTTGCTCTTGAAGCGGAACTCCTTGGGCAGGCGCACGGCCTGGCTGTTGCCGGACTGGAAGACGGTGGTTTCGGCCATGGTGCACCCCGCGGATATACGGGCAGTATATACGTCTACTTCCGGGCCTTCGCCTTGGGCGCATGGCGCTGCAGCCAACCGAAGAACTCGCCGTACCAGAGCTTGCTGTTGCGCGGCTTCAGGATCCAGTGGTTCTCGTCGGGGTACCACAAGAGCCGCGCATCGACGCCGCGCGCCTTGAGGGTGTTGTAGTAGGCCAGGCCCTGCGCGTCGGGCACGCGGTAGTCGAGCGCGCCGTGGATCACGAGCGTGGGTGTCGTCATGTTGCCGGCGTAGGTGGCGGGGCTTTGCGCCTGCACACGCGCCAGGTCGTCCCAGTACCAGGCGCCCAGCTCCTTGGCATGCCAGCTCCAGGCGTCGTCGGCGAACATCGCCACCCAGTCATAACAACCGGCGTGGCAGACGTAGGCGCGGTAGCGGCCGGGCGCGACATGCCCGTTCATCCAGGCCACCATGTAGCCGCCGTAGCTGCCGCCGCTGGCGTAGACGCGCTTGGCATCGGCGTAGGGACGCTTGAGCAGGGTGTCGGTGGCAGCTTCCACGTCCTGCAGTTCCAGCTCGCCCCAGCGGTGCGTGATGCTGTCCTTGAAGGCGTAGCCGAAGCCGCTGCTGCCGTGGTAGTTGACACTGGCCACCACGTAGCCCTGCGCCGCGAAGAGCTGCAGGTTCCAGCGGTAGTGCCAGTTGTCGCCGGGGCCGGTGTGCGGGCCGCCGTGGATGCTGTGCAGCACCGGGTACTTCTTCTTGGCGTCGAAGCCCGGCGGGTGCACCAGCCACATCTGCACGTCGTCGTCCTGCGCACCCTTGAACCAGACTTCCTCGACGCGGCCCAGGGCCAGGCGGCCCATGATCTCGTCGTTGAAGCTCTCCAGGCGCCGCGCCGCTTCGCCCGGCAGGTGGGCGTGGATGCGCGAGGGGTGCAGCGCGCTGTCGCCCACCGTCACCAGCGTGCCGGCGGCCTTGTCGAAGCCGGCCAGCGTGCCGCCAGTGACGACGATCTCGGCGCGCCGGTCGGGCAGGTCGAAGCGCCACAGGTGCGTGCGGCCCTTCTGCTCGGCCAGGAACAGCACGGCCTGGCCGTCGTCTTCCCAGTGCAGCGGGGCGTGCACTTCATGGTCCCAGGTGAGGCTCACCACGTCCCAGCTGTGTTCTTCGCGGTCCCACACCGCCAGCTGGGCCGGCATGGTGTGCTTGATGGCCTGGTGGCTGGCGGTGAAGGCCACGCGCCCGCCGTCGGGGCTGTAGCGCGGGGCCGAGAAATCCCAGTCGGCGTCGCGCACGATCACGTCGATGGCGCCGCTCTTCAGGTTCATCTCGGCCAGCGCGAAGCGGCCGTCGGCGCGCTTCTCGGGGCTGGGATCGAAGGCGAACACGAGGCGCTGGCCATCGGGCGAGATGTCGAACTGCTCGATGCCGGGGTCGTTGCGCGACAACTCGTGGCCGCTGGCTTCGAACAGGTCGCGCACCTTGCCGGCAGCGCCTTCCTTGCCGAGCTCCAGCAGGTGCAGGTGCGGCACGCGGCCCATCGGCAGGTTGCGGTCCCAGAAGCGGTACATGGCCTCGCTGGTGGCGTAGCCGCTCTCCTTGCGCTCCTTGAATTCCTTCAGCTTCTTGGCCTGCGCCTTGGCACCTTTCAACTCGGGCCAGACCCAGCTGACGAAGACCAGGCCGCGGCCGTCGGGCAGCCAGCGGAAGGCCTCGACGCCGGTGGCCACCTCGGCCGCGCGCTGCGCCTCGCCGCCGTCGGGCGCGATCACGTACAGCTGCGGCTCTTCGTCCTTCTTGCCCTGCTGCTCGCGCCGCGCGGTGAAGGCGATCAGCTCGCCCTGGCCCTTGCCGTTTCTGCGGACGGGGCTCCAGCGCGGGCTGCCGTCCTTGTCGCCGCAGCTCGTCAGCCGCCGCGGGCGGCCGCCTAGCGTGGACAGCAGCCACAGCGACGAGCTCGACTTGTTCTCTTCCATCGAGAAGCCGGTGACGGCGGCCACGGCCTGCGCGCCGTCGGGCGACAGGCTGGGCGTACCCAGGCGTTCCAGGGACCAGAGGTCTTCGACGGTGATTGGTTTCTTGCGGGCCATGGGTCTTTCCGGCCGGCGCGGCGCTGCTGTCAGCGCGGCCGGTTCAGTTGGTGTTCGAGGTGAGCCTTGACTTCGGGCCATTCGCCCGCGAGCAGGCTGTACATCACGGTGTCGCGCACCGTGCCGTCGCGCCGCAGCGCGTGGTGGCGCAGCACGCCGTCCTTCTTCGCGCCCAGGCGCTCGATGGCGCGCTGGCTGGCAAAGTTGTAGTTGTCGGTGCGCCAGCCCACGAGCCTGGCCCCCAGCGTCTCGAAGGCGTGCTGCATCAGCAGCCACTTGGCGGTGGTGTTGACGGCGCTCTTCTGGCGGCTGGCGGCGTACCAGGTGTAGCCGATCTCCACCCGTTCGACCGCGGGCACGATGTCGTGGTAGCTGCTGCTGCCGATGACCTGGCCCGTGGCCGCGTCGAGCACCGCAAAGGCCAGGCGGTGGCCCTCGGCGCGCATGCGCAGCGCGGCTTCGATGTAGGCCCGCGTCTGGCCCGGCTCGGGCACGGACGTGATGCGCAGGTTCCACAGCTCGCCGTCGGCCGCGGCGGCGGCGAGGCCGGCTTCGTGTTCCAGTTCCAGCGGCACCAGCCGCACCGGCGCACGCTCCAGCGTGACGGGCACGACCGGCAGCATCAGCGGTTGTGCTTCTGCATGAAGACGAGCTTCTCGAACAGCGTCACGTCCTGTTCGTTCTTCAAGAGCGCGCCCACCAGCGGCGGCACGGCCACCTTGTCGTCCTTGCTCTGCAGCGCTTCGAGCGGAATGTCCTCGGCCACCAGCAGCTTGAGCCAGTCGAGCAGTTCGCTGGTGCTGGGCTTCTTCTTGATGCCGGGCAGGTTGCGCACGTCGTAGAAGGTCTTCAGCGCGGCGGCCAGCAGGTCCTTCTTCAGGCCGGGGAAGTGCACGTCGACGATGGCACGCATGGTGTCGGCGTCCGGGAACTTGATGTAGTGGAAGAAGCAGCGGCGCAGGAAGGCGTCCGGCAGGTCTTTCTCGTTGTTGCTGGTGATGAAGACGATGGGGCGGTGCCGCGCCTTCACCAGCTCGCGCGTCTCGTACACGTAGAACTCCATGCGGTCGAGTTCGCGCAGCAGGTCGTTGGGGAACTCGATGTCGGCCTTGTCGATCTCGTCGATCAGGAGCGCCACCGGCTGCTCGGCCGTGAAGGCCTGCCACAGCACGCCCTGCACGATGTAGTTGCGGATGTCCTTGACCTTCTCCGCACTGTCCACGCTGGCGAGCTGGCTGTCGCGCAGGCGGCTCACCGCGTCGTACTCGTACAGGCCCTGCTGGGCCTTGGTGGTGCTCTTGATGTGCCACTGCAGCAGCGGCAGGTTCAAGGCGCGCGCCACCTCTTCAGCCAGCATCGTCTTGCCGGTGCCGGGTTCGCCTTTCACCAGCAGCGGGCGCTTGAGCGTGACGGCGGCGTTGACGGCCAGCATCAGATCCTGCGTGGCGACGTACTGGTCGGAGCCTTGGAATTTCATCGTGATGGGGTGCCGCACAGGCTGAGAAAACAGGGGTGCCGAAGAGGCTCGAGCCAGTATAAGGGCCCCCCTATAATCGCCGGCTGCCACCAGCGGGACACCCGCCTTCCTTCCAGCCACCAACCTCCTGGTCCGACGATGAACAAAGCCGTTACCCTTTTGCTGGCGCTGGCCGGTGTTGTCACCTCCGCGCAAGCGCAAGACGCCGCGAAGGGCGAGCAGAAGGCGGCCATGTGCATCGGCTGCCACGGCATACCGGGCTACCAGGCCAGCTTTCCCGAGATCCACAAGGTGCCCATGATCTCGGGCCAGAACGCCAAGTACCTCGTGGCTTCGCTGGCCGCGTACAAGAAGGGCGAGCGCAAGCACCCGACCATGCGCGCCATCGCCGCGTCGCTGTCCGATGCCGACATGGCCGACCTGGCCGCGCACTACGAAAAGCACGGTGCCTCGTCCATCAAGCCCGTGGCCGACACCCCCGCCGCGCAGCCTTCGGCCGAGGTGGCCGCACTGCTGGCCAAGGGCGCCTGCGCCTCGTGCCACGGCGCCAACTACAGCAAGCCGATCGACCCCAGCTACCCGAAGATCGCCGGCCAGCATGGCGACTACCTCGCTACCGCACTGCGCGCCTACGCCACCACCGGCAACCCCAATGTCGGCCGCGGCAACGCCATCATGGCCGGCCAGGTGAAGCAGTTCAAGCCAGCCGAACTGAAGGCCATCGCGGCCTACCTGGGCTCGCTGCCCGGCGAACTGCGCACCGTGCCGCAGGCCAAGTTCAAGTAGGCGCCTTCTTCGGCCACGGCAGCGCCACGGCGCCCGTGGCCAGCGCCGTGCCCAGCAGGATCACCGCGCAGCCGGCCAGCATGGTGCCCGTGGGCACCTCGCCCAGGAACAGCCAGCCCCAGGCGATGGCGAAGGCCGGGATCAGGAAGGTCACCGACATCGCGTTCGTCGCCCCGGCGTGTGCGATGAGGCGGAAGTACAGCACGTAGGCCAGGCCCGTGCAGGCCAGCGAGAGCGCGGCCACCGCCAGCCAGGCCGTGGCCGACGGGTTCACCGCCGGCCAGGCCCACACGGCCGGCAGCGCCAGCAGCACCGCGGCCGACAGTTGGCTGCCGGCCGCCTGCGCCATGGGCGGCACACCCACCAGCTTCTTGCGCGAGAAGTTGCCCGCGATGCCGTACAGCACCGCCGCGCCGAGGCAGGCTGCAATGCCGGCGGCGGCGCTCACGCCATGGTCGCCCGGCTTGAAGTCGGCCTTGCCCCAGCTGAGGCCCACCACGCCGGCGATGCCGATGGCCAGGCCCAGCATCCGCGATAGCGTCGGGCGCTCGCCCAGCCACATCCAGGCCACCAGCGCGCCCCAGATCGGCACCGTCGCATTGAACACCGACATCAGTGCCGCACCCAGCACCAGCGCCGCGATGGTGAACAGCACGAAGGGCAGGGCCGAGTTGAGCAGGCCGACGAAGGCGATGGCGCGCCAGTGCTGCTTCAGCGCCGGCATCTGGCCGCTCCAGGCCATGATGGGCAGCAGCACCGCCGCCGCCCCGGCCACGCGCACGAACACCAGCGCCAGCGGCCCGAAGTCGGCCGCACCCAGGCGCATGAAGAGGAAGGACGCGCCCCACAGCGCGCCCAGCAGCAGCAACTCGCGATAGTCACGCGCCTTCATGTCAGCAGCACCCCTTCGCGCCGCAGCAGTTCCTCCTTGCGCGGCAGCCCACCGGCATAACCCGTGAGCGAACCATTGCTGCCCACCACGCGGTGGCAGGGCACGATGATGCCCAGCGGGTTGCGCCCCACCGCCGCGCCCACGGCGCGCACGGCATCGGGCTTGCCGATCTGGCGCGCCACCTCGCCATAGGTCGACAGGCGGCCCGCTTCGATGCCCAGCAGCACCTGCCACACCGCCTGCTGGAACTCGGTGCCCGCCGGGTCCAGCGGCACGTGGAAGGCGCAACGCGCATCGCGCCAGTAGGCCTCGAACTCGCGCGCGGCCTGCGCCACATGCGGGTGCTTCGGGTTCACCGGCGCGTCCACGTCCAGCGTGCGGTGCGCCTGGTCGTCGAACCAGACGATGGCCAGGCCTTTGTCGGTAGCGGCCAAGGTGAGTGGCCCGAGCGGCGAGTCCACGCGGCCCTGCGCCTGCAGTTGTTGTTTCATGTCGGTGTCTCCAGGTGGTGCCACAGCTGCATGACCGCGTAGGCGCGCCAGGGGCGCCAGGGCTCGGCGAGTGTGGTGATGAGCTTCTGATCGCGCGAACCCAGGGCGTTCATCAGCCCGATGTCGCTGGCCGGCCAGGCGTCGGGCCAGGCCAGCGCGCGCATCGCGATGACCTGCGCCGTCCATTCGCCGATGCCGGGCAATGCGCGCAAGGCGTCGAGCGTGGCCTCCAGCGGCGCGCCGCGGTGCAGTTCGATGTCGCCCGCGGCCACCGCGGCGGCCAGGGCCTGCAGGGCCTTCACGCGCTGGCGCACGATGCCAAGTTTGCCGATCACCTCGGGGTCGGCGGACGCGATGGCCGGGGCATCGGGGAAGACATGCGTCAGCGCGGGGAAGGGCGTTTCGACGGGCTCGCCCAGGCGGGCCACCAGGCGCTGCACCAGCGTGCGCGCGGCCTTCACCGTCACCTGCTGGCCCAGGATCACGCGCACCGCCACTTCGAAGCCGTCCATCGCGCCGGGCAGGCGCGCGCCGGGGCGTGGCGGCACCGGCAGCAGCGCCATCACGGGGTCGATCAGCGCCGGGTCGGCGTCCAGGTCCAGGCCCTGGCGCACGCGCTGCATCACGGCGCCGAGCATCGGCGCGAAGCTGGGCGAGGCCGTGACATGCACTTCGTTTCGCTCGGGCACGAAGCAGCCGTCGACCCAGCCGGTGATGCGCTGGCCGCGGTGTGTCCAGCCCAGCGTGCGGCGCACATGCAGGCCGTCCACCTGCTCGACGCCCTGGATCTCGCGCCGTGCGAAGAAGGCAAGCACGGCCTCGATGTCGTAGGGCGGGCGGTAGGCCAGGCGCAACGGCGCTTCGGCGCGTGCAGCGCCACGCGCTGTTGTGCGTTCGCGGCGCAACTGCGTGGGGTTGAAGCGGTAGCGCTCGACGAAGGCGGCGTTGAAGCGGCGCAGGCTGTCGAAGCCGCTGGCCAGCGCCACCTGCGTCACCGGCAGCAGGGTGTCGGTGAGCAGCTGCTTGGCCAGCAGCAGGCGCTGCGTGCTCAGGTAGTCGTGCGGCGACACACCATGCGTGCCCTGGAAGATGCGGCGCAGGTGGCGGTCGGTCACGCCCAGGCGCGCGGCCAGCTGCGGCAGGGCGATGCTCTCGCCGCCGTGCACCGCGTGTTCGATCAGCCGAGCTGCCGTGTCGGCCAGTGTGCGCGATGAGTCGGTGTGCGACAGGCCCGGCGCGATCTCGGGCCGGCACTTCATGCAGGGGCGGAAGGCCGCGGCCTCGGCCTGCGCGCGGCTGTCGAAGAAGCGGCAGTTCTCGCGCCGCGGCGTGCGCACCCGGCACACCGGCCGGCAGTACACGCCGGTGCTGGTGACGCCGATGAACAGACGCCCGTCGAAACGGGCATCACGGGCTTTCACGGCCAGGTAGGCGGCATCGGCATCGAGGACCATGCGGGGATCTTAGGCGGCAGGCCGTGAGTGACTCGCCGTTTTCGGACCTGTCCCTGCAAGATCCTCATGAGCAAATGTGGCTTCGCCACTTTGCTCATACCCCCGCGGGGGGCGGCCGGCTCGGCCGGCCTGGGGGTGCTTTCAGCCCCCGCGGCCCGGCAACCAGCGCAGCAGGGCGCCGTAGAGCAGATCAGGGTCCACCGGCTTGGCCACATGGTCGTCCATGCCGGCGTCCAGGCAGGCGCGGCGGTCTTCGCCGAAGGCGTTGGCCGTCATCGCCACTATCGGCGGCTGCGCGATGGGCAGGGCGCGGATGGCGCGTGTGGCGGCCAGGCCGTCGAGGCCGGGCATCTGCATGTCCATCAGCACCAGATCGTAGCGCTGCGCCTGCACGCGGGCCACGGCCTGCACGCCATCGTCGGCCGTGTCCACCTGCAGGCCGACGGCGTCGAGCAGCGCGCTGGCCACCTCCTGGTTGACCGGGTTGTCCTCGACCAGCAGCACGCGGCGGCCGCTGAACAGCTGGCGCACGCGCTCTTCGGCTGTCGCGCCGGCCGGCACCGTCGCCGCGCTGGCGCCTGCCACCACGCCCGCTTGCGGCACCACGGCACGTTGCAGCCAGGCCGTGAACCAGAAGCGGCTGCCCGCGCCCGGCGCGCTGTGCACGCCGACCTCGCCGCCCATCAGCTCGGCCAGGTGGCGCGTCAGCGCCAGGCCCAGGCCGGTGCCGCCGTGGCGGCGCGCCAGCGTGCTGTCGGCCTGTTCGAAGGCGCCGAAGAGGCCCTGCTGGCGTTCCTCGGCAATGCCCTCGCCGCTGTCCTGCACCTCGAAGCGCAGCTTGCAGCGCGCGCCGTCCTCGGCCAGCACTTCACCCGTCAACCGCACCCAGCCGTGCTCGGTGAACTTGACGGCGTTGGCCAGCAGGTTGATCAGCGCCTGCAGCAGCCGGGTGCCGTCGCCGTGCAGGCGCGGCGGCAGGTTTTGTGTCTCGAAGTGCAGCGCCAGGCCCTTGGCGCGTGCGCTGTCGGCCACCATCGCGTGGGCGCGTGCCAGCAGCGGCTCGAGTTCGAAGTCGGTCTCGTGCAGCGTCATCTTGGCGGCTTCGATCTTGGACAGGTCGAGCACGTCGTTGATGACCTGCAGCAGGTGCTGGCCGGCGGCGGCCACCTTGCCCAGGCGCTCACGCTGCAAGGGATCGGCCGCGTCGCGCTCCATCAGGTGCGTGAGGCCGATGATGGCGTTCATCGGCGTGCGGATCTCGTGGCTCATGTTGGCCAGGAAGGCGCTCTTGGCGCGGTTGGCGCCCTCGGCCAGGTCGGCGCGGCGCTCCAGTTCGGCCTGCATCTCGGCGATCTGGCGTTCGCGCGCGCGGCGCTCGCTGTTGTCCACCAGGGTGGCGCGCGCGCCCAGTGCCCGGCCATCGGCGTCGCGCTCGAAGTCGGCGTCGATCAGCACCGGCAGCAGCCGGCCGTCGGCACACACCAGCTCGTAGTCCAGCGCGCGCGCCGGGCCGCCGGCCAGTGCGGCCGGCGCCCGCTGCGTGTGCAAGGCCCGGCTCTCGGGCGTCATGAAGTCGCTGACACGCGCGCCGACGAAGTGCTGCCGCTCGTAGCCCAGCATCGCCAGCACCGTGCGGTTGGCCTCGGTGATGGTGCCGTCGGGCAGCAGCGAGACATAACCGCAGGGCGCGCCGTCGTACAGCGCCGTGATGGCGCGCGCGCGTTCGGCCAGGCTGGCGTTGGCCTGGGCCAGCGCGGCGGTGCGCTCGCGCACCAGCGCTTCCAGCTGCATCTGATGCTGCTCGCGTTCGCGCTGGGCCAGCTTCTGCGCGCTGATGTCGTGCAGCAGGCTCAGGAAGTGCGGCTCGCCGCCGATCTGCACCGGCAGGCCCGACAGCGAGACGTCGAGCACCTGGCCACCTTTGCGCCGCAGCTGCAGTTCCATGGCCGGTGCCGCCACGCCGGCCAGCACGTGCCGGCGCAACTCGTCGCGTTGTTCGGGCCGCACCCACAGATCCAGTTCGGCGGTGGTGCGGCCCAGCATCTCCTGGCGCGTGTAGCCCAGCAGCGATTCGGCGGCCGGGTTCACGTCCACCAGGCTGCCGCTGGGCATGGTGCCCACCAGCAGGGCCAAGGGGCTGTTGTTGAAGACGGCGGCCAGGCGTGCGTTCAGCTCCTTCAGCTGGCGCTCGGCGGCGTGACGCGCGCTGATGTCGCGGTGCACGCCCAGCGTGCCGATCACCGCGCCCTGCGCGTCGCGCACGCGCACGCCGCTGGTTTCGGCCCAGAACTCGCTGCCGTCCTTGCGCCGGTAGCGCATCTCCCAGGTCATGGCGTCGGCCATGGCCGGGTTGTCGTAGCGCTCGCGGCCCACGCGGGCATGCTCGGCCAGATCGGCATAGAGCACCGTGGTGCCCTGGCCCACCAACTCGTCCGGGCCGTAGCCGAAGATCCGGCCGAAGGCGGTGTTGACCAGGCGGATGCGGCGCTCGGTGTCGGTGAAGACCACCGCGTCGGGCATGCCTTCGAACAAGGCCTGGAAGGTGAGCTGGCTCTGGCGCAGGGCGGCGAGTGCGGCCTCGCGTTCGGCCACCTGCTGGTTGATCAGCTCGCGCGTGCGCTGGATCTCGACGATGGTCTCGGGTTCGGCGTCGGCCGGCAGCGGCGCGGCCAGCGCGGCCACCGAGCGCGCCAGGCGCCGGCTCGCCAGCGTGCCGCCCAGGGCGCCGATGCAGGTGGCCGCCAGCACGGCCGCGGCCACGGTCCAGGCTGCGGCGCTCAGGGGCGCGTCAGCGCGCGCCGAGGGTATGGCCAGAGAGACGATCCAGGGTGACTCGCCGAGCGTGGCCGATACCGCCATCGCATGGGCCGCCGAGGCCGGCCCGGCCTGGGCGATGGGCCGCCGTGTGCCGTCCAGCAGCGCCAGCGACCAGCCTTCAGGCAGCGGCGCGCGCTGCAGCAGCGGTGTGAAATGGGTGGCGTCCACCGCCGTCAGCAGGGTGGCCACGGGCTTGCCGCCGCGCAGCACCGGCACCACCACGGCCACCAGCAGCGTGCCTGTCACCGGGCCGGTGACCAGGTCGCCCACCGCGGGCCGGCCGCTGGCCAGCGCCAGCGGCGCTGCGGCCCGCCCCTGCGGCTGCGGCAGCGGCGGCAGCGGCGTGCCCGGCGCCATCTTGGTGTGCAGGAGCATCTGGCCCTGGGTGTCGGCCAGGATCACTTCGCTGCCGAAGGTGTCGCGGTAGGCCTGGGCCTGGATGTGGAAGCGCGCCAGGCGGGCCGCATCGTCGAGGTTGGGCGAAAGCGCCAGCATGGCCAGTGCGCGGATGCGACCGGAAAGATCCTGGTCGATCGCCGCCGCCACCGCCTGGGCCAGCTGCGCGGCCGTGTCGTCGCGTTCGGCGGCCTGGGTGCTCAGCCGCAGCGCGCCCAGGCCGGCGGCCAGCAGCAGCAGCGGCAGCATGCACCACCAGATCAGCCGGCGCAGCCAGTGGCTCAGCGGCAGGGGTGTGGCGCCGGGGCGCCGGCCGAAGAGTCTGGAGATGATGCCGGGTTGCATGAGGGCGGGCCGGTGTTGCCGCCGCGCCCGCTTCATCATAGTGTGCGCGGGCTCGTGTTCACTCCACCTTGCCGATGCGGCGCACGGCCTCGACCATCAGCTGGGCATCACCGTCCCAGTAGGCCTGGAACTCGGGTGCGTCCAGGTATTCGATGGGGCTGCCGGCGCGCTGGATGGTGGCCACCACCTGGGCGTCGACGGCCACCTTCTTCGCCGCGGCGCGCAGCTTCTGCACGATGTCGTCGGGCACGCCCGCCGGCACGAAGAGCGCCGACCACTGCGCGAAGCGGGCCGGGTAACCCGCCTGCGCGAGGCTGGGCACTTCGGGCAACGAAGCCAACGGCTTGTCGCCCCAGTGCGCCAGCGCGCGCAGCTTGCCGGCCTTGATCTGCTGCGCCACCGTGCTGGGCCCGCTGGCCACGGCGTCCACCTGCCCGCCCAGCAGCGCCAGCACCGCGGGGCCGGCGCCGGTGTAGGGAATGTGGGTGAGGAAGACGCCGGCGCGCGCCTTCAGCATTTCCATCGGCACGTGCATGGTGCCGTAGTTGCCCGAGCTGCCGTAGTTGTAAGCGCCGGGCTTGCTCTTCGCGCTGGTCACGAACTCGGCCAGCGTCTTCCACGGCGCGTCGGCGCGCACCACCAGCACCGTGGGGTCGGCCGTGAAGCGCGCAATGGGCTTGAACTGGTTCAGCGTGTAGGCCGGCTTGCGGCCGAGGATGCGGTCGGCCTCGGGCAGGATGCTGATGGAGCTGAGGCTCAGCAGCACTGTGTAGCCATCGGCCGGCGCACGCGCCGCGGCGCCGATGCCCAGGGCCCCGCCGGCGCCGACGCGGTTTTCGACGATCACCGTCTGCTTCAGCTCCTTCCCCAACGCCTCGGCCACCGGCCGCGCCACCGTGTCGGCCACGCCGCCGGGCGGGAAGGGCACGATCATGGTGATCGGCTTGTCGGCCGGCCAGCCTTGGGCGTGTGCGCCGCCGGCCAGCAGCAGCGACAGAACGAGTGCGGTACGGCGCAGCATCACAGGCCTCCTTCGACGAAGCGGTTTTCCAGCACGCCCAGCCCGTCGATCTGGATGCGCACCACGTCGCCGTGTTTGAGCCAGCGCGGCGGGTTCATGCCCATGCCCACGCCGGCGGCGGTGCCGGTGGCGATGAGGTCGCCCGGGTGCAGCGTGATGCCGCGCGAGCAGGTCTCGATGAGCGTGGGGATGTCGAAGATCAGGTCGGTGGTGCGCGCGTCCTGGCGCAGTTCGCCGTTCACCCAGCACTGCACCCGCGTGTTGCTGCCGTCCAGTTCATCGGCGGTGACGATCCACGGGCCCATGGGGCAGAAGGTGTCGAAGCTCTTGCCCAGGTCCCACTGCGCGTGGCGCATCTGCACGTCGCGCGCGGTCACGTCGTTGATGATGGTGTAGCCGTAGACATGCTTCAGCGCGTTGGCGCGCTGGATGTTGCGCCCGCCGCGGCCGATGACGATGGTGAGCTCGGCCTCGTAGTCGATCTGCTCGCTGATGGCCGCACCCGGCAGCTGCACCGGGTCGGCCGGGCCGACCACGGCCTCGGGCACCTTGGTGAAGACGATGGGCCAGGCGTCGACGGTCTTCGGGTTGTCCTTGAACACGCTGTCGCGCAACTCCTTTGCATGCGCGTGGTAGTTGCGGCCGACGCAGAACAGGTTGCGGCGCGGCAGCGGCAGCGGGGCCAGCAAGCGCACGTCGGCCAGCGCCACGCGGCCGGTGACGGCAGGTGCGGCTGCACCAGCCACCTGGGCTTCGATCAGCGCCTGCGCGCCGCGCGTGGCGTCGACGTCCAGCAGTTCGGCCGAGAGCCCGTCGGCGCCGACGCGCCCGACGCGGCGGACGCCCTGGTGTTCAAGGGTGGCGATGCGCACGGCAATTCCTTTGCAAGTTCCTGGGCTCGGACCAAATGCTACCATTCAGGCCCATGGACGCTGCTGCCGCCTTGCGCGAAACCATCCTCGACAAGCTGCGCTCGCGCGCCTGGCGCGCCGGCCACCGCATTCCCACCGAACGTGCCCTGAGCGAGGAGTTCGGCCTCTCGCGCAGCACCGTGCGGCGCGTGCTGTCCGACTTCAAGCGCAAGCGGCTCATCACCCAGACCGTGGGCAGCGGCACCTACGTCACCGAGCATGTGCATGCGGCGCTGGCCGACATCGCGCCGCCAGCCTCGGCGCAGATCAGCCCGGCCGAATTGATGGCTGCGCGCCTGGTGCTGGAGCCGGCGCTGCTGGAGATGGTGATCGGCAGCGCCACCGCCGCCGACTTCGCACGCATGGACGAGTGCAACCACCACGCCGAGGCGGCCACCACGCTGGAAGACTTCGAGAAGTGGGACGCCGCGCTGCACGAAGCGATTGCCGAAGCGGCGCACAACGGCTTCATCAGCGGCGTGTTCAGGCTGATGAACGAAGCGCGCTCGCAGGCCGAGTGGGGTGTGCTCAAGCGCCGCAGCGCCACGCCCGAGCGCCGGCTGGAATACCAGCAGGAGCACCGCGCCCTGGTGGCGGCGCTGAAGGAGCGCGACGCCGAACGGGCGCGCGCGCTGTGTCTGGGCCACCTGGTGCACGTGCGGCGCAACATGCTGGGTTCATGACCCTGTTGCCTGCGGTCTGAGGGCAGGGCCGCATTGACCGGCCCGAGGTGGGCGGCTAGAGTGATTTGGTTTCGACCAAGTCCGCCCAAACTGGACCAATCGCCATGATCCCATGCACTGCCCGCCGGCTGGCCCTGGTTCTTGCCGCCTGCACGCTGGCCCTGCCGGCCATGGCGCAGGACTACCCCAGCAAGCCCGTGCGCCTGATCGTGCCCTTTGCGCCCGGCGGCTCGGCCGACGTGTTCGGCCGCTTCATCGCGCAGCGCCTGCAGGAGAGCCTGGGCCAGAGCTTCGTCATCGAGAACCGGCCGGGCGGCGGCTCGGTCATCGGCACCGACGCCGTGGCCAAGGCCGCGCCCGACGGCTACACGCTGCTGGTGATGAGCAACACGCACACCGTCAACGAGTCGCTGATCCCCAGCAAGCCCTTTGTGCTGATGCGCGACTTCGCGCCCATCGCGCCCATCAACGCGTCAGACCTGGTGCTGGTCACCAAGGCCGGCCTGCCCTTCAACACGCTGGGCGAGCTGATCCAGGCCGCGAAGGCAAAACCGGGCAGCATGTCCTACGCATCGTCGGGGCCGGGCACGCCGTACCACATGGCCGGCGAGCTGTTCAAGGCCATGGCCGGCATCTCGCTCGTGCACATCCCCTACAAGGGCAGCGCCGGCGCGCGCACCGACGTGCTGGGCGGCCAGCTGGAGATGATGTTCGACGCCATTCCCACGATGACCGAGCACATCAGGTCGGGCAAGGTGAAGGCGCTGGCCACCACGGGCACCAGGCGCAGCGCCATCCTGCCCGACGTGCCCACCATGGCCGAGGCCGGCGTGCCCAAGTACGAGGCCACTCTCTGGCTCGGTGTGATGGCGCCCAAGGGCGCGCCGCCAGCCATCGTCAACAAGCTCAACGCCGAGATCGCCAAGATCACCGGCAACGCCGAGGTGCGCCGCGGCTGGGCCGCGCAGGGCACGGCGGCGCTGACGATGAACGTCGACGAGTTCACGCGCTACCTCAACGACGACATCGCGAAGTGGGCGCACATCGTGAAGATCTCGGGCGCCAAACCCGAATGAGCATCTCGCTGAACCTGCTGTGCGCCGGCGCCGCCCAGGGCCTGGTGAAGGCGCTGCAGCAGCGTTTCAGTGCCCGCACCGGTGCCACGCTGCAGGCGCGCTTCGGTGCCGTCGGCGCGATGAAGGAAGCGCTGCTGGCCGGCGAGCCCTGCGACGTGATGATCGTCACCGCGGCCATGATCGACGGGCTGGTCGATGAAGGCCGGCTGCGCCCCGAAGGCCGGGCCGACCTGGGCCGGGTGCGCACCGGCATCGCGGTGCAGGCCGGCGCGCCGCACCCCGACGTGGCCACCGCGGCCGCGTTGAAGGCCGCGCTGCTGGCCGCACGCGCGGTCTATTTCCCCGACCCCGTGCGCGCCACCGCCGGCATCCACTTCGCCAAGGTGCTGGGCCAGCTGGGCATCCTGGAGCAGATGCAGCCGCGTTTTCGCACCTACCCGGCCGGCGCCATCGCGATGCGCGAACTGGCCGCGGCGCAGGAAGACGGCCTCATCGGCTGCACCCAGGCCACCGAGATCAAGTACACCGAAGGCGTCGAGTTCGTCGGCATGCTGCCGCCCGAATTCGAGCTGGCCACGGTCTACACCGCTGCCGTGGCCGCCGGCACCGCGCAGGCGGCGCTGGCCCAGGCCTTCATCGCGCTGCTGGCCGGTGCCGAAGCGCAAGCCGTGCGCGCGTCCGGCGGTTTCGAATGAGGCACGAGGAGACACCATGCGACGCCGCCAACTGCTGATCGCCGCACCCGCCGCGCTGGCCTTGCCGCGCGCCCGCGCCCAGGGCTATCCCGCCAGGGCGCTGCGCTACATCGTGCCCGTGTCCGCCGGCGGCGGCAGCGACCTGGTGGGCCGCACCGTCACCGAGCGCTGGGGCAAGGCGCTGGGCCAGAGCTTCGTGGTCGAGAACATCGGCGGCGGCGGTGGTGCCATCGCGTGCCAGACCACGGCCAAGGCGCCGGCCGATGGCTACACGCTCTTGCAGGGTTATGTCGCCACCCACGGCACCAGCCCGGCCACACGCAGCAAGCTGCCCTACGACGCGATCAAGGACTTCACGCCCGTGGGCATGATCGGCGGCACGCCCAACGTGCTGGTGGTCAACAGCAGCCTGCCGGTGAACAACGTCAAGGAGTTCGTCGCCTACCTCAAGGCCAACCCGGCCAGGGTGAGTTACGGCTCCGCGGGCCCGGGTTCGCTGACGCACCTGACGATGGAGCTCTTCAAGCAGCTGGCCGGCAGCTTCATGGTGCACCTGCCCTACCGCGGCATCGCGCCGGCCTTCACCGACCTGCTGGGCAACCAGACGCAGGCCATGTTCCCGGGCCTGGCCGCGGCGCTGCCGCACATCCGATCGGGGCGTGTGCGCGCGCTGGCCGTCACCGGCGTGGCGCGGCATCCGGTGGTGAAGGACGTGCCCACGCTCATCGAAAGTGGCTTCCCGGGTTTCGACGCGCTGCAGTGGTACGGCGTGGTCGCACCGGCTGGTTTGCCGGCGCCGGTGCTGAAGACACTCAACGACAGCCTGAACAGCGTGCTCACCGACGGCGACTTGCGCGACAAGCTGGCTGCCGAGGCCGTGGAGCCGATGCCGATGGCGCCCGAAGCCTTTGCGAAGTACATCGCCGCCGATATCGCGCGCTGGACCAAGCTGGCGCGCGAAAGAAAGATCGAGCTCGACGCGTGAACCGGAGATCCATCTCGATGTTGCGACTGTTCGCTGCGCTGGCCGCGGCCCTGCTTACCCCGTTGGCGCTGGCGCAGGACTACCCGAGCCGCCCCATCAGGATCATCGTGCCGTTCTCGCCCGGCGGAGCGGTGGACGGCCCCACGCGCGTCATCGCGCAGGAACTGGGCAAGCGCCTGAAGCAGCAGGTGCTCATCGACAACCGACCCGGTGCCGGCGCCACCATCGGCAGCGAGATGGTGGCCAAGTCGCCGCCCGACGGCTACACGCTGCTGCTGGCTTCGCAGACCAATGCCATCAGCGCCAGCCTCTACCCGAAGCTGAACTTCGCGCCCATCGACGACTTCGCCGGCATCAGCCTGCTGGGCCGCGAGCCGGGTGTGCTGGTGGTGCACCCGGCCACGCCCTTCAAGAGCGTGGCCGACGTGGTGGCGGCGGCCAAGGCGAAGCCCGGCGCGCTGAACTACGCCAGTTCGGGCAACGGCAGCGGCCAGCATCTCTTCATGGCGCAGTTCGCCAGCATGGCCGGCATCACGCTCACGCACGTGCCCTACCGCGGCAGCGGCCAGGCCACCACCGACCTGCTGGCCGGCACCGTGCCCATGGCCATGCCCGGCACGGCCGGCATGGTGACGCACATCAAGGCTGGCAAGCTGCGCCCGCTGGCCACCAGCGGCAGCAGCCGTTCGCCGCAGCTGCCTGAGGTGCCGACGCTGGCCGAAAGCGGCCTGGCGGGCTATTCGGCCTATGTCTGGATGGGCCTGCTGGCGCCCAAGGGCACGCCGCCGGCCATCATCGAGCGCCTGCACCGCGAACTGAAGGCGGCGCTGGCCACGCCCGAGGTCAAGGCCTACTTCACCGAGGCCGGCATCGAACCCGTGGGTTCCACGCCGGCCGAGATGGACAGCTTCTTCCGCGACGAGCGCGACCACTGGTCCAAGGTGGTGAAAGACTCCGGCGCGAAGATTGACTAGCCCCCAACCTCACTTCGTTCGGTACCCCCCGAGGGGGCCGTCCGCCAACGGCCCGGCAAAGCCGGTTCCGTGGCGGGAAACTTGATCACTTTGAAGAACCGCAAACCGCGAGAGACCGCCCCCATGCTTCAAGTCACCGGCCGGGAACACTGGACCACCAAACAGACCGCCGACGGCGAGGTGCAGCTCTTCCTGTGGGAGAAGTTCGTCGGCAGCCCCGCGGGGAAACCGGCGGTGCTGTGGGTGCATGGCTCCTCGATGGCCAGCCAGCCCACCTTCGACCTGACGGTGCCCGGCCGCCCCGATTCCAGCGTGATGGACTGGTTCGCCGAGCGCGGTTTCGTCTGCTGGTGCGTGGACATGGAGGGTTATGGCCGCAGCGCCAAGCACCGCGACATCTACTGCGACATCAGCAACGGCGCCGACGACCTGAAGGCCGCCACCGACTACATCGCCGCCACGCGTGGTGTGCACAGCTTCCTGACCTACGGCATCAGCAGCGGCGCGTTGCGCGCAGCCCTCTTCGCACAGCGCCACCCCGAGCGTGTGGCGCGCCTGGCGCTGGACGCCTTCGTCTGGACCGGCGAGGGCGCACCCACCCTCGAGCAGCGGCGCAAGAAGCTGCCCGAGTTCCTGGCCACCAAGCGGCGGCCGATCGACCGCGCCTTCGTGCGCAGCATCTTCTCGCGCGACCACGCCGACTGTGCGGATGCGAATACGGTCGAGGCCTTCGCCGACGCCATCCTGGCCCTCGACGACAGCATGCCCAACGGCACCTACATCGACATGTGCAGCAAGCTACCGGTGGTGGACCCGCTGCAGATCAAGGTGCCCACCGTGGTGCTGCGCGGCCAGTTCGACGGCATCGCCGGCTTCGACGACCTGCTGCAGTTCTTCAAGCTGCTGCCGCACCCCGACAAGCAGTTCACCGTGCTCAACGGCATCAGCCACGCCAGCTTCCAGCAGAAGAACTACAAGATGGTCTACCAGATCCTGCATGCGTACTTCACGCAACCGGCACCCGCCTACACCGACTATTCCTCGCACTGAGCCCCCGGAGACCGCCATGAAGAAGTTGTTCAGGACCCTGCTCGCCGCCACGGCCCTGGCGCTCACGCTGCCGGCGCTGGCGCAGGACAAGATCAAGGTGCAGTGGCTGGGCCAGGCCGCGTTCAAGATCACCACGCTGGCCGGCAAGGTCATCGTCATCGACCCCTGGCTCCAGACCAACCCGAAGACCCCCGAGGCCTACCGCAAGCTGGAGGCTTTGGGCAAGGTCGACCTGGTGCTGGTGAGCCACGGCCACTTCGACCACATCGCCGATGCGCCGGCCCTCGCACGCATGCACAACGCGCCGCTGTGGGCGCCGGCGGGCTTGAGCCAGAGCCTGGCCATCCTGGGTGTGCTGCCCGGCACGCAGGCGCTGCGCATGAACAAGAGCGGCACCGTCACGCCGCTGGGCCCCAACGTCAAGGTGACGCTGGTGAAGGCCGAACACAGCAGCGAGTACGTCTGGAAGAACCCGGCCACCGAGAAGGACGAGGTGCACGTGGGCGGCGAGCCCGGCGGCTTCATCATCGAGTTCGAGAACGGCTTCAAGCTCTGGCACATGGGCGACACCGGCGTGTTCGGCGACATGAAACTGATTGCTGACATGTACAAGCCCGACCTGGTGCTGATGCCCATCGGCGGCGGCCAGTTCGTGATGAACCCGGCCGATGCGGCGATGGCCACGCGCGAGTTCATCAAGCCCAAGGTGGTGATTCCCATGCACTACCTCACGAACCCGGGCCTGCCCGGCACGCCGGCCGAGTTCATCAAGGCGATGGGATCGAGCAGCGTGAAGGTGATGGCCATCAACCCGGGTGACACGGTGGAGTTCTGACGCTCGCACCCGGTGACGATGGCTCACACCTGGGGCTGCTGCGGCTCTCCAGAATGAGGGGATGACGAGCAGAGCCCCGGGTGGGCCGGCACAACACCGGCGACGTGTTTGGATGCTGACGGCGGCCAGTGCCGCATTGGCTGCCTGCGGGGGTGGCGGCGGTGATGCACCTGCGCCGGTGGCGCAGACACCGGCACCGACGCCGGCGCCCACACCGACACCGACACCCACACCAACGCCGACGCCCACGCCCACGCCCACGCCCACCTCGTCCACCGACTTCAGGCGCGCCTCCTTGGGCGCCGGCGCCGCGCTCAATGGCGCGCGGGCCTTCCCGGCCGACAACCCCTGGAACCGCGACATCTCCGCAGCACCGGTCGACCCGCTGTCCGACGCCATCCTGGCCAGCATCGGCCTGGACACTGGCCTGCACGCCGACTTCGGCGCCGGCCTGTACCAGGGCGCGCCCATCGGCATCCCCTACGTCGTGGTGGCTGGCACGCAGGCCCGGGTTGCCGTGAACTTCACCGCCTATGGCGACGAGAGTGATCCCGGCCCCTACCCGGTGCCGGCCAACGCGCCCATCGAAGGCGGCGCGTCCAGTTCGGGTGACCGCCATGTGCTGGTGATCGACCGCGACAACAACCGCCTCTACGAACTGGCCGTGGCCTACCCCAACGGCGACGGCAGCTGGAATGCCGCCTGCGGCGCCGTGTTCCAGCTCGACAGCAACACCGTGCGCCCCGGCGGCCAGCCCGGCTGGACCAGCGCCGACGCGGCCGGCCTGCCCATCTTCCCGGGCCTGGCGCGCTACGAAGAAGCCGCGCTCGGGCCGGGTGGCATCCAGCATGCCTTGCGCTTCACGGCCGCCATCACACGCCGCGCCTACGTGCCCCCGGCCACGCACTGGGCCAGCAGCAACCGCAACACGAACCAGCCGCCGATGGGGATGCGCGTGCGTCTGAGGGCCGGCTTCCAGATTCCGGCCAACTTCTCGGCCGAGGGCAAGGCGCTGCTGCAGGCGATGAAGACCTACGGCCTGATCCTGGCCGATAACGGCAGCAACTGGTACGTCAGCGGCGCGCCCGACGAGCGCTGGAACAACGATGCGCTGGCCACAGAACTGCGCCAGGTGCGCGGGCGCGACTTCGAAGTGCTGCGCATGGACGGCCTGGTCGCCGGCTGAGGGCGCACCGGCGTTGGCTGGCCGCCACGGCCAACGATCCTAGGGGGCCGTTTTTCCCCGCTGCTCAGAGGAGAAAACCGGGGCCTGACACCTTGGGCTAACACCCGGATAACGAAGCCGTTCCTAGACTGCAGGCAGACCAACTTGCAGGGGGAACCCATGAATGCATGGCAAAGGCTGCGGCAGGCCGCGGCGCGGGGCCTGGGGCTGATCGCCCTGGGTGTGATGCTGGCCGCCTGCGGCAGCGGTGGTGGCGGCGATACCGACCCCCTGCCGCCGCCGGTGCCCGCGATGGGCAGCGTCAGCGGGCGTGTGCTGTCCTCGGCCACCGGCGCGGCGCTGGCCGGCGTCAAGGTCACGGCGGGCACGCGCACGGCCACCACGGCGGCCGACGGCAAGTACACGCTGAGCGAGGTGCCGGTGGGTGACCCCGCGCCCATCCGCTTCGAGCTCGCGGGCCATGCGCCGGGCCATGCCAGCGTCAGGCTGCTGGCCGGCGGCAGCGCCACGGCCAACCCGCGCCTGGTGCCGGTGGGGGCCACGCAGAACTTCGACGCCGCGGCGGCCGCGACCCTGGTGGTCGCCGGCACCGTGGCGCGTGTCGAGCTGCCCGCTGCCGGGCTGGTCAACGCCCGCACGGGCGCTGCGGCCACGGGCACGCTGACGGCCGAAGTGACCGTCATCGACCCCGCCACCGACCCGGCCAGCATGCCGGGCAACTACACCGCGTCCAGCAGCAGCGGCACCCAGACCATCGAGAGCTTCGGCGCCATCAACGTGAACCTGCGCGACGCCGCGGGCAACGCGCTGAACCTGGCCGCGGGCCAGCGCGCGACCATCCGCATACCGGTGTCCACGCGTTCGGCCAGCGTGCCGGCGACGATGCCGCTGTTCTATTTCAACGAGACCACCGGCCTGTGGGTGCAGGAAGGTACGGCCACGCTGGCCGGCACGGCCCCGAACCAGTACTACGAAGGCACGGTCAGCCACTTCAGCTACTGGAACGCCGACCAGGTGGCCGACACCATCCGCGTGCTGGGCTGCGTGGTCGATGCCGCGGGGGCCCCGGTGGCCGATGTCGACGTGTCCACGGTGGGCCTGGACTACTCGGGCACCGGCCACGGCAGCACCGATGCGCAGGGCCGCTTCAGCGTGCCCATGCGCAAGGGCGGCGTCGCCAGCCTCTTTGGCGAGCTGGGCAACCGGGCCACCAACATCCGCCAGGTGGGCCCTTCGCAGGTGGACATCCAGCTCACGCCCTGCCTGGTGCTGGGCACCACGGCGCAGGCGCCGGCCATCCTGGTGCAGCCGCAGTCGCAGACGGCGCAGCCCGGCGGCTTCGTGGTGTTCGAGGTGCGCGCCGTGGGCAGCGGCGTGCTGCGCTACCAGTGGACGCGCAACGGCGTGGCGCTGGATGGCGCGGTGTTCAGCCGCCACTACGTGCTGCCGGTGACGGATGGCGACAACGGCGCCGTGTACCGCGTGATCGTCACGGGCGAAGCCGGCAGTATCACCTCCGACCCCGCCACGCTGACGGTGCAGGCCGTCGCGCTGCCGCCGCTGATCCTGACGCAGCCGCAGGCCACCGAGGTGCTGGTGGGTGCCACCGCCACGTTCAGCGTGGAGGCCGAATCACAAGGCGGCACGCTCGGCTACCAGTGGCGGCGCAACGGGGTTGACCTGGCCGGCGCCACCGCGGCCAGCTACACCACGCCGCCGGTGGTGGCCGGCGACAACGGCGCCATCTACACAGTGCGCGTGAGCAGCAGCAACAGCACGTCGGTGCTGTCCAGCGGCGCGCGCCTGGGCGTGACGGCGATGGCGGTGGGCCCCACCATCACCACGCAACCGCGTGACGCCAACGTGGGCGTGGGCCAGGCCGCGAGCTTCAGCGTCACCGCCAGCGGTACGCCGACGCTGCGCTACCAGTGGAAGCGCAATGGCGTGGACATCACCGGTGCCACCGCGTCGACCTACACCACGGCGGCCACGGTGCAGGGCGACAACGGCGCCGTGTTCTCGGTGCGCGTCAGCAACGACGTCGGCGGCGTGAACAGCGACAACGCCACGCTCAGCGTCACCGCGCCGGTGGGCCAGGGCGGCTACTACCTGGTGTCGCCGGCCGGGCCCATGGTGGAAGGCACGGTGCAGTACGCCAACGGCTCACAAGGCATCAGCAGCGCGGCGCTGGTGGCCGTGAGCGTGGCGAGCCCCACGCTCACGCCGGTGACGCTGGTGCCGGCCGGGCAGGGCATCGGCTTCGGCCTGCCGGTGTTCGAAGCCACGGTGAGTGGCGGCCAGCTCAGCAACCTGCGCAGCCGCTACACCGTGTTCGTGCAGGGCAACCGTTTCTACAAGGTGGACCAGGTGGCCGAAGGCAACTCGGTGCCCACGCCGCAGCTGCTGAGCGACCTGACGACGAACAGCGTCTGCGGCAGCAATGGTTCGCCACTGCAGGACTTCGAGGCCGAAGGTTTCGACCTGGCCGACCCGCTGCGCAGCTGGCTCTTCGTGCGCACGCCGGGTGCCGACAGCGTGTGCGGCACGGCCGACGACACCGTGCGCGCGGCGCGCATCGGCATGTCGGGCAGCACGGCGCCAGTGAACCTGGGCACGGCGCAGCCGGTGGCGGCCATCCACGGCAGCAACGGCGCCCTGAGCGGCCTGCTGGTGCGCAACGGCACCCAGCTGCAGCAGCTGAACGCCGACCTGGGTGGCGCGAGCAACCTCTTCACCGTGGGCGCCAGCTTCAGCAACGGGCCCGTGGTGGTGGCCGGCAGCATGCCGGGCGTGTGGTTCCATGTCGACGGCGGCAAGGTCTACGCGGTGAACCTGGCCGCGCCGGGCACGCGCCAGGAAGTGGCCACGCTGCAGGCCGGCGAGACCCTGGGCCTGGACATCATCGGCAGCAACGGCGAGTTCTTCGTGCCGCTGGAAGCCAGCGCGGGCGCGCGCGTGCTGCGTGTCACGGCCGCGCTGTCCAGCTCGGTGGTGGCCACGTTCGGCCAGCGCCTGCTGGACCTGCACGCCACCGACACCCACCTCGTGGCCACCGTGGCCGGCGGTGCACCGCAGACGGTGCTGCGCAGCGGCGGCACGCCCACGGCCTTGCTGGCCCTGGCCGTGGGTGAGTCGGTGACGACCCTGTGGACCGGTGCCACCGGCGTGGCGGTGGGCGTGAACCGCATCGACCTGAGCAACGGCACGTTCAGCACACGCACGGTGCTGGTCAACGGTGACGGCAGCAATGCCCAGACCCTGGCCAACACCGCGCTGCTGGGCGGCGTGACCGGCAGCACGGTGCCGTTGGCCGATACGCTGCAGAAGACCTATGCCGTGTTCCTGGCCGACAACGTCACGGCGCTCGGCAGCCAGGCCGGCGCCACCGTGCGCGCGCTGGCGCTGGACACGCGGGCGCCGCTGGTCACCTACGGCACGCTGCCGGCCACACCGGCCGGCCAGCTCTTCCCCTTCCTGGCCGGGCCCTACCAGTACACGCAGCCCGGGCTGTTCGCCTTCGTCGGCACCAGCACGTCGAACGTTGCCATCGACCTGTACTACTTCGACAGCGATGCGGCCGGCCTGACTCGGGTGACGAGCTTCGTCAGCGACACGGGCCGCGCGGTGCTCGGCCAGAATGCCGGGCATGTCTCCGCCGCTGCCGCCCGCCTCCGTCCCCGTCGACCAGCAGGTCCGTTCGCTCTGTGACCAGGGCGCCGCCGATGAGGCGGTGCGCCTGGGCCTGGCGGCGCTGCCGGGCCTGAGCGGCAGCGCGCGCGGCCGCCTGCTGATGGCCCTGTGCCACAGCGAAACCATCCGCGGCCACTTCCGTGCCGCCCTGGGCCAGGCGGTGGAGGCCTGCAACCTGTTCCGCGCCGGCAACGATGCGGCCCACATGGCCGATGCGCTGGTCAGCCTGGCCGGCGTGCTGCGCGCTGCCGGTGACCACGCGGCGGCGCTCGAGGCGCTGGAAGAGGGTGAGATGCTGCTGCGCGAGCGCGACGAGCCGCTGCGCCTGTCGCGCCTGTTGCGGCTGATGGGCTCCAGCAGCTCGGTGCTGGGGCGCCACCAGCACGCGCTGTCCTGCCTGCACGAGGCCGTGTCGCTGGCCGAGCAGGGCGCGCCGCCGGAAGACCTGCGCCTGCTGCGCCTGTCGCTGTACAACGCCGAGAACCGCCACGCCGCCAGCCTGCCGCGCGGCAGCCCGCAGGCTCTGCAGGCCCTGCTGCCCTATGTCGACCATTGGCAGGCGCTGGCCGACGAGTGCGCGGCCGCGGGCAACGCGCGCCTGGCCGCCATGGCCCTGGGCAACCGCGCCATCACGCTGCGCAACTGCGGCCGCGCCCCCGAAGCCGCTGCGGCCCTGCAGACATTGCTGGAGCGTTATGCCGCGCTGGGCATGCAGCCCAACGTGGCCATCACGCACAACGAGCTCGGTCGCTGCTTCGAGGAACTGCAGAACCCGCAGCAGGCGCGCGCGCACTACCGGGCGGCCCTTCAGATGCTGCGCCACGAGGGTTCGCTCGACGAGCTGCAGGAGGTGCTGGAAGGCCTGAGCCGCAGCGAGGAAGCGCTGGGCGAGCTGGCCCAAGCCCTGGCTGCGCTGCGCGAAGTGCGCGCGCTGGATGCGCGCAAGACTGACGAGGCCGCGCGCGCCGCCGTGGCGCGGCGCGAACTGCGCATCGAACTGGCGCGCCTCACCAGCCAATGGGCGCAACAAGCGGTGCAGGACCCGCTCACCGGCCTGGGCAACCGGCGCGCGCTCGAGCGCTGGCTGGCCGAGCACCAGCCACGCGCCGAACGCGGCGAGCCGCTGTCGCTGCTGCTGCTGGACCTGGACCACTTCAAGCAGGTCAACGATCTTTTCGGCCACGACACCGGCGACGAAGTGCTGCGCCGTGTGGCCGACGTCATCCGCCGCCACTGCCGCAGCGGCGACCTGGCAGCGCGCTACGGCGGCGAGGAGTTCCTGCTGGCCCTGGCCGGCGCCCCGCCGGCCGAGGCCGCCGGGTTGGCCGAGCGGCTGCGCGCCTCGGTGGCTGCCCAGGCCTGGCCCATGCTGAAGCCGGGCCTGGCAGTGACGGTGAGCATCGGCGTCACGCACGCGGCCGAAGGCGCCGATGCCTCGGCCCTGCTGACCTTGGCCGACCAGCGCCTGTACACGGCCAAGATCGAAGGCCGCAACCGCGTCGTCTGCGCCTAGAACAACACCGCGTTGCAGGTGCACACCGCTTGGTACTAACCCGCGTCTGCAGGGCCAGGGCCGATGGAAGAATGCCCTCTCCTCGTGACGTTGATCTAAGGAGTTAGCATGAAGTGGTTGAGCCTTGCGGTCGGCGCTGCTGCGCTGGTTCTTTGTGTGTCCAACGCCGCTGCCGCGGCGCGCGATGGCCTGGCGGTGCGCCTGTCGGTGCCCACCCCGGTGCTGCGCGGCGATGTCGACGTCACGGTGGCCGTCAGCGTCACCAACACCACGCGCGAGGCGCTCACGCTGCTGCGGTGGGAGCTGCCCAGTGATCGCCACGAGGGTGCTGCCTTCCGCATCCTGCTCGACGGCAAGCCGGTGGCCTACACCGGCCCGCTGGTCAAGCGCGCTGCGCCCACGCGCGACGACTACGTGCGCATCGAACCGGGCGCCACGCTCAGCTACGAGGTCGAGCTGACCGGGGCCTATGACCTGTCGCGCAACGGCATGTACAGCGTCGAGTACATCGGCAAGGGCGCGGCCGACCAGGGTGCCCTGCGCTCCGAGCCGATGTACGTCTGGCTCGAGTCGCGCAGCGAACGCGCCGTTGCCGCGCCCGAGGTGCCCACGGCTGATGCGTCTTCCATCACCTTCACCGGCAACTGCTCGGCCTCGCGCAAGACCACGCTGACCAACGCCGTGGCTGCAGCCACCACCTACGCCGCCAACGCGCAGACCTACCTCAACCGCACGCCGGCGGCGACGCAGCGCTACACCAAGTGGTTCGGCGCGCTCACCACCGCGCGCTGGAACACGGCCAAGTCGCATTTCACCGCCATCAACAGCGCCTTCTCGACCAAGCCGCTGGTGCTGGACTGCTCGTGCACGCAGAACTACTACGCCTACGTCTACCCGACGCAGCCGTACAAGATCTACGTCTGCAACGCCTTCTGGTCGGCGCCGATGACGGGCACCGACTCCAAGGCCGGCACCCTGGTGCACGAGATGAGCCACTTCAACGTGGTGGCGGGAACCGACGATTGGGCTTATGGTCAATCGGCCGCCGCGGCGCTGGCCCGCAGCAACCCGACCCGGGCGCTGGACAACGCCGACAGCCACGAATACTTTGCCGAGAACACACCCTCACTGCCGTGATGCCGCAGCCGCCGCGCTGGCGCTGGTGGCGGCCTTGAGCGCGGGTGGCGCTGCTGCCGCGCCGCCGGGCCCACCGCCGGCGCCGCTGGCCTGCAGCCTGGAAGGGCCGGCGCAGCTGCGCGCCGGCCAGCCGGCCGTGTTCACGCTGCAGCTCCGCAACCGCGGCGCGGCGCCGGTGCAGCTGCTGACCTGGGCCACGCCCTTCGAGCCGGCCTGGTTTGCGCCATGGCTCGCCGTGCAGCGCGGCACCCGGGCCCTGAGCTACGGCGGCGCGAAGATGAAGCGCGGCGATCCGCAGGCCGGCGACTATCTCTCCATCGCCGCCGGCGCCAGCGCCAGCGCCAGCTTCGACCTGGCGCCGGCCTTCGACGTGTCGGTGCCGGGCCGCTACACGCTGCGGCCGCAGATCGTGCTGCACGATCTGCTGCTGGGCACCACCGAAGCCGTGCCGCGCCCACTGGCGCGCCATCAGCCGCACCGCCTGCGCTGCAAGGAACTGGCCTTCGAGGTGCTCAAGCCCTGAGGGCTGCGTGCCTACATCGCCTTGAACAGGTGCACGTAGGCGCGGCTCACCGGCAGTTCCTGCGCGTGGCCGCGCAGGCGCAGGTAGAGCCGGCTGGCTTCGTCGCGCCGCGTGCCGGCCAGGTGGGCCAGGTTGACGATGGTGGAGCGGTGCACCTGCACGAATTGCTGCGGGTCCAGCGCCGCGGCCAGTTCGCTGATGGACGTACGGATGAGGTGTTCGGCCGCCGCCGTCTGCACGCAGGTGTACTTGTCGTCGGCGCGGAAGAACAGCACCTCTTCCACCGCTATCTGGTGCGTGAGTTCGCCGCTGCTGGCGCGCACCCAGCGCAGGTGCTGCGCGGGCGCAGCCGCGGCGGGCAGCAGGCGCTGCAGCGCGGCCAGCAGCTGCGTACCTTCGGCCGCCTCGGGCTGCGCGAGCGTGCGGCGGATGCGTTCCACCGTGCGCTGCAGCCGCGCCTCGCTCACGGGCTTGAGCACGTAGTCGATGGCTTCGCTGTCGAAGGCGCTCACCGCGTACTCGTCGTAGGCGGTGACGAAGACCACGCGCGTGGCGCCCTCGATGCCCTGCGCCACTTCCAGGCCCGTGAGGCCAGGCATCTGGATGTCCAGGAAGGCCAGGTCGGGCCGCAGTGCGGCGATCTGCTCGGCCGCTTCCACGCCGTTGCGCGCCAGCGGCAGGACCTGCAGCTCGGGCCACAGCCGCGCCAGCTGTTCGGCCAGGGCGCGGGCCAGGTGCGGTTCGTCGTCGGCGATGAGGGCGGTGGTCATGGCTTGTCGCGCATCGGCACCGCGCCGGCGGCGGGCCAGTCGGTGTCGGCCACGCGGCGCAGGTCCATCTCCACCATCTTCACCGGCGGCTGGCCTTCCGACAGGCGTTCGGTGATCTCGTGCCAGCGCCCGTCCTTCACCACGGCGGTGTGGCGGATCGTGACCGGGCCGTAGACCATGCGCCAGACGAAGCCGTCGGGCCGCGGCTCGAACTCGAAATCGCCGGTTCCACCCTGGGCGTGCGAATGCATGCGGTAGCGGTTGTTCTTCACGTCGAAGTGGATGATGGCGAAGGCGTTGAACTCGACGCGCCCTTCGGCACCGTAGCCACGGCCTTCGATAACCTTGATGCTGCCACCCAGCATCGGGCCGACACGTTCGGTCTGCACCATCTCGTGCACGGCGCCACCGGGCAGGAACACCTTGGCGCTGCCGCGCCAGGTGCCGTCGACGAAGGCCAGCGCCTGCATCGCTTCGCGCTGGCGCGCCAGCACGGCCGCCACGTCGGGCTGTTGCGCGGCGGCCGTGCCGGCCAGGGCCAGGACCAGGAAACCGATGACGATGGAGCGGATGTTCATGCGTGCTCTCCGGTGGCAGAAAAGGGTTCGACGGGCAGGCGGATGACGGCCCGCGTGCCGGGCTGGGCGGGCTGCAGCTCCAGGCTGGCCCGCGAGCCGTAACGCGACTGCAGGCGGCTGCGGATGTTGGCCAGCGCCACGCCCGGGCCGGCGCGCACGCCAGGGCGCGGCGGTGCGTCCGGGCCACGGCCGTCGTCGCGCACCTGCAGCACCAGCTCAGCCCCGGCCACGCGCGCGCTGACGGTGACGGTGCCACCTTGCAGCTGTGGCTCCAGCCCGTGGTGGATGGCGTTCTCGATCAGCGGCTGCAGCAGCAGCGGTGGCACGTGCACGCGGCGCGCGGCTTCGTCGGCATCGATGTGCCAGCGCAGCCGGCCTTCCATGCGCGAGCCCATCAGGCGCAGGTAGTGCTCGGCCAGCTCGAGTTCCTGCGCCAGCGGGCCATCACCACTTCGCATCGCACCCAGCGAATTGCGCAGGTACTCGGTGAAGTCCTGCAGCATCTGCTTGGCCTTGGCCGGCTCGGGGTCGATCAGCGAGATCACGCCGGCCAGGGTGTTGAACAGGAAATGCGGCTCGATCTGGCCCTGCAGCAGGCGCAACTGGGCTTCAGCGGCGCGCTTCTCGGCTTCGATCTGCTGCGCCTTCATGGCGAAGTACTGGTGGAACAGGAAGGTCAGCAGCACGGCCAGCAGCACGCTGCCGACGAGGATGTTCTGGCCGCGGCTGCCCTGGGTCCAGCGCAGCACCGGCGCACCCGCCAGCGAGGCGCCGATGGGCCAGGCGATGAAGGTGCACAGCAGCGGGATGCCCGAGAAGAACAGCGTGCGCTGCCACCTGGGCCAGCGCCGCACCTGCTGCAGGCCGCCCATCAGCCAGCCCAGCACGTCGAAGACGAGGTGGATCAGCCCGCCGATGGTGAGGCAGACGATCAGGTTGCGGCCGTACCACTCGACCCAGCCCGACCAGTTGCGCCAGGCGCCCTTGGCGTCGCTGGCGTAGGTCAGGAAACCCAGCACCGTGAAGGGCAGGGCCAGCGCGGCGCAGAACAGCAGCGTCCACATCCACTGCATCCAGTTGGGGCCGACACGCGGGCTGCCGCTGTCGAACCACGACTGGCGCGAGGCTCGCAGGAGGGCGCGGTCGATCTTCATGCGGGCGCAGTGTAGGCAGCGCTCCGCGCCAGGCCAGACCGCGGCGACGAATCGACAGCGCGGCCGCTGAACGGCAAGGCGGGGGCGCTGCCTACAATGCGGCCGCCTTCCGAACGAGCCGAAAAGAACTCATGCAGATCGATCCCACCATCTTCAAGGCCTACGACATCCGCGGCGTGGTCGGCAGGAACGTCGACGAGACCTTCGCCGAGCACCTGGGCCGCGCCTTCGGAAGCGAATGCGTGGCCGCCGGCGAGAAGGCGGTGGCCGTGGGCCGCGACGGCCGCATGTCGGGCCCGGGCCTGGCGGCGGCGCTGGTCCGCGGCCTCAAGAGCACCGGCCTGGACGTGGTGGACATCGGCATGGTCACCACGCCGATGCTCTATTACGTGGCCGCCACGCGCGGCAAACACGGCTGCACGAGCGGCATCCAGGTGACGGGCAGCCACAACCCGAAGGACTACAACGGCTTCAAGATGGTGATGTCGGGTCGCGCCATCTACGGCGACGACATCCAGAAGCTGCGGCAGCGCATCGAGACCGAGACCTACACAGCGAAGCGCGGGCGCAGCGCGAAGATGGACATCCTGGCCGAGTACACGCAGCGCATCGTCGGCGACTGCAAGCTCGCGCGGCCGATGAAGATCGTCGTCGACAGCGGCAACGGCATTCCCGGTGCTTCGGCCCCCGGCATCCTGCGCCAGCTGGGTTGCGAGGTGATCGATCTCTACAGTGAAGTCGATGGCGACTTCCCCAACCACCACCCCGACCCCAGCAAGCCCGAGAACCTGGACATGCTGAAGAAGGTGGTGCATGCCACCGGCGCCGAACTGGGCCTGGCCTTCGACGGCGACGGCGACCGCCTGGGCGTGGTGACCAAGGGCGGCAACATCATCTACCCCGACCGCCAGGTGATGTTCTTCGCCCGCGACATCCTCAAACGCCACAAGGGCGCCACCATCATCTTCGACGTCAAGTGCAGCCAGCGCCTGCCGGTGGCCATCAAGAAGGCGGGCGGCAAGCCGCTGATGTGGAAGACCGGCCACTCGCTGATCAAGGCCAAGCTGAAGGAGATCGGCGCGCCCTTCGCCGGCGAGATGAGCGGCCACCTGTTCTTCGGTGAACGCTGGTACGGCTTCGACGACGCGATGTACACCGCGGCGCGGCTGCTGGAGATCCTGTCGAAGAGCAAGAACCCGAGCGCCGAACTCGACGCGCTGCCCACCAGCTTCAACACGCCCGAGCTGAACGTGCCCTGCGCCGAAGGCGAGCACCACCAGGTGGTGGCCGAACTGCTGGCGCGTGCCGCCGACGGGCGGCTGAAGTTCGAAGGTGGCGAGGTCGGCACCATCGACGGCCTGCGCGTGGATTTCGCCGACGGCTTCGGCCTCATCCGCGGCAGCAACACCACGCCGGTGCTGGTGCTGCGCTTCGAAGGCCACACGCCCGAGGCGCTGCACCGCATCGAAGAGCAGTTCATGGCCGCGCTGCGCAGCGTGAAGCCCGACGCGATGGTGACTGCCTCCGCGCATTGACCGGGACATGACCGAAGCCCTGGCGCGCGCGGCCTACGCGCTGCTGCTGCGCCTGGCCACGCCGATCTACCTGCTGCGACTGCTGTGGCGCGGGCGCAAGGAACCGGGTTATCGGCAGCACCTGGGTGAGCGCCTGGGTTTCTTCGGCGGCGAGGCCCGTCCGGGCCGGCTGTGGCTGCACGCGGTATCGCTGGGCGAGACACGCGCGGCCGTGCCGCTGATCGAGGCGTTGCGCGCACAACGCCCCGGCCTGCAACTGCTGCTCACGCACGGCACCGCCACCGGCCGCGAAGCCGGCCGCGCGCTGCTGCGCGAAGGCGATGCGCAGGCCTGGCTGCCCTACGACACACCCGGCGCCGTGCGGCGCTTCCTGCGCACCCACCGGCCGCTGGCCGGCGTGGTGATGGAAACCGAGGTCTGGCCCAACCTGATGGCCGGCGCCCAGGCCGCGGGGCTGCCCATGCTGCTGGCCAATGCGCGCCTGTCCGAACGCAGCCGGCACAAGGGCGAACGCCTGCGCGCGCTGATGCACCCGGCGCTGGCCCGCTTCACCCAGGTGCTGGCGCAGACACAAAGCGACGCGATGCGCCTGCGCGACTCGGGTGCCACGGCGGTGCTGGTGCTGGGCAACCTGAAGTTCGACATGACGCCGCGGCCCGAACTGCTGGCGCGCGGCAAGGCCTGGCGCGCGGCACTCGGCCGCCCGGTGGTGCTGGCCGCCGCCACGCGCGAAGGCGAGGAAGGGCCGCTGCTGCGCGCGTATTCCGACCAGATCGCGGGGCTGCCGCAACCGCAGCCCCTGCTGCTGCTGGTGCCGCGCCATCCGCAGCGTTTCGACGAGGTGGCGGTGGGCATCAGCGCCGCAGGTTTCATCGTGGCCCGCCGCAGCCTGTGGGCCGAAGCGCCCGACGAAGCCGTGCTGCGCGCCGACGTCTGGCTCGGCGACAGCCTGGGCGAGATGCCGCTGTACTACGCCTGCGCCGACGCCGGGCTCTTGGGTGGCAGCTTCGCGCCGCTGGGCGGCCAGAACCTGATCGAAGCCGCGGCCTGCGGCTGCCCGCTGGTGATGGGGCCGCACACCTTCAACTTCGCCGATGCGGCCGAGATGGCCATCGCGGCCGGCGCCGCCGAACGCGTGGAAGGCATCGAAGCCGGCGTGGCGCGCGCCCTGGCCATCGCGCGCGAAGGTGGCCAGGCCCAGGCGCGGCGTGTGCAGCAGGCGCTGACCTTTGCCGGCGAACACCGCGGCGCCGCCGAACGCATGGCGCGCGCCGTGCTGGCGCGCCTGCCGGTGGCCTGAGGCGGCGGTGTCCTACACGCCGGCGGGTTACGTTCTGATGCGCCGGCCGGGCCGGCCTTGCCATACTGAAGGCCCGCACTTCCCGAGTTTCCCGACATGGATCAGACCGCCCCCGTTTCCACCGCCGCCACCTCGTCTGCGGCCGCCCTGCCGCGCTGGGTCTGGCTGGCTGGCGGCGGCGCCCTGCTGCTGATCTCCGGCCTGGCCTCGGCCCTGGTGTTCCGCGGCAAGCCCGCCGAAGCGCCGGCCGTCGAGACCGTGGCAGCGGCATCGCCCACGCCCGTGAAGGCCGCGCCGGTGCCGGCCAAGACCACCACCAAGGCCGAGCCCGAGGTCTGCAAGGCCTGCGGCGTGGTTGAAAGTGTTACCGCCGTCAAGAAGAAGGGACAGGGCACCGGTGCCGGCGCCGTGGTCGGCGGTGTGCTCGGCGGCGTGGTGGGCCACCAGATGGGCGGCGGCAGCGGCAAGGACGCGATGACCGTCATCGGCGCCATCGGTGGCGGCGTGGCCGGCCACGAGGTCGAGAAGCGCGCCCGCTCGGAAACCGTCTACCAGGTGCAGTTGCGCATGGACGATGGCAGCAAGCGCACGATCACCCTGGGCAGCGCGCAGGTGGCCAAGGGCGACCGCGTGGCCGTCGAAGGCCAGAACCTGCGCCGCCTGCAGTCCTGAGCGTTCAGCCGCGCAGCAGCTCGGGTGACTTGAGCCCGGCCGTGCCCGGGAACACGTCGCGGTCCAGCACCGCGCGCGCCACCTGCAGGTGGTCGGCCAGCACGCCGCGCATCACCGCGCGCAGTTCCGTGGTGATGCGCAGGTCGCGGCCTTCGTAACGTTCCTTCTGGGCCAGGCCCGGCCAGTCGCTGATGACGCGGCCGCCGCGCACCGCCCCGCCCAGCAGGAAAGCGGCGCCACCGCTGCCGTGGTCGGTGCCCATGTTGCCGTTGACGGCCACCTGGCGGCCGAACTCGGTGGCCACCAGCACCACCGTCTTGCCCCAGGCATCACCCGGCAGCAGGCCTTCGCGCAGGGCCGCCAGCGCGGCATCCAGCGTGCGCAGGTTGTTCGAGGTGGCACCGTTGGGCGCGGCCTGGTTGGTGTGTGAGTCCCAACCGCCCATCTCCAGCACCGCCACCTGCGAGCCGCGCTGCAGGAACTCGGCCGCCTTGCGGGCGAGTGCAATCACCGCGCCGCGACCGCCACCACCACGCTGCATGGCGCCATCGGCCATGCCGGGCTCGTCGCGCAGGCCGCGGGCGCGGGCCAGGGCCTGGGCCAGCGTGGGGTCGCTGGCGTACATCGTTTCCAGGCGCGCCACCAGGTCGGGCGAGGGGTCGGGCAGGGCCGAAGGGGCCCAGGTGTCGACCGCCACCGGGCCGCGCAGCACCAGCGGCACCGCGGTTTCCAGCGCCACGGCACGCAGGCCGCCGGCGCCCGGCAAGGCACGGCCCAGCCAGCCGGTGGCCAGCTCGTGCGGGCGCGTGCCGCCGCTTTCCAGCACCTGCTGGGCGTCGAAATGGCTCCGCTCCCTGTAGGGCAGGCCCACGGCCTGCAGCACGGCGAGTTCACCGCGGCCGTACATGCCGTGCAGTTGCGGCAGCAGCGGGTTGAGGGCGAAGGTGCTGTCGAGCTTGAGGGGCTCGCCCACGAACTGGCCCAAGGCGCCGCGCGCATCGGCAAAGGCCGGGTCGCCGATCGCGGGCACGGCGGTCAGGCCGTCCATGCCGCCGCGCAGGATGACGAAGACGAAGCGGCGCGGTGACGCCGATGGCGCGGCTACAGCGAGTCGCGCGAAGGGCATCAGCGCAGCGGCTTGCAGCAGGTGACGGCGGGTGCTCATGGTGCGTGCCTTTGCTTCAACGGCGCTGGAACTCGGGCGCCAGCAGCAGCAGCGCCAGGGCTTGCGGGCCGTCGGCCGCGCGGTCGATCTGGCGCGCCGTGCCGTCTTGCAGCAGCGGCCCCAGGCTGGCCTGCGCCAGGGCGCGTGCGTCGGCGCGGCGGCCCACGCGGTCGGCCACGCGGGTGGCCCATTCGACGCGTTTCCACACTGCATCGGGCCCCAGCCACTCTTCGGCGCGGTCGGGCCAGCCGGCGGGCGAGGGCGCAGCCTGCACACGCTGGCCCAGGGCGGTGATGCCGCCATCGGGCGCGCGGGCGAAGGCCGTTTCGCCCAGGTTCAGCAAGCGTGCGCTGCTGATGACGAACTCTTCGGGTGACTTCAGCTTGGCCGGCTGCGCCGCCCAGGCCTCGGGGCTTTCGACCAGCGCGCGGACCACCGCCGGCAGCTCGCCGCCGGTGCTGCGCCAGCGTGCCTCCAGCCGTGCCACCAGCGCGGGTGGCGGTTCGTCGGCGACGAAGTGGCGTGCCAGCTTCGCGCTGACGAAGCGCGCGGTGGACGGATGCAGGGCGAGGTCGTGCAAGACCATCGACAAGGCCTGCGGGCCTTCGGGGTAGCGCTTGCCCAGCACGGTCTTGCTGCCGGGCTGATGCCAGGCCGCGTCGAAGCGGCCGGTGGCCGCGCCGGGTGGCGCGTCGACCATCTCGCGCAAGGGCACCCGCCAACCGGTGAGCACGCGCGCGAACTCGGTGACGTCGGCCTGCGTGTAGCCGCCGCCCACGCCCAGCGTGTGCAGCTCGAGGATCTCGCGCGCCAGGTTCTCGTTCAGGCCGGTGATGCGCGGGGCCTTGTCCTGCTCGCCGCGCGGTCGGCGGGCGCGGCGGCGCACCAGGGTCGAGTCGGGGCCGGCCGAGTTGTCGTTGTCCAGGTAGCGCAGCATGCCGGCGTGGGTGGTGGCCGCCTTCAGCAGGCTCTCGAAGCTGCCGCCGATGTGCGGCCGGATGGCCTCGCGTTCGAAGGCACCGACGATGCCGCGCGCGCTGGCCTTGGCCATCGACACCGTGAAGTGGTTGCTCCAGAACAGCGCCAGCCGTTCGTTGAAGGGCCGCGTGCTGAGTGCGGCCGTGGACAAGCGCGCGCGCACGTCGGCCTGCACGATCTCGCGGAAGTGTTCGCCGAACTGCTGCTCGGTGTTGCTCTGGCCCTGGCCTTCGGCCATGGCCGGCGCCTTGCGGCGTTGCACGAATTCGACATAGCGCTTCAGGCCCGTGACGCCGCTCGCGAGCCCGGTGCCACGTTGCGGCTCGGCGGGGCCGATCTGCGCCAGCAGCCAGCCGCGGGCGTCGCCGCCGGGCGCGGACAGCGAGGCGTCACCCAGGCCGAAGCGGTGCACGGCCAGGGCGGCGTCGAGGGAGGCTGAAGTCATGCGCCGGAGTGTGGCGCAGCGGTGCGTCACCCGGCGTGGCTGCCGGGTGAAGAAAGGTTTACTTCGCCAGCAGGCGGTTGACGGCGTCGATGTCGGTGGGCACCAGCTGGCCCGAGGCCTGGCGCAGCTTCAGGCTGTTGACCAGCACGTCATAGCGCGCCTTGGCCAGGTCGCGCTGGGTGGTGAAGAGCTGCGACTGCGAGTTCAGCACGTCCAGGTTGACGCGCACGCCCACCTTGTAGCCCAGCTGCGTGGCTTCCAGCGCCAGCTTGGACGAGGACTCGGCCGCTTCCAGCGCCTTCACCTGCGACAGGCCCGACTGCACGCCGAAGTAGGCCACCCGCGTGCCCTGGGCCACGCCGCGGCGAGCGGCTTCCAGGTCCTGGCGCGCCTTCTCTTCCAGCACCGTGGTTTCCTTGATGCGGTTCTGGGTGGCGCCGCCGTTGTAGAGCGTCCAGTTCAACTGCACGCCGATGCTGGCGCTGGTGGTGGTGCCGGCACCGGGGCCCACGGCCGAGCCGCGGGCGTCGGTGGCACCGACGGATGCGATGGCGTCCACGGTGGGTTTGTCGCCGGCGCGTGCCTTTTCCGTTTCCAGCCGCGCCACGTCCAGGCCCAGGCGGGCCCGGCGCACGCTGGGGTGTACCTGGTCGGCCACCGTCACCCATTCCTCGGCGTTGGCCGGTGTGGTGGGCGGCAGCAGCACCGGCACGGCCAGCGGCCGGGGTTCGACATTGCTGCGGCCCACCAGCTGGTCGAGCGCGATGCGCTTGGTGCGCAGGTCGTTCTCGGCCGTCAGCTCGGTGGCGGTGCCGAGGTCGAAACGCGCCTGCGCTTCGCGGGTGTCGGTGATGGTGGCGGTGCCCACCTCGAAGTTGCGCTTGGCCGACGCCAGCTGTTCGGCCGTGGCGGCCTTGGCGGCACGGGTGGTGGCGAGTGTGTCCTGCGCCGCCAGCACGTCGAAGTAGGCCTGGGCCACGCGCACGATCAGGTCCTGCTCGGCGCTGTCGAGGTCGGCCTGCGCCGTCATCAGGCTCTTCTTGGCCTGCGCGATGGTGGCGTCGTTGGCACGGTTGAAGAGCGGGTAGCGGCCGTTGAGCGCGCCGCCCACCGAGTTGGTGGCCTTGACGCCGCTGGTGGGCGGGTCGGCCTGCGTGGTGGTGGCCGACGCGGTGGCACTGAGGGCCGGCCGGCCCAGCGCTTCGCTCTGCGCCACGCGGTACTCGGCCGAGGCCGCGCTGGACCTGGCGGCCAGGTAGGTGGCGTCGTACGCACGCGCGGCGTCGTACAGCTCTTGCAGGCTCTGCGCGGCGGCCAGGCCCGGCAAGGCCAGCATCAGGGCGGCGGCCAGCAGCGACAGCCGGCGGGGTTTCAGCGAACGCATGCAGGTTCCTCGATCTTGTTCAGTTGCGCGGCCCGGCAAGGCCGGCCAGCGCGGGGTTATAGCGGCGCACCAGCCGGCCACACAGCCGGATTGCGACGACTTGCGCGCAGCAGGCGCCAGGGGGGGTGTTCCGGGCGACGGGCTGCATCGGCTTCAAAAGGCGAAGCGGGTGTGTTCGGGGAAGGCTTCGAGACGCGGCGCCACGGTGTCGAAGAGGTCACGCTCGGCAAAGGCGGTCTCGCTGACACGCGTGTAGAGCCGTGCGCGCATCACCGGCTCTTCGCCGACGATGGCCGCCAGGCGGCCGCCCACCTTCAACTGCTGCAGCAGATCGCGCGGCACCTCGGCCACCGAGCCCGACAGCACGATGGCGTCGAAAGGCGCTTCCGAAGGCAGCCCGCGCGCACCTTCGGCCGGCTGCACCTCGACCACGCGCACGTTGACGATGCCGTTGCGCGCCAGGCTTTCGCGCGCCATGCGCGCCAGCCCCGGGCGGCATTCGAGCGTGATGACCTGCATCGCGCGGTGCGCCAGCAGCGCGGCCATGAAGCCCGAGCCGGTGCCGATCTCCAGCACGCGCTGGTGGCGCTGCACCTGCAGCTCCTGCAGCAGCCGCGCTTCGACCTTGGGCTCCAGCATGCAGGTGCCGGGCGTGGCGCTGGCACCTTTCACGTCCTTCAGCAAGGGCACCTGCGTGTCGACGAAGGCCAGTGCGCGCAGCGCCGGCGGCACGAAGTCTTCGCGCCGCAGCGTGGCCAGCAGCGTGAGCACGTTCTGGTCGAGCACCTCCCAGGGGCGGATCTGCTGCTCGATCATGTTGAAGCGGGCGAGTTCGATGTTCATGGCGTGCGGGGTGATCAGCCGGTTTGGAGCGGGCGCGATTCTAGGTGGCGAGGCTTGCAGCAGCCTGTTCAGGCCGGCCGCACTTCCAGCCCGCGCAGCACCAGGTCGAGGTGGGTGCGCAGCATGGTCGCGGGTTCGATCTCGTCGTTGCCGTGAATGGGGCAGGCGCCGAAGGAGAAGCGGCACAGCGCCATGAAGATCATCGGCGCGATCAGCGCGTGCGCGGCTTCCTTCAGCGGCACGGGGCGGAACTCGCCGCGGTCGATGCCGCGCTGCAGGCAGCTGATGAAGAGCTGGTGGCCGGGGGTGATGACCTCGTCGGCATAGAACTGCGCCAGCTCAGGGAAGTTGCGCACCTCGGCGATCACCACCTTGTGGATGCCGGCGGCGGGGGTGTCGCCCACGCGTTGCCACCAGGTCTGCAGCAGCAGGGCCAGCAGGTCGGAGCTGCTGCCTTCGAACTGGCCGGCGAGCTCGAAACCTTCGGCGATCAGGCTCGACAGCGTCTGCCGCACCACCGCCTTGAAGAGTTCTTCCTTGCTGGGGTAGTAGAGGTAGAGCGTGCCCTTGGAGACACCGGCGCGCTGTGCCACTTCTTCCGAGCGAGTGGCGGCGAAGCCTTTCTCGACGAAGAGCTCCAGCGCGGCGTCCAGCAGTTCCTGAGGGCGGGCTTCCTTGCGTCGTTGGCGGGCGGGGGTGTCGATGGTGATGGGGGTGGCGGGATTCATGTTACTGACTAACCGGTCAGTAATTCTAGGTGCCCACGCGGCATCCGGTCAAGGCGCCTGACTATCATCCGCCGCTTTGCCGCCTGCCTGGAGCCCGCCGCTTGGACCCGATCCTCTTGCTCAAAGCCGCCGTGATGGGCGTGGTGGAAGGGCTGACCGAATTCCTGCCGGTGTCGTCCACCGGCCACCTGATCCTGGCCGGCTCGCTGCTGGACTTCAACGACCCGCGCGGCAAGCTGTTCGAGATCGTCATCCAGTCGGCCGCCATCCTGGCCGTGGTGTGGGAGTACCGGGCGCGACTGGGCCGCGTGGTGACCGGCCTGGGCACCGACCCCCTGGCGCGGCGCCTGCTGATCAACGTGGGCATCGCCTTCCTGCCGCTGGCCGTGCTGGGTGTTCTGTTCGGCAAGGTGCTCAAGGCCAACCTGTTCAACGCGCCGACGGTGGCCACCACCTTCATCCTGGGCGCCTTCGTCATCCTGTGGGCCGAGCGGCGCCAGCACGCCGTGCGCGTGCACAGCGTCGACGAGATGACGCCGCTGGACGCGCTGAAGGTGGGCATCGCGCAGGCCTTCGCCCTGATCCCGGGCACCAGCCGTTCTGGCGCCACCATCATCGGCGGCATGCTGTTCGGCCTGAGCCGCCAGGTGGCCACCGAGTTCACCTTCTTCCTGGCCATCCCCACGCTGGGCCTGGCGGGTGCGTACTCGCTCTACAAGGAACGGGCGCTGCTGTCGGTGGACGACCTGGGCATGTGGACCGTGGGCATGGTGACGAGCTTCATCTCCGCCTTCCTGTGCGTGCGCTGGCTGCTGCGTTATGTCTCCACGCACAGCTTCGTGCCGTTTGCCTGGTACCGAATCGCCTTCGGCCTGCTGGTGCTGGTGACCTGGTGGACCGGCGTGATCAGCTGGCACGACTGAAGAGCAGGTCCCACACGCCGTGGCCGAGTTGCAGGCCGCGGTTCTCGAACTTGGTGAGCGGGCGCCAGGTCGGGCGTGGCGCGTAGCCACCGCCTTCGGCCTGGTTGTTCAGCATCGGCTCGCCCGAAAGCACCTCCAGCATCTGCTCGGCATAGTGCTGCCAGTCGGTGGCGCAGTGCAGGTAGCCGCCCGGCGCCAGCCGGCTCGCCACCAGCGCGGCAAAGGCCGGCTGGATCAGGCGCCGCTTGTGGTGGCGCTTCTTGTGCCAGGGGTCGGGGAACCACACGTGCACGCCGGCCAGCGTGCCCGGCGGCACCATCTGCTGCAGCACCTCCACCGCGTCGTGGCGCAGGATGCGGACGTTGCTGAGCTGCATCTCGCCGATGCGCTTGAGCAGCGCGCCCACGCCGGGCTGGTGCACCTCGATGCCGATGAAGTCGGTGCCGGGCGCGGCGGCCGCCACCTGCGCGGTGGCGTCGCCCATGCCGAAGCCGATCTCCAGGATGCGCGGCGCGCTGCGGCCAAAGGCGGCATCCCAGTCTGCCGGCGCGGGCACGAAGGGCAGCAGGAAGCGCGGGCCCAGACCTTCCAGCGCGCGCTGCTGGCCCGGCCCCAGGCGCCCGGCGCGCAGCACGAAGCTGCGGATCGGGGTACGGACAACGGGGGACTTGGGTGCGGTCATGCACAGACGCTGCGGGGCGGGGCGCGCAGTGTATCGGTCGGTATGAAGTGTTGGACCGATGCCGCAGAGCGCCGCCGGGCGCGCGCTAGCATCCACGCCTGCACCCTCAAGCCCCCGGAGACAACCATGAGCCTCATCCGCCGCACCTTCGCCAGCCTGCTGGCCGCCTCTCTCGTCTTCAGCGGCATGGCCCAGGCCGCACCGGGGCCGGTGCTGATCGGCACCGAACAGGCCGCCGTGGCGCTGCAGGCCGTGGCGCCGAGCGAAACCCACGCCCGCCTGGCCGCCGCGCTGGACCGCGCCGACCTGGCCGCCGCGCTGCAGGCCCGCGGCGTCACTGCCGATCAGCTGCGCGCGCGCATCCATGCGCTGACCGACGTGGAAGCCAAGCAGCTGCTGGAGCAGATCGACCAGGCGCCCGCCGGCGGCGACGTCCTGGGCCTGATCTTCACGATCTTCATCATCCTTCTGGTCACCGACATCCTCGGCCTGACCAAGGTGTTCCCGTTCACGCGCTCGGTGCGTTGACCGTTCGACTTGCTGCCGCCGTGCTGGCGGCGGCCCTGCTCGGCGGCTGCGCGCTGCTGGGCAACCCGCCGCAGACGGCGGCGCTGCTGAAGAGCACCCCCGCCGGCCTGCCCGTGCAGGCCGAGCGTCGCGAGGTGCCCTTCTTCCCGCAGACGCGCTACCACTGCGGCCCCGCCGCGCTGGCCACGGCGCTGGCCGATGTCGGCCTCCAGGCCGACCCCGACCAACTTGCCGACGCCGTGTTCCTGCCGGCGCGTGAAGGCAGCCTGCAGATCGAGATGCTCGGCGCCACGCGCCGCCAGGGCGCCGTGGCCACGAAGCTGCCCGGCGAACTGCACGCACTGCTGCAGGAAGTGGCCGCCGGCCATGCCGTGGTGGTGCTGCAGAACCTGGGCCTGGACATCGCCCCGCGCTGGCACTACGCGGTGCTCGTCGGCTACGACCTGACCACGCGCGAGGTCATCCTGCGCAGCGGCACCACCGAACGCGAGCGCCTGCCGCTGCGCACCTTCGAATACACGTGGGCGCGTGGCGGGCACTGGGCCTTTGCCGCCCTGCCACCGGGCCGCCTGCCTGCCACCGCGCGCGAGGCCGATGCGGTGGAAGGCGCCATCGGCTTCGAACGCAGCGCGCCGCCGGCCCAGGCCGCCAGTGCCTACCGCGCGCTGCTGCAGCGCTGGCCGGGCAACCTGCTGGCCGGCATTGGCCTCGGCAACACGCTGGTGGCCGCGGACGACCTGCCGGCTGCGGCGCAGGCCTTTGATGCCGTGGCGCAGCGCCACGACAGCGCGGTGGCTTGGAACAACCTGGCCCGCATCCGACTCAGTCTGGGCGATGCCACCGGCGCCCGTGCCGCGGCGCAGAGGGCGCTGCAGCGTGCCGAGTTGGCCGAGCCCGCCTTCGTGGCCGCAGCCCGCGCCACGCTGGCCGCCACCCAGGTCCCCTCACCCCCACCAGGAACCCCGCCATGAACAAGCCCACCGCTTCGACTCGCCGCCACTGGCTGCTGCTGGCCACCGGCGCCGGCCTGGCGGGCTGCGCCGGCCTCACAGGCGCCGAGCCGCTGAAGGTGTCGGTGGTCAACGTCGAAGCACTGGCCGGTGAAGGCCTGGAAGTGCGCATGATGGTCAAGCTGCGGGTGCAGAACCCGACCGACAAGGCCATCGAGTTCGACGGCGCCACGCTCGACCTGGACCTGCGCGGCATGTCCTTCGCCAGCGGCGTCAGCGCCGAGACCGGGCGCATCCCGCGCTTCGGCGAGCTCATCGTCTCGGTGCCGGTGACGATCTCGGCCGGCGCGATGATTCGCCAGGCCTTGTCGTTCGCGCGCGAGCGCAACAGCCCGCGCGTGCGCATCGACTACGCCGCACGCGGCCGACTGGCCGGCGGGCTGCTGGGCGGCCACCGCTTCGAAAGCAGCGGGCAGCTCGACTGGCCGCCCGAGGCGCCTTCAGCCCAAGCGCCCAGCTGAGCGCTCAGCGCCCGATGGCGCTGAGCTGAGTCAAGCTGTCTGCAGGCGGGCGCGCGCCATCAACGACCAGGCCATGCCGAAGGCCGGCTCGCCGCCCTCGGCCTGCTCCGTGGCCACCAGCAGCAGCCAGCGGGCGCCTTGCGCCTTGACGGCGCGCAATTCGTACTCGGTGCCACCTGAACCGGAGCCCAGTTCGCTGACGGCGAAACGCACCGTCACGCCGCCAAGCTCGCGCTGCCGCGTGCCTGGCAGTGCGGGAGCTTGTTCGCTCAGCCGGACCTCGATGCGGCGTGGGCTGCGCACCGCAGCCGTTTCGACGAAGGTGTATCCGTGTTCGCCAGTACCGATGTTGAATCCACCCGGAGCGGGCACTCGCAGGCCGTTGGGGTGACGCAGATCTTCGCCGAAGTTCATGGCCTTTTCCTCGCTGCAGCCAAGCAGCAGGCTGCCCAGCATGCTCAGTGCGACTCGACGGTTGTTCATGGGAACACGATGCCTGAAGACTTGAACGTATCGTAGGCATCACCGACGAAGTCTGCCCAACCCGTTGACAGGCGATCATCCCAAGGGCTGGAGGTGTACTCCGACCCCAATGCCAGGACGTTGTCGCGCGGCCAGGTGCTTGAGTGGCCCCCGTAAGCGCCCAGGCGCATCGCGGGGAACGCGGCCAAGGTGCCTGCAAGCCGGCCGGCCGCCTTGCGCGTGGCGTCATCCGCAACCTGCCGGATGTAGCGCGCGGTGGCGAAGATGTTGAACTCGTCGGACGCCAGCAGGGTGGCGATGCCGTCGTGCGCAAGGGCCTTGCGCACCGGCAGGCTCAACAGATCGGCGAAGAGATCGTTCTTTCGCGCCGTCGAAACGACCACCTGCCCCAGGCCGATGGACGTGTTGCCCGAGAGCAGCGAGGTTGCGGCGACGTAGTCCTTGGCATCCTCGTTGCCGGACTGGTCGCGCTGTTCGGCCAGGATGATGGCCGCGATGAGTTCCGGCTCGAGTTGGTGCAGCGCGCCGGCGGCCGACATCACCTGGGCTCGCTGCGGCAGGCCACCGGGGTAGGCGGCCGGGAACACGCTGCTGATCGGCTGGCGCACGAGCGTACGCGCCTGCGCCAGCTTGTCGGACGGGCTGAGCGTGGCAAGGTAGCCGCGCAGGCTGCCGGGTATCGGGTTGGAGTACCTGGCCACGGTGGCAGACGCGTTGGCGGCCAGCGCCAGCTTGTCGACCACGCCGATCTCGTGCGTGGTCGGGTTGCGCCCCGTGGCGCCGACGCCCGAAAACGGGCTCGCCGAACTGGCCGGCGCTGCCACCGGTGCACCCGGCGCGGCACGCTGCAGCGAAAAGCCCAAGGCATTGCTCTGCCGGCCCAGGTTGTGGCAGATGTCGAAAAAGGCTTCGACCGGAAAGCCGGACCAGGCGCCGGTGCGGGTCATCACGGGGTTGTTGACCTTGGCCAGGATCAGGTCCTTGCGTGCCAGCAGGGCCGCAGCCGGCCCGGCGCGGCTGGCGACCACCGCAACGACCTGGCGGATCAAGCCGGGTTCATCAACCCGCACATACAGGCGCAGCAGGCCACCGCTGCCGTGCAGCGCCTTGATGGTCGCGTCGGGGCTCGGATCGGCGCCCAGCGCCGTGACGATGCGGCGCATCTCCTGCTGCGTCACGACCCAGTCGTTCCAGCTGTAGGAGAGCAGGCTTTCGATGGTGGCACTGGTGCTTGTCACGTGACAACTCCGGGGTGGTCGCGCTGGATGCCGCGCTGGCCTCAGTCTAGGCACCAGGCCCGTGTGGCCACATCCTTCGAATACGCGACACAGGCCCCGACCGGGCAAGCCCGCAGGTGTTGCTGCACTAGAATCGCCAGGGAGCCGCGGGTGTAGTTCAATGGTAGAACGGCAGCTTCCCAAGCTTCATACGAGGGTTCG